>JANQHM010000176.1 GCA_028282645.1 Candidatus Gastranaerophilales bacterium
CGTTGATAATGATTTTATCAATGTTAAACCCTCCCTAGTATACATATACATGAGGAAGGTTCTTTATTCAAGTACTTTTTTTTCTTTGCTATATCTCTAAATAAAGCTGGATATATTCTGAAAAGAGTAATCTGAAATTTAATAAAGAAAAACCACAAGCTAAAAAACTTAAAATTGGCAGAAAACCTTGCAAAGAGATCACCCAAGATTTTATCAGCAATTTTACATACAGTAGTAGCAGCCCCTGCTGTTATTGTCGGTGCAATTTTAGGAACTGCTACTGCTAAATTTGTTAAAAATAAGGAAAAATAGTTATATATCAAGTGTTTTCATTGTCTTCCGGTAATATTTTACCAATAGCTCTTTCCAATGCGGCAACCGCAACATTATAATCGTGTAATGCTCTGTAATATTGTAATTTTACATTTCTGTAAGTTAACTCAGCATCTTTTAATTCAATAGGATCACCCTCGCCAACGTTGTATCGTCCGCTGGCAAGATCATAGCTTTCTTTAGCTTGTTTTAAAGCTACTTTTGCAACAGGTATTTTTCTTTGTGACTCTATAAAGTTAACATGTGCCTCTTTTATTTCGTAATAAATATTCTGTCTTACGGTCTCAGCTTCCATTAAGTCTTTTTGATATTCAGCTTTAGCCTCATCTACCTGTTTTTTTATTGAATATGCGTTAAATACAGGAATTTGAAAGCTAAAGCCAAGGTTCCACCCGGGATCAATATTAGAATTGGTACCTTGTACCGAATACCCTGCAGATCCTTTTAAATCAGGAAAATAAATTTTATTTGCCAGGCTGATATATTTTTTATCAGCATTTGTTTTAATTACTGCTGATTTATAATCAGGTCGCTTTTCATAAGCAATATTTAAGGCTTCATCAAAATTATACTGTTTTTCTTTATATTCAAGCTTGTCTTTTAAAGTATATTCAGGCGGCGCAGATATACCCATAGCCCTGTTAAGGTTTGCAATAGCCACGTCAATATAGTTATCCGCCTGAATTAGTTGTAGCCTGGCGTTGCTTAAATTTACCTCAGCGGTAAGAACATCTATTTTAGGCCTTGTTCCTACTTTATAAAAAGCCTTTGCCCTTTCCAGGTGTTGTTTATATACTTTAACAGATTCAATTATTACTTTTTTATTATGATAAGTTAATAATAATTGGTAATAAGCCTTCTTAACATCAAAAACAATATTATTTTTAGTTGTTTTTAACTGATGTTTAGAAATATTATGATAATCTTTACTAATAGCTATGGTAGTCCCGGTTTTACCAAAATCACTAATCAGCTGATTTACGGATATTCCGCCCAGTTCGTAAGAATTAAATGAGTTATCATTAGTAAAGTTTCTGTTTTGCCTTGTGATAGAACTGTTTAACCTTGAAAAACCGGTAGATAAAGATAGCTTGGGAAAATGCCTACTTTTTTCTATACCTATTTTACTGTTAAATATATGTGTATTGCTTATTGCCGCTTTGATTGCAGGACTGTTATTCAATGCAATATTAATACATCTGAACATAGTCAAGTTTGCATTTTTTTCTATGCCGCTTTTTATAACACTAACTTTTTTTTCTTCTGCTATTGAACTTCCAGCGGCTATATTAATTAAAAGAACAAGTATAACCAGTTTATTAATTAACTTTCTCATATACAACCCCTCTTTCTTGTATATTAAAATTATTATTACTGTCATTATTACTGCTAAAATATTCTTTTATAGATTGAATTAAAGCATATATCGCCGGAACTAAAAATGTTCCTATCACGGCAGCGGCTATCATTCCGCCAAAAACCGCAATACCTATAGAGCGTCTGCTTTCAGCACCTGCCCCCATGGCTGTAACCAAAGGTATGATACTAAAGATAAATGACAATACTGTCATCATAACAGCTCTGAATCTTAACTTTGCTGCAGTTATTGCGGCTTCCTTTATAGGCATACCGTTTTCTCTTTGTTTTTTAGCAAATTCAACTATAAGAATAGCATGCTTTGTTGCCATACCAATCAGCATAACCAAACCAATTTGTGAGTACATATTCAAGCTCCCTCCGGTAAAAAACATCGCCATTAGTCCTCCCAAAATTGCAACAGGGGCGACCAATATTACCGCAAAAGGTATTGTCCAGCTCTCATATAGAGCGACAAGAAATAAATAAACAAATACTATTGCCAATCCTAAGATAAGAAATGTTTGGCCGGAAGATTCTTTTTCCTGTTTTGATGTCCCGGACCAGGTATAAGCGTAACCTTTCGGTAATATTTTTCCAGCAAGTTCTTCCATAGCTGTTAATGCCTGGCCGGAACTAGTGCCAAAAGCAGCAGCACCTTTGATACTTACTGATCTGAATAAGTTATATCTGCTTAATTTTCGTGGACCCACTTTAGAATCTAAATTTACCAAAACATTAAGCGGCAGCATTTTACCGTCTTTGTTTCTTACATATAGGTTGCTTATATCGTTGAGAGAATTTCTGAATTGTTTGTCCGCCTGCATTTTTACCTGAAATACCCGCCCAAGCTTGTTAAAATCATTAACATACAGTGAACCCAATTGTACTCCAAGCGTGTTATATATATCAGAGATGGGAACGCCTTGAGCCAAAGCTTTTTCTCTATCTACATCAACAAACACCTGTGGCAAATTTGCCTGATAAGTAGTAAAAACTCTTTGTAATCGGGGATCTGTATTAGCTGCAAATATTAGCTTCCAAGCTACTTCTGCCAGTTCTTGAGGGGTGTGATCACCTATATCCTGCAACATAAAGTCAAATCCGCCAAACATACTCAATCCGGTTATGGCCGGGGGGACAAACGCAAAAAGGTTACCCTCTTCTAGCATGCCGTATCTTCCGTATATTTGGCCAAGTATTGCTTTTAATGATTTATCAGGTGTTGTTCTTTTATCCCAAGGTTCTAATATAGCAATAATAATAGCTGAATTAGAGCCGTCCCATCCGCAATGGCCTATTACTCTACTGATACCGGAGATTTGTTGTATGCCTGCTTCTACTTTTTTAGATACTTCGCTGGTTCTTTGCAAAGATGCACCATCAGGTAATTGTAAACTGGCTAATATTACCCCTTGATCTTCCTGTGGTAAAAAGCCGGCAGGTACAAATTTGAATAATGCAACACTGCTACCTATTAACATAGCAAGTGTTAATACAATAACAACAGGCCTTTTAACAAGGTCTTTAGCTATATCAAGATAAAGTTTAGTAACATAGTCGAATAATACATTAAACCAGCCGAATAATTTTTTGCTGGCGCTTGTTTTACTGGTTTTTATCATGGTTGCACATAATGCCGGAGCAAGTGTAAGAGCTATTAAAGAAGATATAGTAACTGCTATAGATATAGAAGAGGCAAAGTGTTTATATAGCTTACCGGAAATGCCGGGAAGAAAAGCAACAGGTACAAATACTGCCAACAATACTGCTGTGGTTGCAATAATCGCACCGCTGACTTCTTCCATTGTTTTAAGTGCGGCTTCTTTTGGTTTTAAACCTTTTTCCAGGTGTCTTTGAACGTTTTCGATAACAACGATTGCGTCATCAACTACAATACCTACTGCCAGCACTAATCCGAACATTGTAAGAGTATTAATAGTAAACCCTAGAGCCTGCAATGCTGCAAATGTACCTATTATGGATACAGGTATAGCAACAACAGGAATCAAAGTAGCTCTGCTATTTTGTAGAAATACAAAAGTAACGCCAGCGACCAGTAATAATGCTACTAATAGCGTTATTACCAACTCTTTTAGCGATTCTTTTATAAACTTTGTATCATTCCATACCGTGTTAACCTCTATGCCTTCCGGGAAGTTTTTTGATAAAATTTTAACCTCTTTTATTACTCTGTCTGCGACATCTATTGCATTAGCATCACTTAGTTGAGTAACTGATAAAGCAATTATATCTTTTGAGTCTACTCTGCCGAATGAGCTATAAGATGTAGCCCCGAGTTCTACTTTTGCTATATCTTTTAATCTGACTAGTGAACCATCTTTATTTGCTCTTATAATTATATTTTCAAATTCTTGAGGGCTTTTGAACCTGCCCTTTGTAATTATAGGAAAATTAAATTGCTGGTCTTTATACATAGGCTCTTGCCCGATACTTCCTACAGCAACCTGAACGTTTTGGGTTCTTATTGCATTTTTTACGTCACTGACTGTAAGTCCGAGGCCGGCCATTTTTTCAGGGTTTGTCCAGATTCTCATACTATAATCCTTTACCCCGAACAATGTAACTTCAGCGACCCCGGGCAGTCTTGCAATTTTATCTTTCAACTGAATTGAAGCAAAGTTATGCAAAAACAAGCCATCATATTGATTGCTTTTTGAACTTACACTTAGAACCAGTATACCCGGCCCCCCTACGGTTTGTTTTACTACAAGTCCTTGCCTTTTTACTTCTTCTGGCAATCTGGGGGTGGCAAGAGAAAGCCTATTTTGAACGTTTACAACTGCCATATCAGGGTCAGTGCCAACTTTAAAAAATACACTTAAGCTATACACTCCGTTAGAGCTTGAAGATTCCATATATAACATATCTTCAACACCATTAATCTCTGATTCTATGGGTGCAGCAATTGTTTCTTCGATAACTTCTGCGTTAGCTCCGGGATATGCTGTTCTTACTACAACCTGTGGAGGTGTAATTAAAGGGTATTTTTCAAGAGGCAAAAGTGTCATGGATATTAAACCTACCAAGACTATCAGCATAGATATTACTACTGCAAATCTTGGTCTAAAAATAAAGAACTTACTGAACATTAGCAGCCTCCTTTTTCTTCATAGGCATTTTAGGCATTTGGGAGGCTAGCATTACAGGCATTTGCGGCCTGATTTTCAAAAGACCGGAGCCTATAATTTTATCACCGGCTTTTAGGCCTTCTTTTACAATCCAGTAAGTCTCGTGTTCGCCTTCAATTTTTATTCTTTTTATTTCAACAATGTTATTTTTTCCTAGTGTATAAACATATTTGCCCACACCGTCTTCTAAAACCAAAGCTTGCTGAACAACAACTTTAAGTGTTGGGATATTGTTATATAACAATACATTTACGTATTGTCCAGGGATTAACAGATTAGCAGAATTTTTAAACTCTGCTCTTAATTTAATAGTGCCGGTTGTTTCGTCTATTTGATTATCGGAAAAATTTAGAATGCCCTTAGTATCAAACTTAGTACCGTCAGAAAATTTTAAGCCAACTTTTAAATTATTATTTTTTTTGTGTTTTTTACCAGTTAATTTGTATTTTGTATAATCTATAGCCGGTACGTTAAAACTTACATTAACAGGGTTGAACTTTACAATAGATGCAAGTGCCCCGGATTGAGGACCTACATAGTTGCCCAGTGTAATATTAACGCTGCCTATTTTTCCGTTAATTGGAGAATAAATTTCAGTGTAACCTAAGTTTATCTCAGCTTGTCTTAATCTGGCAATTTTAGCTTTAATACTGGCTTGAGACTTTTGAACGGCTGCAAGGCTATTATCATATTTTGATTTGCTTATATAATCATTTTTTATTAACTCTTCTGCTCTAGTTAGATTCTTTTTTAATTCTTCTAAAGCAGCTTTTTCTTTTAAAATATCAGCTTCTGCTCTTTCTACAGCCGCTATATATTCTTTTTGCTCAATTCTATAGAGTAAATCGCCCTTTTTGATTATTTGACCTTCTTTAAAATATCTTTTATCAAGATATCCTTTGACCCTAGCCCTTATATCAACTTTATCCTGGGTTTTTACTCTTCCTACATATTCTTTAACCTCAATAATATTTTGTTCTTTTATTGTTTCTAATTTAACAACAGGAGGAGGCATTTTAGACATTTGCTGCATTTGTTGCGATTTCATTTGCTTCATTGATATAGCATGGTTAATACCAAAGCCTAATGCCCCTAAAATAATTAAAATAACTATAATTTTTTTCATTAACCTATCCTCTTTTTACCAATACCTTTTAATTCATTATTGAATTAATTGGACTTTATATCATTTATACCCGCTTTCATAAAGCTTACTGATCTATTCACAAGTTGATCTATCTGTTCTTTGCTTGGCTGTTCGCTGCCAAATAGCTTATGTTTTACACCTATACCTTTGCATAAGAACATAGTTTGAGCTATTACTTCCATACAACAAAAGTTAACGTCAAATTCATCTGCATCATTACCAAGCAAGCCTTTCATTATATTTTTAATGATTTGATAATGGGGTTCTAGCACATTTTTCATAATATAATCTTTAACTTCTAATGTATAAGCTATATTTTCTTCATTTGATAATATTTTGTAGAACCAGCTGTCTTTTTCGTTACTAAATATTGAAGATAATCTTGATCTAACCAGTTCGGTTAGTTGATCTTCCGGCTTATATTGTTTTATATTTTTTAAAAATTTATATACATTGGTAAACTCATAAGCTTTAACGCAGGCTTCTTTAAACAAGTTTTCTTTATTTCCAAAGTAATAGTTAACAGAAACCTGATAAGTATTTGCTTCTTTACAAATATCCCTAATTGTAGTAGATTTATAGCCTTTTTCCGCAAATAGCTTACAAGCAACTTCCAGAATTTCTTCCCTAGCGTTTTTTTCTAAAATTTCGTTCATATTTAGTTCCAATTTTTTAAAATGTTTGTATAATACAGTTGTATTATGCAAGCGTATTAATGTCAAGTCTAAAATTTTTAAGTCTGTAATATTAATTTATAAATATTTTAAACGCTAAACTTTATTGCTTAAAAATCAAGCAATAAGTTAAAAAAAGAGTAACCTAAAATTTAATTTAAAACCTGTATTAAATTTTAAGAAATATAAAACCACAGCTAAAAAAATAAAAGCTCCACAGCCTTAATTTAGGAATGTCCCTTGTGTTTTTTATTTTGCCAAAAAGAGTTTATGATTTTCGAAAATATATATTTTTAATTATAATGCCGTATTATTTAAAATACAATCGTTTTTGATGCCACTTTTTACAATATTTAACTTTTCAAAAATGCATTTCTTAAAAAAGAAAAAACAGGATTTTTTCCTGTTTTTTCTTGAAGGGTTTTTTATAATTTATTCAACTTTAGAGGGAGAAAGCTTTTTTTGATTAAATTAACAAAAAGTTACTTAAATATAAAATTAATATATATATTAAAAATAAAAACAAAAGACAGGAATAGGTCCCTGTCTTTTGCATTTGTAAGTAATTTTATATGGTGTATTTAAATATTACATACTAACTTATGGCTTGATCCCAGTCCTTTCATTGATGTTATTAGTGCCGTTTGGTTTATCTTTATAATCAGACGAGTCAGTAGTATTCATAGGGTCAGTAGTATCATTAAGGTCATCAGGGTCAATAGAATCAGGTGGCATTTTTTCTGGTGGAAGTTGATCAACAACCTCAACCGGTTTTTCGTATGCTTTAGGGTCAATTACACATATATTATTTTCTTTTTTTCCATTGAGAGAATCGCATAGGGCATCGTTATTATAACTACCTGTAAATATTTCAAAGAAGTTACCTTCTAAATATACTTCTATTTTTTTTGCAATATCATCTTTAACTTCTTGACTTATATTTGGGTCATTATAAATTTCTTCTAATTTTTCTTTTATAGCTTTTAATTTAATAATATTGTTCGTTGTTGTATCAGGGTTAGTAATAATATTATATCCGTTGTTTATAACATCATAGGTACAGCCCCATCCTGTAGTATTACATGTACCTTCATGTTCTGTACCCGGAGCCCCCATTGGGGTTATTCCTGTTGCTGTAATTTCGAACCCGAAAAAGTCAACCCCCATATTCTTGTCCTCAAAACTATCTACCGGTCCATTAGTTACCCATAAATTATAACTGCCAGAAGTATTTTTTGAACCTAGGTACATTTCTTGTCCGTTTGCAAATTTAAACCAACCATTCCATAATTCTTGTGTTATGGACATACTACGCGAGTCCTTTTGTTTTACTGTAAAAGGAGTGTCATAGCTGGCCTTATCCTCTATATAGGAAACAAGATCAAACTCTTTTTCATCTAAGTAATCCCTAAGTATACGATCAAAGAAATCTTTTTCATTAATATCTATTGAACCATCTTTATCGATGATGGTTGCAGAAAGCAGCTGTAACCTATCCCAGCCTTGGATAAAAGTTGTTGTGTCTATACTATCGGCTGATGATTCTTCTGGTAAAGATTCAACAATCTCAACAATTTCTTCTAATATTGTTTCTCTACTGTCGATTGTATAAGTAAGCTGTTCACCCATTTTAAGTAAATCTTTTGTATAAGTTTTTAACAAACTTTTTTCCGGACCTTCTGGTAGTTGATTAAGAATCTTATTTAACTCTGTATATAAATCTTTTGCAACATCACCTTCTTTTTTTAAATCTACTGCAATATCCAGATCGTTAATTACTTTAAGCAATGGATCATTTTTTCCACTAACAGTGGCTTCGTCTTTTAGTATGTATTCGTCTATTGTGTCATTATATATTTTTAGTGCCTGATCTAATCCTGAAGTATGAATATTAGTAGTTTCAGTTATTTTTTGAATTTGAGCAATATATTTTTTGGCAATATAAGCAAGGTCTTTCATGTTACCGGCGGAACCGTTAGTTTCAATTAACTTTCCACCACCTGAGCTACTTCTTATATAGGCTTCAATAGGTGTTTTTAAAACCTGGCCGCTAAGAGTTAATTCAGTATTTGTTAATAAACTGGGACTTACTTTGGGAATATCAGCTCTACTGGAATTTGATTCAAACATAGCTAATTTGCCTTTATCCTGGAATATATTTGAAATGTTATCACCAAAGAGAGCAAAAGAAAAAAATCCGACCAAAAGCACCCCTGCGGTAATTAGGCCTATTTCTGCAGGAGTGGAGCCGTTTTTGTACTTAAAGTTTTTAATACACATAATATAATCCTTTTCATTATCATGTTTCTATAGTTTATATTCCCAAAAATTTGATTTTTTAAACATTTTTTTTGATTAAATTAACAAAATGTTACCTGAGTATAAAATTAATATATGTATTGCAAATAAATAAATAATAAAAACAAAAGACAGGGACCTATTCCTGTTCCTGTCTTTTGCAGTTATAAGTAATTTTATTGTGAAGCCTGTATATTAATATTTACATTATTCTTGTCATTGTTGTTTGGATTAACGGTAGAGTCAGGAGCAATATTTGTACTATCATTAGGATTAATTGGTTTCACACTAGTTGTATCAATAATCTCTGGTGGCATTATATCGATAACAGGTGGCGAATTAATAATATCTGTGGGCGGAGTATCAATAGGCTTGCTATAAACATTAGGGTCAATAACACATTTGTTATTTTCTATAGTTCCCTGCAAGGTACTACATAAGGCATCGTTATTGTAACTGCCTTTAAATACTTCAAAGAAATTACCTTCCAAATATACTTTTATTTTTTTAGCAAGATCTTCTTTTGTTTCTTGAGCAATATTTGGATCATTATAAATTTCTTCTAATTTTTCCTTTAATTTTATTAAATTTTGATATTTAAGAAGTGTTGTACTTGTACTACTGAATGTATTGTTGTTGGATAATTTAGCCATGTCACTGGTACATCCATATCCGGTAGTGTTACATGTACCCTCATATTGTGATCCCGGATCTCCCATAGAAATTATACCTGTTGGAGTTACTTCAAATCCAAATAAGTCGGTTCCGATAGTCATAGGGTCAGTAGATGCAGTCAATGTTACCCAAAGTTTATGATAGCCGGTAACAGGATCTTTTGTACCTACAAACATTTCTTGTCCGTTTGAAAATTTAAACCAGCCATTATATGTTTCTGTCGAACCGGTGAATATTTGAATATAACTGCTGCTGCTACTACTGCTTGATGATGATGAACTTGAACTGCTAGAGCTTGCACTGCTTGATGATGAGCTTGAACCGTTACCTGAGCTGCTTGCACTGGCACTACAAGCAGTTGTGGTATTTATATCTACAATATCTCCACTTGCGCTTGCAATACAGCCGTTTGTAGCTCCATATGCATATATTGATGACTCTACAAGATCAAATTCTGATCCGGTTAAGTAATTTTTTAGATAGTCATATGCGTAGTCTGGAGGCGTAATTGTAACTTCAGTAGCTATAATAGTATCAGATAACAAGTTTAACCTGCCTATACCTTGTCCAAAAATATTAGTAAGGCTAGTGTTAACTAGTGTAGAAGAAGATGGGGTTGTATCATTTAAAGCAGGGTCAGTATTGGCACCGGTTGTAGTAGTGTCTTGAGCAGTATCATTTATAACTAGCTCAATTATTTCTTCATAAAGCAGTTGTTTGTTTCTGCTATCTACAAAATAAGTAATCTGTTTGCCCATATTTAGTAAATCATTTACATATGTTTTTAAAATAAATTTTTCCGAACTATCAGGTAATTGATTAAGGGTACTATCCAATTCTTTTGATAAAATTTTTGCGGCATCACCTTCCTGTGCCAGGTCTATAGCAAAATCCAGTTCATTAATTATTTTAATCAGAGGATCTTTTGTACCGCTAACTATTGAATCATCTTTTGCTATATATTCATCAACAATATTATTAAATGACTTTAATGCATTATCCAGACCCGAAGTATCAGCATTAACTCTTTTAGAGTTTTCTTGAATTTGAACTATATAATTTTTTGCAATATAAGCAAGGTCTTTCATGTTACCTGCAGATCCGTTTGTTTCAATTAAATTGCCTCCTCTGGAAGTACTTCTTATATATGCTTCGACAGGAGTTTGCAAAGACTGATTATTTAAAAATACTTCAGTGTTTGATAATAAATTGGGGTTAACATTAGGAATGGAAGCTCTGCCTGAATTAGATTCAAACATTACTAAACTGCCATTATCTCGAAAAATTTCTCCAATGCTACCACCAAAGAGGGAATAAGCAAAAAAGCTTACTAAAAAAATTCCGGCTGTAATTATACCAATTTCACCTATGTTGGAGCCTTTTTTGCAGTTAAAGTTATTACGCATAATATTATCCTTTATAATTTTTATGTCCTATAGTTTATATTCCCAAAATTTTAAATTTTTAAACATTTTTTTTTATTAAATTAATAAAATGAAACATTTCTTTATAAATATTATTTTGGTACCTATTTTATGAATACTTGATAATTATATTAAAAATACTGCCCCCTAATTAGAGAGGGCAGTATTTTTAATATAATTATATGAGGATTATTTTTGTATATATGTGTATGTCTTTTTACTACTGGTACTCAATTAAATTTCAAATTATAGAATGAGCCTGTACACTTTTTAACGCTCCTGCTTCGCTATTCAGAATTTAGCCTATTTTATCAGCTATTTACTCGATTGAATAAAAAGTATTTAAGTATAAATAACATTCAAATGTTTTTGATTAATTAATTAACTAAGCCAAACATTTGCATCATAGCTAGTATAAACGGTGGAATACCGGCAAATTGATCTTGACATTGATCATCGCCATATTCATCATTTTTTTCAAATAAATAAGGATGGTCCTTTTTAAACTCTTCCAAATCCTCTTTGCTAATAATCTCATCCGGAGTACCTTTAGGATTTTTTGCTGTATCCAGGTCTTCAAGAAGTTTCGGATTATCCAGCAAGACCTTTGCGGCTTCTACTAATTCCGGTGAATATTTCCCATCTTTGTTTTTTGCGATGGCCTTTAGATCACCATTACCCATCAATCCATCTTTATCCTTTTCTCCGTTTCTAGCATTTTGTACTTGATCAAAATTTTCTATGATTAAATCTAATGCTGTTCCTACATCCATTTTTTTATTTTCACTTTCGACTTTATTACAGGTTCCACCTAATAAGGAGAAAAACATCATCATTAATGGATTACCTTGACATCCTCCCATCATAGACATCAGTATCATCATTATCATTGAATCAGAAGTATTTTCATTTTCTCCCATCATGGACATCATCATCATCATTAACGGATCAGGAGTACCCTGCCCCGGAAAAATTGAACCTCCAAAATTTGCTTGACCACCAGAAGAATAACTCTGCCCATACGGTACCATCATAAATGGGTTAAACCCAGTATTCGAACAATTACACATATAATACCTCCTACACCTTATACCTTATACCTTATTTTTATTGCATTTTTAGATTTATGTTTAGATATAAATAAAATCTAATTTTTTCTGACTTGTATTAAAAATTTATTTTTTTATATTTTTTGACTTTACCTTAACACTATAACCTATTATTATAAAAACAAAACTCTTTAAATAATTGCCTAAATTAAATAAAAAATTTTAAAAAAATATATTTTATTAAAAACTATTATAATGATACTACCCTAATCAGACAGGCTCTTAGCATATTATATGAGTTATATATCAAACTTTTTATCTACAAAACTAGGATTCTCTTCAATATATTTATCGATGTCTCCTATTGTAAACTTTTCATCTTTGTCATTGTCTTTGTCATTTGCTTTTTCCATATTGTCAAATATGTCACGATGATTTAACAGGAACTGTGCAGCGTCTTTTAACTCTTGGCTATAACCATTAGTATCAACTATTTTTTGTAAATCGCGAATGTGTACTTTTTGATTAGCCTTACCATCTATTGTGTCTATTATCGAAAAATTAGCTTTAATTATTTCTAATGCTTCGCGAGCAGAAATTTGGTTATTATCATCTTCTTCCAGATCTTCTTCTGCTGGCTCGTATGATTTTTCTACATTACTTTTTTCCGTATTTTGATTTTTTTTCCCGCATATTGATCCCATTAACCACATCATGGGGATCATCATAGGATCAAAGCTTCCAGCTTGTCCATTATTATATTGAGGCACACTAGTACCATTACATGTTGTTGAAAAAATTGAGCTTGTACAGGGTGTTTGATTAAAACCCTGGCCTGTTGAGCTTAAAGGCCAATTACCGAAAAATGGGTTCATTCCGGCAGTTGCACAATTACACATATAATACCTCCTACCTTGTATACCTTATCTTTTATGCCTTAAATTACCATTTTTGATTAAAGATAACAGTTGCATAATTCTTTTATAGTTATAATAGATATTTATTAAAATCTTATTTCTACAAAACCAATATCTATCATTTCATTTAAAAAATTTACTAGCGTTATTATACTGTTTCCAAAGTCAATTTTAGATTAATCTTTATAAACACTGTTGAATAATCTGAAAAGTATTTTAGAGATAGTATACAGCCTGTAACAACTGTTGAAATTTTTACACATTTTTAAGTTTTACCTTAATACCTTCATCTATTATTATAAAAACAAAATTCTTTTTAAAATTGTCTAAAATTATAAAAAGAATGTTTTTTTATACTCATTAGTAATAAAATATTTTTGAGTTGATATTAAAGTAAGCTGTTGTAACATTTATTAATATTTTTATTATTATTTAGCAATTTTATAATTTTGTTTGTCTTTATATAAATAAGCAAGGCAGTAAATTAAGATAATCAATGGTGGTAACATAGACACTTAGGTAGTCAAAATTTAGGAGGTTCAAAACGAAGTCATACAGCTTATTTATCCTGATTTAAAGAATGGAAAAAGTATAAAAAATAAGTTGTTTAGTTTAACCAGGTTTAAATTATTGGTAATTAGAAATTAAATAGTTGAGCATATCATAATAGTATTGTTATATACTAACCAGGTTGAAATACTTTGAGCATCATATAATTTAGATTTAGTAATTGAGGTAAACAAAAACAAGTCAGAATCAGTTTAAATTAAAATGAAATATTTATAATGAGCTACTGTTATTAGAATTTAGCTATAATGTAAAATTGAGTTTAAATATTAAGCAGAAAAATTCTATATAATAAAAAAATGAATTTTTTCTTAATATATAAACAAATGTAAAGTTTGATTTTATAAAATATATAATCTCTTAAAAACAAACAAAGTTAAGTTAACTCTCTCTCTAAGTAATTATCTGGTAATAATCTCTGGTATTAATATACCAGATTTTTTTTGTTCAATAGCAATTATTAGAAATATATTGTTTTTATAAAAATAGAGAGAGTAAATATTAAATATATACAAAATAAAGGCTTAAATATAAACTCTTAATTTAATAAACAAAATAAAATTTGAAAGAAGATAAAATAGGAGAGAGAAAATGAGCATTAATAATATGTTTAATTTTCCTACCATAAATCCCAATGGTCTACAAACCGGCGAATTACAGGTAGGCAAGCAGGGTATTTATCAAAACGGTGAAAATATTTTCACTACAGCAACAAGCGGTTTCCCTGATAATATACAGGCTAATAGCAACTACCAATTAAACTTGGGAGCATTTACAGATAATGCTGTTTTACAAAACACGGCTACTCAGCCATATGCCGCAGGTCCAAATGATATTAATATTGGGCATAGCATTCAAGATAATATAAATTTGTTCGGTAATAATGTAAATGAATCAAATGTTTTAAATAAAAAAGATTACACTGCACCCGGCCAATTAATGGGTGGATTTAAGGTACCAAACGTTAATGTAGATACAAATTTACAAATAAACTCAGCAATTGGTGATCCTACCCAAGGTATTATGGGGCAATTAAAAGCTCTTTTAAACTTTTAATCAGATAGAATTATAGAATAAAATTAATAAACAAAGGCTATTCATTTTATACTAATTCAAAAATAATTTTCAGATTATTTAATAGTGTTAAAGCTGATAAAATAAGCTATTCGTCTGAATTGCGAAGCGGGAGCGTTAAAAAGTGAAATGGTCAATTTTACTTTTTATAAGCTCATTTAAAGAGAAATCTGAAATTTAATTGAGGACCAGTATAATTAATGAATGGCTTTTGTTTTTATTACAGTTTTAAAACTTTAAGTTATATTAACATTTATAAAAATTTACTAATTAATTTATCATTTGTTTAGTAAAATAATAAAAAATAAACAGTGGTGGTTTAGTTTTAAAATGAATGTTTCAAAATTAGGTTTTAGGTCTAATCTGCTTAATAATAAGCAAGATAATAATAAAGTAAAAACCGGAGCTTTAGTCGGGGTAGGACTAGGCTCTGGCATCGGTATATTTGAAATATCAGGTTTAAATCCCGATGAGATGGCTAAAGAGACTAAAAATCTATTAGACCAACCTGTTGGATATAGAGAATCTTATTATAAGTCACTTAAAGAGACTTATTGCATAAAAAAACGCATCTCTTTATCTACTATTCTTGATAATAAGCAATTGCAGAAAGAAATAAAATATTGGAATTTTGTGAAAAATAATCCTAAAGTGGCTAAAACAGGTATTATAACAGCACATGCTCTTGTTATGGGAGCAATAGCCGCTGGTACTACTTATTTAATAACATATGCAAGAAGTAAACTATCTAAGTAGATGATAAAAAGTTTTTATTTTAGTAAAAACTTTGATTTCTGAATTTGCCTGATTTTGTTAATACTTTTTTAATTGTAAAAAAAAATTAAGTTTTAGATATATTTTTTTAATAATAGCAATTTTTTTTTGTGTTCTTGTTTTAATATAATCGAAAAGGGAAAAATAAATTTATGATAATATAGACAAATTTTGTTCGGAGGTTATAACATAAAAATGGTTACTATTGAAAAACCACCTGTAAGAGAGAGAGCATCAAATGACGATGTATCCGAGGGGATTGAAGTGCTAGATTTGCAGGACAAAAAAATTGTTACAAAAAAAAATTTGCATCGTATTGATATAAGCGAGCTGCCAAGCAAGCTGCCAGACTTTGATGATTCAAATGAAACAAAGGATAATATTCTTGCAAACTGGTTAATAGAATGGATTGAAGAATCATTCAAGAAAGGAAAAGTTCATGTAAATGAATTATTACCAAAGAAAAATGTCCTTGCTGCTCATTTAGGAATTAGTATAGGCACTGTTCAAACAGCTATCCGTTATATTGAAGACAAAGGTTACGTTGAATCAAAACAAAGAATTGGTACCTTTATACGTGATTATACGCAGCCGGTTGCCCAATTAAGAAAGCAAACCTCTAAAAGAGAGCAAGCAGTTCTTGCCTTAAAGAAAATTATTATTACAAATGGTTATAATATTGATGAGCCTCTTCCTTCATCAAGAGAACTGGCTAAAATAATTGGAAGTGCACCTAATACAACTTGCTTGGCTTTAGAATACTTAGCCAGTAATGGTATTCTTGAATCTAAAGGCTCTAGGGGGAATAAAGCCAACTGGGTGTTAAAACAAATTCCTGCATTCAATAAAGAAAAATTAGCAACTGATGTAGTATTAGATTCTGATACGTTAGTTGATCAAGTGGAAAGAGATTTAAAAGAATTAATAAATAAAAGATACGAAGTAAATGATAAGCTTCCCTCTCATTTTGAATTAGCTGAAATACTTAAAGTAAGTATAAAAACTGTTCACGATGCAATGAAAAGATTAGTGGCTCAGAATATTTTAAGATCAAAACGAGGACGCTACGGTACTTATATCTTAAGAATGCCTTCTGATTTACAAACTGCTTCGGGCAAAGAAAATGCTATATTTGCCCCGGCAGAGGATGCCAGCTTGTATAACTACGAAAAAATAGAATGCCATTTAAAAGTACTAATTAAAGAAAATTACAAAGTTGGTGATAAATTACCTGCAATGGGCAAACTGGCCGGTGAATTAAATGTAAGCAGCAATACAATAAGAAAAGCTCTTCAAAGATTATCTGATGATAACATCGTTAAATTTTCCAGAGGAAGATACGGCGGTACATTTGTTACACAGATACCCTTGGAGTCTTTTGAAGATTTAACACAGTTTACTTGGCTGGCAGTTAACCAAGAACATATGTCCGCTTATAGTAATGGTATATCAAGTAATGACGATTCTAGGTAAACTTAAATCAGGTAAAAACTAATAGAATAAACTATTTTTTGAATTGCGAAGCGGGAGCCTTAAAAAGTGAAGTCTGAAATTTAATTGAGTACCTGTATAAAACATCCGAATGAAATAATAAAAAAAGAAACCGATTAGTAATAAACCGGCTTCTTTTTTTATTATTAATTACTTATGCCCTTTTTTCCAATATATTTATTAATAACAATTTGCTTAAATTAAGTATGTATTAAATATAAACAAATAGAGCGGTTTAAAATGGTTAAAGCATATTTGTATCGAAAAAAACGCTATCCGAGTTTGTATAAAAAGCTTTTGCCGGAAGCTGAACTTATAAAGAAAAAAGAATCTTTACTGAGAAGAATAAGTAAAAAATTTTCAGAAAATTATAATTTAAAAGAAGTTGTAAAAATATTATCTGAAGAAGTGTCCAGGGAATTTGACTTTGAAAACCTGGTTTTTCTGGAGCTTTTTCCCAGGTTTGAAGGCAAAGTAAGAATCAAGAGTGAATATGAAAATTTTGCATCAGTTAATGGTGATAAAATTATAAATCTGAATGCGGATGATTTTCAGCTGCTAAGTGAAACTATTTTTAAAGATCAGCCAAGTTTAATAATTGATAGTATAAATAATAGTAAATTTTCAAAACAGTTTAAAAATAGTTGCAGAAAGCAGGGGATAAACTTTGCAGCTTTTTTCCCGGTAAGAAGTAAAAATGAAATATGGGGTCTTATTGTATTTACAGGCAAGTCTTACAGATATCTTTATCCGCCTTTAGTTGAACTGTTAAAGGGCTTATCTGATGAAATGTTTTTAATGATAAAAAATGCAAAACTTCTTACAACTTGCGAAGCTTTGTTTGAAAGGGAAAGTATTCTTAAAAATATAACTAATAAAACTCTTAGTTGCAAAAATCTTACTTACGCACTAAATAGCATATCAGAAGAAATAGCTAGGATTTTTGATATTGATACTGTGGCTATAAGGCTTTTTGATAAGACATTGATGACTTTTTCCGATACACTTGGAGAATATCGACGAAGTGAAGATATACCTTCAGTAAAAGGAAAATTTTTGAATAAAAAAAATCTTAATGACTTTATATGGAATAAACTTTTTATAAATTATGAATCTATAATTGTAGATGACATAAATAAAGCAGACCTCCCCGAAAACATAAAGAACAGTCTGTTGGATCTGAATGTTAGGTCTGCTGTTTTCTTTCCTATTTTGTATAAAGAAGAGCCCATGGCAACTATTTTCCTTGCAAATACCAGAGAAACTTACCCTATTAGAAAAGACTTGTATGAGTTTTTGATACCTATTGCCAATCAACTGGCTGTTTGTATAAACTTATTTGAGGCTAATGAAAAGTTAACGCAGTCACTTGCTGTTGAAAAAACTACAAAAGAATTGATATTTAAGTTAAAGGAAGATGATCATCATGACAAAATTTTTAGCTCATTTTTACAGCCTTCTCTGGAATTATTTGATGTAGAAAGAAGTATGCATTTGCACTTTGATAGAGACCAAAATATACTTGTAAATCTCGAAGATTTAAAGAATCCTGCTTTTACAAAACTTTTAAATAAACAGATTCTTGATTCAAATAATACTATAGAATTTATATTAAACAGTAAAAAAAATATATGGGCAGTTAATAATGTTGAAACTGATATAAACAATGAAAAACTTAAAGAATTTCTGCTCGCAAATAATATTAAAGCTTTTCTTGCACATTATAATGCTTGTATTTGTGAAGAATGTTATGCCCCGGCATTAGAAAAATTTAATAAATATGCAGTTAATCTTATTTGTTCTTCAACACCCAGAATTTGGCATTCTTCTGAAATAGAAAGCTTTAGGCTTATAGCCGAGACCATTACACTGATTTACAGGCAAATGTCTCAAAGAAAAGAGATTGAATATACTAAGAAAACTTTTCTTGCTACCCTTACTCATGATTTGAGAAGTCCCATAATGGGTGAACAAAAAGCTCTTGAATATATAATTGCTAAAAAACCCGAAACTTCTTTAAGCAGCTTTGTTGAATTTTTGCAGGATATGTATTATACAAACCAAGATTTGCTTAATATAGTAAATAACATACTTATGGTTTATCATTATGAGTCAGGCCAAATAGATTTAAATATCAGCAGAGCAGAAATTAAGGATATAATAGATGCTTCTGTCCGTTCTGTTCAACACCTTGCAAAAGAAAAACAGACAATAATAAATGTAAAATACGAAGATACGATTTCTTTGGTCAGGTTGGATAAAAATCAGATATCTAGAATTCTTACGAATTTGATAAGTAATGCTGTAAAACATAATCCTCCAGGTATAAATATAGATATTGAAGTTAAAAAATCAGATAATGATATACGTTTCTCTGTAATAGATAGCGGCAAGGGAATACCTGAGGAAAATAGAGAATGTATTTTTAACAAATATCCTACCCGCAAAGGGCAAATAGGTACAGGACTCGGGTTGTATCTTTCAAAGCAAATTGTTGAAGCTCATAACGGTAAAATATGGTTTAAAACACAAGAAGGTAAAGGTACAGGCTTTACTTTCAGCATACCTTTGAACCTATAATATATTTTTAAAAATTTTTATTATTTATTTTAAATTTATTAAAAGCCTTTTGGGGAATATATTCAAAATTAAAACACCTTAAAATTGTTATAAGTATTATAAGCTCTACTGGTATACTTTAAATTTATTTAGAAACATCAGAACTCGATATACAATACTTAGGAAAAAATTAAAAAAATTATGAACAAGAAATACATATTTAAACTTTTTATATACGGGCAATCTGATGATTGTAAAAATGCAATAAAAAACCTGACAAAAATATGTGAAGAAAAACTTCACGATAATTATGATTTAAAAGTTATAGATATTAAAGAAGCTCCTGAAGAGGCGGAAGAAGAAAGATTGATCGCAGTTCCAACGCTCATAAGGGAATTGCCTGCACCCGAGAGAAGGATAATAGGCAACTTTAAAGACAAGGATAAGGTTCTGGCAGCTTTAGATCTTACTGAATAATTGCAAAAAGAGGTTAACTATGGAAAAAACATATTTTAGTGCAGCCGAAAATGAAGTAAAAAAGGTAAAAACTCATATAGAAGGATTTGATCAAATATCACGAGGAGGAATTCCATATCAAAGAAATACATTGATTGCAGGTACATCCGGTTGCGGGAAAACTATTTTTGCAATGCAGTTTTTGGCTAATGGTATTACTTGTGATAATGAAAATGCAGTTTTTGTAACTTTTGAAGAGCCACCAAAAAACATAATTGAAAATATGAGGTCTTTTAACTGGGATATAAAAAAATGGGAAGAAAAAGGAGAATTTATTTTTGTTGATGCTTCTGTAGCTCATGAGCCGGTACCAACCGGAGAATATAGTTTAATAGCTCTATTAACTCGTATTGAAAATGCAATTAAAAAAGTTAATGCAACTAGAGTGGCCATAGACTCGCTAGGCTCTCTATTATATCAATTTCAGAATGATAGAATTATCAGACGTGAGTTGATTGTACTGGTAAACAGATTAAAACAGCTCAACGTAACAGTAGTCATGACTGCAGAAAGAGTAAGTGAATACGGTGAAATTTCAAGATATGGCATCGAAGAGTTTGTTTCTGATAATGTAATTATTTTAAGAAATAATATTATCGAGGAAAAAAGGCGTAGAACCGTTGAAATATTAAAATATAGAGGAGCCTTTCATCAAAAAGGTGAATATCCTTTTACTATTCTTCCCAGAAAGGGAATAGTAGGAACTTCTCTGACTACACTTAAAATGAATCAGCCGGTATCTGCAAAGCGTATTACATCAGGTGATAAAAAACTTGATAAAATGTGTAACGGAGGCTTTCTAAGCGGATCAATCGTTTTAATCTCGGGAGCTACAGGAACAGGAAAAACACTCTTGGTTACAGAATTTTTAAAAGGTGGTGTAGAGGCAGATGAAAAAAGCTTATTATTTGCATTTGAAGAAAGTAAGGAGCAAATTGTCCGCAATGCCAACGGATGGAGCGTTGACTTTAATAAGATGGAAAAAACCAATAAGTTAAAAATAATTGCTTTATACCCGGAAGTTTTAAACCTTGAAGAACATCTTATTGAAATTAAAACACATATTGAGAATTTTAAACCACAAAGAATAGCAATAGATAGTTTATCCGCATTGGAAAGAATGTCATCTCCTACAAGTATTACAGAATTTGTAATAGGGCTGACTTCTTTTATTAAGGAGAAACAAATTAGCGCAATGATAACTATCAGTGCACCGACAATTATGGGTGCAGGAACTATAACGAGTGCTCATATTTCAACAATTACCGATTCAATAATTCTTTTAAGATATTTGGAACATAGAGGGTGCGTAAAACGTGGAATTACAATATTAAAAATGCGCGGTTCTTTCCATGACAGAGAAATAAGGGAGTTTTCAATAGATGATAAAGGTATACATATTAAAAAGCCTTTCAAAAACATCCAGGGCATTTTAAGTGGCCATCCGGTTGAATACATGTATGAAGTTGTTGTTAATGAAAAAGGTATTTCTAAGGAAATTTCCAATGTTCTGGATAACTAATTTATTAATTAAGTATTTATTTTAATGCTTTTTCAACTACTAATGCTTCTTTAGCTTCTTTTTCCAATTTGTTAAAAATTTCTTTTACTGAGAGAATTTCATTGTACTTTTCTATATTTCCGCCGGAAAAGAATAAACCTTCATCCAGGTTGCCTTTTTGTGCTTGATGTAAAGCATTCATTATACAAAAAGATCTACTGCATTTTTTTAAACAACTTTTGCAGGATTTAACACAAACAGAAGGATCACCACTTAAAAATTTTTCTACAAATTTAGTTTTAATAGCTCTTGCCTTCAGCCCAACCGGACTTTCTATTAAAACTAAATCTTTAGCCTTGGATTTTATATATAATTTTTTAAACTCTTCTGCCACTTCGCATTCTTTGCTTAAAACAAATCTGGTGGCCATTTGTACACCACTGCAACCTAATTTAAGCATTTCTATAATATCTTTACCGGAAGTTATACCACCAGCTGCTATAATAGGAATATTTTTTTTAAAGTAACCTTCTGTAGCTGCGAGAGCATTTTTAATTTCCGGAATCAAGTCTTTAATAGTTTTGCTGGTTCCCAAATGGCCGCCAGCTTCTCCACTTTCTACAATTATTCCGCTTGCGCCAAGTTTTTTAGCAATAATAGCAAGTTTAGTAGAACTAACAATTGGTATAATAGGAATATTATATTCTTGTCCAACATTAAATATATCTCTGGAGAATCCTGCTCCAAAAATAACTAGATCAATACCTTCATTCATGGCAGTATGTACAAGATCTTTAAAATCTTTAGCCGCAAACATTATATTTATAGCAAGCAAACCGTCATTATTTTCCATAAGTTCTCTTGCTTGCTTTATTTGTGTGACCAGTTCATCTTTTGTTAAGCCCGATGCTGCAATAACACCGACTCCGCCACAATTTGCCACAGCCGCCGCAAGTTTTGCAGTGCTTACTCGAATAGCCATACCGCCTTGTATAATAGGTTTAATAGCTTTTAGAGATTCATTTATGTTTAGCGTTGGAAATATCATTATTAATTCTAACTTTCATAATTTAATTAAAGTAAAACAAGAACTATTATACAATCAATTCTCTAGTTGGTTACATCCCATTTTCCGCAAGAACCTCCCCATCTTGCAATAATATTTCCTTTAACTTCTTTGGGGCTCTTAGGATTAGGTGATTCGGGCTCACCTTGCAGAATAGTAATAACTTCACAGGAATTTGAGCAATCATTACATTCATGAGTTAAAGAATTAAACTTGAATTCGCTCACTTCCCAGCCTTTAAACCTAGTTGGAGTATTTGTAAATTCATAATTTTCCATTGCAAGAAGTGCTGCACCTATTGCGCCCATTGTTTGATGATTTTCAGGTACAATAATTTTTTGATTTAAAGCTTCTTCAAATGCTCTAACCATACCTATATTAGTAGCAACACCACCTTGGAAGACAACAGGACCTAAAATTTCTTTCCCTAAGGCAAGATTGCTAAGGTAATTTCTTACCAATGCCTGACATAATCCGTATAGCAAATCAGGAATAGGATAGCCCAGCTGTTGCTTGTGAATCAAATCACTTTCTGCAAAAACACCGCATCGACCTGCAATTCTTGCAGGTGATTGGGACTTAAGTGCAGTAGGCCCGAATTCATTAATTGGCACGTTCAATCTGCTTGCTTGCTGATCAAGAAAACTGCCTGTTCCTGCAGCACATACTGTATTCATTGCAAAATCCGTTACTATTCCGTCTCTTAATAAAATAATTTTACTGTCTTGCCCGCCTATTTCTAAAATAGTTTGAACTCCAGATACTGTTATACTTGCAGCAACGGCATGTGCAGTAATTTCATTTTTGATAACATCAGCTCCGATTAATGCTCCGGCAAGATTTCTACCACTTCCCGTAGTTCCAACGCCTAAAACTTCATACTTATCATTTAGTTTTTCTAAAAGATTTATCATACCTTTTTGTGCAGCAATGACAGGTTTACCAGATGTTCTTAGCATTGTGCTTTCTATATAATTACCTTGTTTATCAACTAATGCCAGCTTTGTAGTAACCGACCCAACATCTATACCCAAGAATGCTTTTTTTGACATTATATTTTTATCTCCACTAAAAAAGCTCTAAAAAACACTTTACTTACCTCATAACAAAAATACGCAAAACATACTAATATGTAAAGAGATTAATATTAATTTTAATGCTAATAACTAAATTGTAAAAATTTTACTACAGAGTTATACTTCAATTATTTTAACTATAACTTAAACAGAGTTTAAATTATAAAAAAACATATTTTCTAAGGTAAAGATTTCTCTAAAACCACTTTACAAAAGAATTAATATTGTTTTTAATAAAAAAGATTATTTTTTTATTAATAATAATCTTTAAATTTGCAAACGCAGACCTCTGAAACTTAATAGTATACTCCCTCAAAAATACTTTTCAGATTCTTTAATCAGATAGTAGTTAAAAACTCTTCAAAGATAAATAAAAAAATTTAGACAATAATTAATATTCAGTATCTTTAATAATAATGACGAATAATGTAGAAAAGGGTAGGAATTTAATGGGAAAATCGAAATTAACGTTATTTATTTTTGCAGCTCTTATTTTAGGCGTATTATTTGGCTGGCTGCTGCCGGACACTGCAGTGCAATTAAAGCCATTGGCTGATTTGTTCCTTAAAATGATTAAAATGATCATTGCTCCTTTGCTATTTGCAACGCTTGTTGTGGGAATAGCAGGACACGGCTCATCTAAAGGCTTAGGTAAAATCGGTCTAAAAACTATTATTTACTTTGAAATAGTAACTACAATTGCTCTTATAATAGGTTTGGTAACAGCAAATTACTTTCAAATTGGTAAAGGCTTTGCATTGCAAGCATCTCAACAAGGAATGGAAGATCTTACAAAATTGACTCAAAGTGCAATGCACCATGGTGGTCAGGGCATGAAAACTTTTGCTCAACCAGAGTCATTCTTGGATGTGATAAAGCATTTTATGCATATGCTTGTTGATATGGTTCCAACAAGCGTAATTGAAGCAATGGCAAGTGGAAATATATTACAAATTGTTGTTTTTGCCGTATTTTTTGCACTGGCTCTTTCCACCGTTGGGGAAAAAGGCCGTCCGGTTATTCAAGGACTTAATTCTTTAGCTGAAGTAATGTTTAAGTTTACTGAATACGTAATGTTCTTTGCTCCAATGGGTGTATTTGCAGCTATAGCAACTACAATCGGTCAAAATGGTATCGGCATTATTGCTGAATATGCTAAATTAATTGGTGTATTATATTTGGCTTTAGTTGTATTTGTAGTCTCAGTTTTAGTTGTTGTATGCTCTATAGTAAAAATACCGTTTTTAACATTGATTAAGGCAATAAAAGAACCGGCTGTACTGGCATTTTCTACGGCCAGCAGTGAAGCCGCATTGCCCAAAGCAATGGAAATAATGGAAAAATTTGGTGTTCCTAAGAGAATTGTCAGCTTTGTAATGCCAACAGGTTACACTTTCAACCTGGACGGCAGTACTTTGTACTTATCCCTTGCAACTATATTTGTTGCTAATTTGTCCGGGGTGGAGCTTTCTATAGGTCAACAAATTATGATAATGTTGGCGTTGATGTTAACAAGCAAAGGTATAGCTGCTGTACCTAGGGTTTCACTAGTTGTACTGACCGGAACATTAATGAGTTTCAATATTCCAATTGCAGGTGTAGCTGTTTTATTGGGTATTGACCAATTACTAGATATGGGAAGAACAACTGTAAACCTAATAGGTAATTGCGTTGCAACTGTTGTTGTCTCAAGGTGGGAAAACTGTTTTAATTTTGAAAGAATGAAAGCATTTGCCTCAAATGAAAATCATACTCTGGAAGCAGAGTTTGAAGAATTTAAATTAAAAGTTGATCATGAACAGACTGAACCTATAGCTATACAAACAACTAAGCCGGAAAAAGCTGAACAATGTTTTATAGAATAAAAATTTTTATATAATTTACAGTAAAAAAATACCCCCTAAAAAGTATTATAACTTTGGGGGTATTTTTTTAGTCTCCTAAATATTTCAAATGTATCCTTTCTATTCCTGAAAAAATTTTAAATGATTACATAATTAATTATGTGCTATTTAAATCAAGAGTATATCTTGTCTGGTTTAAACATTAAGTTTTATTAACATGAATTTAATTATTTTAATACATTTTTATAAATATAATCATTTATAATGCAATAAATACCTTTTAATGATTTATTTTGTGCTAACTTAAGGCAATCCTCATATTCAGGTTTTGCCGTTATTATTTTTCCTTGGTTATTTTTACCTATTTTTATTCTTATTTCTCCCAGATTTTCAATGTTAGCGGTAACTATTTCTCTGTCCAAAGTACTTCTATCAATACTATAGCTTCTGATTCCAAAGGAGGTTGTTTCTTTAAAGATTATATTTTCCAGATTATTTTTATATTTTTGCTTGCAAATAACTTTTAAAACACATGCCGGACGTGATTTTTTCATTATCACAGGAATTATATAGGCTTCCAGAGCGTTATTTTCATAAAGTTTATTCAATACATTTTCGTATAGTTCAGGCTGCATATCGTCAATATTGGTTTCCAAAACTAAAATATTATCCTGATAATTAGTATTTTCCTCTGCTTCTCCTATGGTCAAGCGCAGCACATTAGGAAGATTTTCTAAATCTTTTTTTCCTGCACCGTAGGCAACTTTGTTAATCTTGCTCAATTTAGGATATGTTATGAATTCATCGCATATTGTTGTTAAAATAGCTGCGCCGGTAGGAGTTAACAGCTCTGCTTTTTCTATGCCTTGATTATCAATCGGCCAGTGTGACTGATTTATTAAGTAAAGCGTTGCCGGTGCAGGTACCGGTATTGTGCCATGTGCGCATTTTACCAATCCGCTACCTGTATTTACAGGGCTAATATAAACTTTATCTATACTTAAAGATGTATAAAGGATAGAAAAGCCTACGATATCAACAATTGCATCAATTGCTCCAACTTCATGGAAATGAATTTCATCGAGTGATTTTTGATGAATATGCGCCTCTGCTTTTGCCAGGTTTGTAAAGATTTTTTTTGCTAAATTTTTTGCCCCAACTGATATTTCAGAGGAATCAATAATATTTACAATACAGTTCAAGCCTCTGTGGTGATGTTCGTGTTTTTCCAGTTCTACGCTAGCGTCAGTTGCTTTTATACCTTTTTTTAGGGTGTTTGATATTTTTATTTTATATTGATTGTTAATTTCTTTTATTTTTTTTAATTCTTTAAAAAACCAGTCCTGGTCAATATCTAAATCCAATAGAGCCCCCAAAATCATATCGCCGCTGGCTCCTGCAAAGCATTCAAAAAAAGCTACTTTTTTCATACTATCTTAAATCCTTATTTTAAGTTATTATCAGATTAGTTATTTGGTAATGGTCATCACTTTTTTTATCTCATAGCTACAAGCTTTAATAGAACTTAAGTTTGATTAAAAATATCAAAATTCGATAGACCACTACCGGTTTTATTTTATAATGATAAGAAAAAAAAATTAAGAGGGAAATATGCCTGATAATATCAATGTTAATGTTTATCCAAGGCTCACATTAAAATGTAAGTGCGGAAATGAATTTAGTATTAATGTAATGAGATTGAGAGATAATGAGCCTGTTATTTGTATGATATGCGGTAAGCAGTTTAATTCTGAGCTGGGAGAAAAATTTGCAAAAGCACTAGAGGATTTATATCACGTTAAATATCAACTGGAAAGAGATTGTTATCCGTTTCATTTCTCTTTTGTCTATAATACTTCCTATCCTCAGCCGCCTATTCCGTGTTCGTTTGAAAAATTTGAAGAAGCCGAAAAATCAGCTGATTAATCGGCTTGCTACCAAATCGATCAAAAATACAATAATATAAAATACAATATTTGAAATTTCATAAATAAAACCAAAACCGGTTGTGTATAATAAAAAAATAAGAATCAAAAGACCGTAGGGTGCTATTTTAAAGTATGCTTCGGCTATTTTTTCGGGTAATAGGTTTCTTATAATATTAGCGCCGTCTAAAGGTGGTATGGGTATTAAGTTAAATATACCCAAAAGAATATTCACTCTTATAATTAAAAAAAGCATGCGTTCAAATATTGATAAATTTGTAATTTCGCCCCCGTTAGAGCTAAAAACAGTAAAGTAAAATATGCTCGTAAATAATATTGCCATTAAGAAGTTGCTTAATGGACCGGCTAAGCCTACTAATGCAATTTTATACCTGCCGGAAATATTCTGCGGATTGATTATTACGGGCTTAGCCCAACCTATGCCCACTATAAACAGCATTAGTGTACCTGCAATATCAAGGTGAGCAAACGGATTTAGAGTAAGCCTGCCTTGCTCTTTAGGTGTGTTATCACCAAACTTGTAGGCTGTAAATCCATGAGCCCATTCGTGTATGACTATGCTTATAATCAATGGTATTGATATTGTTGCAAACACCGTTAAAAATTCTACAAAGCCTTTTTCAGTAAGTATTTTAAATAATTCTACAATTAGCATAATTTTTTCCCTAGTTGTTTTAATTATTAATTTATAAATTAAAAACTTTAGATTTTCAATAATTTAACTTTTTTTCATTCAAATTTTAAAAAATTAAAATAAAAAATGACTACTAGAACCCTAGCAGTCGGAATATCGATAAAAGAGAAAAAAAAATTATGGTTTCTAAATCCCAAAATACTTCTTAACTAAGTCGGGATTAAGCTTAGGTTGTTCATTAGCAATAACATCATATGGTATACCCGCATGGTGTATCTTAGGTATTAACTCACGTGCTGATATCTCGATAGGTCCGTCATAATCATCATCTGTATCATTACAAATGAAGGTTATATTTCCGTTTTTATCTTGCTTTGATCCAATTACGGTTATTTCATGACCGCCAATGATAGATCTGTTTCTGTCAATTTCCGTGATGCCGATTATAATATTAGTTTCCTTTTTTAATGACTTTAATAAATGATTTAAAGTTGAATTATAGTCATAATTAAATCCGGTTAATTTAGCATCATCATCAACTTCTTGATAAGTCACGGATGTTTTTCGGCTTTCGCTATCCACAATAGTCTCTGCAAAGTTCTTTTCAGCTTCTGTTAAGCCTTTACCATCTACTACACTTTCTTCTTCTCTTTTATCATTCAGTGTATTATAAGTATTAGCACTACCTAATTGCATAAATGTAGACTGCATCAGTACATCCAATGCCGAGCGTGTAGTTGCCTTATGGAAAAAGCTTTGAGCCCTGGCTCTTTCAATTGCATTTCTATCCGGCCTTATGCGGACTTCGACAGTATCATTATCAAGCATTTTATAGTCTAGTCCATAGCCTTTCATTGCTTGTTTTGCTTCTTCCTTGCTTTCGGAGATATTATCTATTTTTAATTTTGATTTTACACACATATCCTGACTGGTTAGTCCTGCTACAAATCTGGTGTATTCAGCGGGTTTTTTATAAGCCAGATTAAACTCCATACTTGCTGCTACACAAGTACCGCTATAGTTTACCTTCATATTATGTGGAATATCAATAGCTTTAAATTTTTTAGTTGGTGATGTAGGATCACTATAAGGTGTGGTTAAAGAATTAAACCAATGATTTGCAATTAACGTACCTGTTAAGTAGTCGGGTATGTCGCCAAACCGCTGATTGATTTTAAAAGGATTATTTAGGGTTTTGAGTGTTTCATTATATATTTTTCTTTGATTTAGTCCTTTAATCCTTGGCTCATAAAGGATTTTATATAAGTTCTGCAAAGTTGAAGATTTATCATTGGATTTAGTTGAGGTTAACCTTCCGGCTTTTAACAAGTTATCAAGATATTTTTGCTCTTCCGGTGTGGAAACTTGCATTAGGATATTATAAATTTTTTTATCCAATGGATTTTGGATAAAGTTAGAAGGTACATTAAGTATTACACCACCTGCTTTAAAGCTTAATTGCGGTGCAGGCGTGCATCCTTCTGTATTTATGTTGGTAGATAGTGGAGCATTATTCTTTACCAATGCCATACTATGCAAATATGCTGATTTTATATTTGGTACAAACTTAGCTTCCATTTTCCCCTGAGTCTATTTTTATTTATTTAACTATAATAAAAAAAAACAAAAAGACTAAAAAAATGCCCTTGAAAATAAAAATGTTAACATTTTTAAATAAGAATATTTTTTATATATTTTTAATTTAATTTTTTACTTAATGTATAATTATCTAAGAATAATAATTTCTACCAGTTATGAATAAAGGTAGTTTTAATGAGAATAAAAAGTATTGAAGTAGAAAATTTTAAGAACTTTGAGCAGGAGCGCGTTGAGTTTGATGATTTTAATGTGTTTGTCGGGGCTAATGCTGCGGGGAAATCTAATTTTGTCAATTTAATTAAATTTTTTAAAAATATAAATGAAAAGGGTTTAAAGAAAGCTATCGGTGAGCTTGGTGGGTATAAGTATTTTAAAAATATTAATTGCCCTGATAAGCCATTTAGATTTCGTATAGAGTTTGATTATGAGAAAGAGTTAAAGTTATATGAAAAATTTTTTGTAGATAGTGATGTTATAATAATTTATATCCAAAATTTTATTTACGAATTTGTCATAGATATAAAAGATGAAAAAATTTATATTATAGATGATAAATTAAACGTTAAAGGTCAATCTAAAAAACTGTATCTAGCAACTAGTGATATAAAAAAATATGCTGATCAACATGATATAGATATGAGTAAAGCCATAGACATTGCAACTTTTAATCCATCAATCATTAAGGGAGATACAAAACCAGATGACTTTAGTATAAATGTATTAAGTAAAGATTTAAAAGCAATAGACTCTACTCAAAAAGACATTGATGTAAAATTTGAGGCTCCAGATTATCTTAAGAAAGATTACTTCATTCCCGTTATAAATCAAAGTACTGAAAAAGGAAAGCTTATTTTAGAGTCAGACTATTTTGATAGGTTAATTAGAAGGTTAAAGCCTTTTAAAGTAAACTTATATGACTTTAACCCTAAAAAGGCCGTAAGACAATGCACTATATACGATGAAAACTTACTGGAAGAAGACGGCAGCAACTTGCCAATGGCAATAAAAAATATTTTAAAAGATGAGAAAAAGAAAAATAAGTTTCATAACCTCGTAAGCTATGCACTACCATTTATAGAAAGCATTGATACTCTTGAACTGCCTTACGACAATATTTTCTTTGAAGTAAAAGAAAAATCATCAGGCAAAACGTTTCTGGCAAATGTGCTGTCCGACGGGACAATAAATATAATAGCAATAATCGTAGCACTGTTCTTTGAAGATAATGACGTAGTTGCACTGGAAGAGCCGGAAAGATTTATACACCCAAGCTTGATATCAAGCGTAGTAAGTCTGTTAAACGACGTAGCAGGCGCAAAGCAAATTATTGTATCAACTCATAACTCCGAAGTAGTAAGATACTCAGGAGCTGAGCGGTTGCTTTTGGTATCCAGAGACAAAAACGACACGTCTAAAATCACTCGCCCCGCAGAAAGCGAAAACTTAAAAGTGCTCCTTGAAAATGATTTAGGAGTAGCGGATCTATTTGTTGATAATATGTTGGAAGGGCTGGACAAGTGTTAGTCATTTTTGTAGAACAAATTATTTACTTGATATATTACAAGATTATGATATTAATGAAGCAATGGAGCGAAATAAATCGTTTAATGACTTTGTTATAAAATATAGCTTGGTATAGGAGAGAGGAGAAATTATGAATATCGCAATAATATCTGACATACACGGAAACATGGAAGCACTAGGTGCAGTGCTCGAGGATATCAAAAAACAAGACATAAATAAAATACTAATTTGCGGTGACTTGGCAATGGCCGGACCTGAACCGGTAGAAACCCTGGACTTTATAATGGAATACGCCAAAAGTAATGACGTGGAAATAATCCGGGGCAACACTGATGAAATGCTGGTAAATGCAACCGGCGAGCCGGATGATAAATTCACCCCTCCTAACAAAATTATGGCAGAGTCTTTGTTTTATGCGCAAAAGCTGCTTGAGTCCGAACACACAGACTTTTTAAAGAATTTACCCCCACAAAAAACAATTAATATAGGTGCATCATCCATCCTTATGGTACACGGCTCTCCCAGACGAAACAATGAAGATATCTTGCCTGCAATGAAAGAACAAGCCTTAAGAGAAATTATTAGTGGTGTTGAGGAAGACATAATTGTTTGTGGCCATACTCATTTACCGGCAGTTTATAGAGTTGACCACAAAGCTGTAATAAATGTAGGTAGCGTAGGCCGACCATTCACCGAAGACCAAAAGGCTTGCTATGTAGTGTTAAAGTTTGACAGTAAGTCTAAGGATTTCCGTATAAATATTAAAAAAGTAGAGTATGACGTGGAAAGCGCGGCAAAGAAGCTGGAAGAACAGAAGTTTGAAGGTGCTGATAAGTTGGCGCACATGCTTATAAAAGCTACGTCAAGATATCCTGAAGTTGTATAAGGTAAATAATTATGAGCAAAAAGGGTTTATTTATAACATTTGAAGGTGCTGACGGCTGCGGTAAATCAACGCAAATGGAGAAAATTACACAGTATTTGTTATCAAAGGATCTTGAACTTATGGTTACAAAAGACCCGGGCGGTACTGATTTAGGTAAAAAATTAAGAGAAATATTACTCGGATACAAGGGTAAGATTTATGAAAACTGCGAGCTATTCTTGTATCTGGCCGATAGGGCGCAGCATATTGATGAAAAAATAATCCCTGCTTTAAAACAAGGTAAAATAGTGCTTTGTGACAGATATATTGACTCTACCCTAGCGTATCAGGGATATGGCCGGGGTTTGGATAAGGATAAAATATTAGAGCTAAACAATATTGTTTCGCACGGGTTAATCCCGGACTTGACCTTATATTTTGATGTTGATACTGAAATTGCAATGCAAAGAATCGGTAATGATAAGGATAGGTTAGAATCTGAGGGCATTGAATTTTATAAAAAAGTACGCGAGGGCTTTTTAGACCTTGCTAAAAAACAAAAAAGAATTAAAATTATAGATTCTGCTCAGGATATAGAAAGCGTTTTTACGCAGGTTAAAGCTGAGATAGACAAATTTTTAATTCCCGGTAAAAATAATAGATCTTTAGATAAGGGGCAACTTCTTAGGCAGAACCTTAGAAAAGCAGATTCAAAAAATAGGTGATGGTCATCACCTTTCTTATCTTATGGCATAGCTGTAAGCTTTTGATATAACTTGAGTTTACTTGTAAGCATCAGTACTCAACTGACCACTACCCAAAAAATATATGCAGCAGAGAATAATAAGTATCCTATTCCCTACTATGATTGAATAAGCTGTTACCGTGAGAGTCAACCACTATTGATGTATTAACTTGACCAAATCCCGCAATAGTATCGTTTACTTCTCTTAGTTCATTAACCGATTTTACTACGACTTTTAGCATAAAATCATTAGTACCGGTGATTCTTAGGCATTCAACAATTTCCGGTATTGTTTTGACCAGCTCTACAAACTTTTTTTCCTGAAATCCGAATATACCTGAAATATTTACCAGGATAACTGCCATAATGTTTAAATCCAACGATTCATAGTTTACCTTGATAGTGTATTTATCTATAATACCCAAATCTTCAAGTTTTCTTACTTTATCTGCTACTGTTGAAGATGATAAATTTACTATTTTACCAATTTCTGTATATGAAATTCTTGCGTTTTCTTCTAAAAGGGCAAGGATTTTTAGTGAAGTATCATCTATTTTAAAATTTAGTGTCATTTTTAAATATTCCTTTATTTTTAAGGTAAAAAACAAAAATATTATATAAATTCGGGTAGTTTTAGTCAAACTTTTGTACTTTTATTAATATAGAGAATAAATCGGAGGCTATATCATGAAAACCATAGGCTTGCTTGGAGGAATGAGTTGCGAGTCGACAATTGAATACTATAGAATTATCAATCAAGAAGTGCGAAAAAGGCTGGGCAAAAATAATTCCGCTAAGATATTACTGCATAGTTTTAATTTTCAGGAAATCGTGGATTTGCAATTTAAAAGTGAATGGGATAAATTAGGTGAATTATTAGCAGAAAATGCGATGAAATTAGAAAAAGACGGTGCTGATTGTATTCTAATATGTACAAATTTAATGCACAAAGTCGCGCCTGCTATACAAGAGAAGATATCAATACCTTTAATCCATATGTGCGATAGTGTGGCTAATGAAATTAAAAAACAAAATATAGATACTGTCGGACTTTTAGGGACTATTTTCACCATGGGTGAGCACTTTTATAAAGATAGAATTAAAGATCACGATATAAAGGTATTAACTCCTCAGGCTAAAGATGCCGGTGTTGTTAGCGATATTATATATCAAGAATTATGCCGGGGCATCTTAACTGATGAATCTAAGGAAACATATTTAAAAGTGATCGGAGAACTAAAAGAAAAAGGCGCTAAAGGTGTTATTTTAGGCTGTACAGAGATCCCGCTTCTTATACAGCAACAGGATACTGATTTACATGTCTTTAACACTACTCAAATACATGCGCTCAGTGCAGCTGAATTTGCATTGAGCTAATCCCCTATAAACTTTCCAAATCAAACTTTCAATGTTTGGTATTTTTCCCGCCTAAAGTTTTTAAGGAAGAGATCTATTTTCTCCTTAAAAACTTATTTTTTTATTTATTATATAGGTGCATAAAAAAATTTACTGTTTTTAATATAATGATTCTAGTAATTGAATTTTGGCAGGGGAGTAAAATTTATGAATGCTAATATAACAATTATTTCTTCTGATACAATAACCAAAACAGTTTCTGAATTGTGTAGGTACGCTAATATATATATCTATAAAGACTTGTATGATTCTATTTTACAAGCATATAATAAAGAAACTGCCGAAAGTGCAAAAGATATACTTGCTCAGCTCCTGCAAAATATCGAACTTGCAGCAAAAAAGCAGCGTCCTATTTGTCAGGATACAGGAATGACAGTTGTATTTGCAGAAATAGGTCAAAATGTCCTAATAAAGGGTGAAGATATCGAATCAGCAATAAATAAAGGAGTTAAGCAGTCGTATAAAGAAAATTTTTTCAGAAAATCTGTTGTGGATGATGCGGTTTTTAAAAGAAAAAATACCGGCACAAACACCCCTGCTGTTATTCATTATGAAATGGTCCCGGGAGATACTGCCAAAATTACGGTTGCGCCTAAAGGCTTTGGCAGTGAAAATATGAGTGCTATTGCAATGCTAAAGCCGGCAGTTGGAGTAGAAGGTTTAAAACAGTTTGTTATTGAATCAATTAAAAAAGCAGGCTCAAATCCTTGTCCGCCTATTAAAATTGGAGTAGGCATAGGTGGAACTTTTGAAAAAGCAGCACTTTTATCAAAAAAAGCATTGTTAAAATCCATAAAATCAGAAACAGAACTGGTTAAAAATCAGGAAATTGATCCGTTTGCAAGACTGGAATTAGAACTGACAAGAGAAATAAATGAATTAAATATTGGCGCAGCAGGTTTGGGCGGTGATACTACCTTGTTAGGGGTAAGCGTATTAGGCTATCCTACTCATATTGCATCTATGCCAGTTGCCGTAAACGTATGTTGCCATGCTGCAAGACATGCCGCTGCCATAATAACAGGTGCAGAAGTTGACTTTTTGCTGGACGATTTAAAAACAGATTTTCATAATGGAATAGATACCAAATTAGACGGTATTAAAGTAAATGCAGATGACGCAGAATTAATAAAAAAGCTTAAAAAAGGCGAAAAAGTACTTTTAACCGGTGAAATTTATACAGGTAGAGATGCAGCACATAAAAAGCTTGTTGAATGTATTAACAAGGATGAGTCTTTACCGTTTGACCTCAAAGGAAAACTAATATATTACGTAGGGCCATGCCCTTCAATTAACGGTGAAATTATCGGGCCGGCAGGGCCTACAACAGCCTGTAGAATGGATAAGTATGCACCTGTTTTAATGGATAAAGGATTATTAGGCTCTATAGGCAAAGGTATGCGTTCTTTAGAGGTAATTCAATCTATAAAGAAAAACAATTCTATATATTTTATAGCAACAGGCGGAGCAGCTTCTTTACTGGCAGAAAAGATATCATCCTGTGAGCTTGTCGCCTATCCTGAACTGGGGCCCGAAGCCATATATAAAATACACGTTATTGATTTTCCGCTGATTGTTGCTATTGACAGTACAGGTGATAGTATTTATTAAATAATATTCTTATGTTTTCCCTGTTTTTTGCTGTTTCAATCACATAAGCAATAATATCAGGGCAAATAGCCCATTTTGAGCTTTCAGCTTGTTCAATATACTTGCATTCAAGACCAGACTCCTGACCTGTTACATATAGAAGATTATGTAGAGATATAGCAAAGAAAAAAAAGTACTTGAATAAAGAACCCTCCTCATGTATATGTATACTAGGGAGGGTTTAACATTGATAAAATCATTATCA
>JANQHM010000277.1 GCA_028282645.1 Candidatus Gastranaerophilales bacterium
TGATTTTTTATACATCGTATACTTAAATTAATAATCAATATTTTTTATTAATTTAAGTAACTTTTATTAATATTAATTTTTGTAAAAATAAAGAGTTCAAGATTGTAGTCCTGAACTCTTTATTTTGTATATATTTTAATAAATTTTTTTAAAATATTTATTCTTCTTTTGGTGCTTCTTCTTGTTGGGCTTGGTTTTTAAATTCCTCCGGAGCATCCTCTCTATCAGGATTCCAACGTGGTAAATTCATTTGCTTTCTTATTATACCAATACCGACATGAACACGCCATTCGTCAACTTTTAACTGCTTAGCAATTATTTTATGACAACCTATAGGAGGTAATGGCAATAATGGTGCATATAAGTTTTCAATCGCCATTAACTGTTCCGGAGATACTGCCAACTTTCTTTTCGGATAAGGAAGTTTAGGCAGATTCATTTTTTGCCTTATTAAATTTATCCCGAAAAATACTTTATTCGGCTCCAACTCTATATCTTTACCAATTACTTCGTGCGCATCCGGATTTGGTAAAGGTAACATTGCTTTATATAATTTTTCTATTTCAGCAACTTGCTCTTTACTTATTAAAAGGCTTCTTTTAGGTCTTTGTTGTTGATGACCTCCTCTGAATCCACCGCCTTGCGGTCTTCTGAATCCACCGCCTTGTGGTCTATTTCCATAACCACCGCCTTGTTGTCTATTTCCATAGCCACCACCTTGTGGTCTATTTCCATAGCCGCCACCTTGTGGTCTATTTCCATAGCCACTGCCTTGCTGTCTATTTCCATAGCCGCCGCCTTGCTGTCTATTTCCGTAGCCACCTTGCTGTCTATTTCCATAGCCGCCTTGTTGTCTATTTCCGTAGCCACCTTGCTGTCTATTTCCGTAGCCACCTTGTTGTCTATTTCCGTAGCCACCGCCTTGTTGTCTATTTCCGTAGCCGCCTTGTTGTCTATTTCCATAGCCACCTTGCTGGTTATTATAACCGCCTTGGCCTTGATTAGGTCTTCTAAATCCACCACCTTGATTTCCATCACCTTGGTATGGTCTTCTTTGTTGTTGTTGTTGATAACCACCTTGACCTGACTGACGAGATCCACCTGAATATGAATCATTTCTATCTTGCTGCTGCTGAGGCTGCGCATCATTTCCTATCGTTTGAGAGGATGTTTCTGGCAATAAAGGCTTTCTATCCGGATATAGACAGGACGGACATATTACTCTTTTGGGATTTTTTGTCTCAAATTCAGCGCCGCACTTTGAACACTTATTTACATACATACTTTATTCAGCCCCTTGTAAAATTGATTGGCAAGGATTTTTCCAGTTTTAAAACTTCTCTCTCCCACCAATTACCTTGCTACAATCCTATAATCACTACTAACCTATAATTTAATTATTTTTCTTAATCTCAAAATATACTCAATTTATAACTAGTTTTAATATAGCACAAAAATGATTCCAATTTATTAATTTTCAATATTTTAATTGCACTAAAATAAATGTATCTTTTTCAAGTAATATAATGACATAAAACTTTTGTTTTGGCTAGTGCTTTAAAATAATTATTAAAAATATACTTAATAAATTTTAATAAATCAACCTATTATAATTATAAAATTAATTATTAATTGTGTTTATTTTATAATTTTTTCAGGTAAAATTCAATCATTAATAAAATCGGTACAATAACAATATGAATAATTTTAAGATAAATATCAAAAATTTAAAACAAACAGAAGAATTAGCTAAAAAAACTGCAAGCACTATAGATAAATATAGTGGCGGACTTTTATTCTTATATGGGGATATAGGAGCAGGGAAAACAACTTTTGTTAAAATTTTGGCTAAATATTTAGATATAAAAGAAAAAGTTACCAGCCCCAGTTTTGTAATTTTAAACGAATATCATTCCGGCAAAATGGATCTTTATCATTTTGACTTATATAGATTGGAAAAAGAGGGCATTTCTTCAATAATAGACGAAATACAAGAATACACTGAAGATGAAAATTCTTTAACTGTCGTAGAATGGGCAAATTATTTTCAGGATAAACTACCTGACGAACGTATAGAGATAACTGTAGATTATGCGGAGAAAGAAACCAGAGTTTTTTCCTTTAATGCTTTTGGGATAAAAAGTAAACAGATTTGTAAAGAGATAAAAGAAAGCCTAAAGAAGGTGAAATAAGTAAGTAAAATACACAAAGCATATGAGGAAAAAGTTGGTAAAAAGGTTGCTAAGTCAACAGTATACAAAATATTAGATAGACATAATTAGAAAAAACAGGAAAAAAATATAGCTGAATATTTTTGACAAATAAAGGTAATTAATAATAACATATAGTATAGCCTTGGGAATGAACCTCCTCCAAGGGTCGAGGTATTCTATCAAATAAAGATTTTTAATTTGAATTATTTATTAAATTCAGGAGAAATAAAGAGTTATTATGCAGGAAACAATTACAAATAAAACTTTTGAAAAACTTAAATATGACTTGGTTAGAAGCAATCTTATCAGTTACGAGGATCTGACAAAAGCTGAAAATATAGCGCAAATACAAAACAAATCTTTGGTTCAGATATTAATTGATCAAAAAATTATTTCTGAGGCTGCTTTGCTTGAATTTATCGAATCAAAACTTCATATCCCTTATGTTAACCTTGAGGATTACAAGCTGGATCCTGAGTGCTTAAAATATATTGATAAACAAGATGCTGCTAATTATAAAATAATTCCTCTTTTTAAAATAGAAGATGTTTTAACTGTTGCAATGACAGACCCTTTAAATCTTTTTCTGTTTAATAATTTGCTAGAAACTGTAGATTATAAAATAGAGCCTGTTCTCTGCTCTGAAAGAAGTATATCAAATGCTATTGAGCTTTATTATAATGTTAATAATCCTTTATATATTTCCAGTGAAGATGTTTATGCAGATGGTATTGATAGTGATAACCTTTATGATGCTGAAAATTTTGTCTGGCAAAATTTATTAAATAAGAAAAATAATAGTAATATTAAGTCTGAAGAACTTTTATATGCAATAACTTATCAGGCGTATCAGGAGAACGTGGAAGAAGTTTTTTTTGAAAATGATAATGATACAGATAATTTGGTCGTTAAGTTTAAACAGCTTAAACAATATACAAATACCGGAAGTATACCCGTATTATTAAAATCTACTTTTATTTCAAATTTAAAAAAATTTTCTGAATTGGATCCGTCTATTGTTGATATACCACAATTAGGTACATTCAAAATAAGTCTTGAACAGGAAAAGCAAGATAAATATTTGAATATAGTGGTTGCATCGTTTCCTACTGTAAAAGGAGAGCGTTTTTCTCTTAAGTTATACAGGCCGCCTATGAATATTGATGAATTTAAACTGGATAAATCGTCTTTAAATTGCATAAAAAGTTGTTTAAGCAAAGAGGGTATAATTCTTGTTTGTGGTGAAAGCTTAAGCGGTAAGACTTCTATAATTTATTCTCTTTTAGAATATTTGCAAAATAAAAATAAAAACATAATGACGGTAGAATCTGTAATAAAATATATCTTACCTAATATAAATCAGTGCCAGTTAAAAGAAAAAGCCGGTTTTGACTTTAGTAAAGCAATAAAGCATATTTATTTTCAATCTCCTGATGTTATTTATTTTGAAGAAATATTTGATAAGGATGGTTTGGATTTTATTTACTCTTTTGCAAATACGGGTAAAATTGTACTGACAGAATATACGGTTGAAAACAAGCAAAAATTTATGAAAAAACTGGAAACACCGGCTTTTGATAATATCAAGGAACTGGTGTCATGTATAATTTTTGTTGAAAACAATAAAATTGAAGTTATAAAAAATAAGCTATATTAATTTAAAAATGCTTTTCAGATTATTATAGCAAATTAATTATTTTTTATAATTAAAAATTAATTTCTATATCTTTTAAAAAAGGTAAATTTCTATCTTTCTCCGAAACCAGAGGATTTTTTATGCGCCAGTCTATACTGATTTGCGGATCGTTCCACCTGATGCCGGCATCATGTTTGGGAGAATACTCATTTGATGCCTTGTAGGCAACCTCAGCCTCTTCACTTAAAACTAAAAAACCGTGAGCAAAACCTTCCGGAATATAAAGTTGATATTTATTTTCTTCTGATAAAATAACTCCTACCCATTTTTTATAAGTTGGAGAATTTTTTCTCAGGTCTACAGCAATATCATAAATCTCACCGCTTAAACATCTTAAAATCTTCGCTTGAGATTTTGGATTAGTCTGAAAATGTAAACCCCTTAAAATATTTTTGTCAGATTTGGAGTGATTATCCTGAGTAAAATGCTGTATTATTCCATTGGCAACAAAATCAGAATGCTTGTAGGTTTCCATAAAGAACCCTCTTTCATCATTAAAAACTCTTGGTTTTATTAAAATAACGTCGGGAATTTCTTGTTTTTCAAACTCAAAAGGCATTATTCATACTCCATAAATTATTTAAATATTAGCAATATTATTTATTCTGCTTAAAATCTTTTTAAGCTCCTCCGGTGTTATCATGTTTGGTCCGTCAGAAAGTGCACTGTCAGGTGATTCATGTGTTTCAAAGAAAAATCCGCGTACACCCACAGCTGCTGCAGCGTCTGCCAAGTATTTTGCATACTCTCTGTTGCCACCGCTTCTTCCTCCCAACCCTCCGGGCTTTTGCGTTGAATGAGTAACATCCATTATTACAGGGTAATCAAATTTTTTCATCTCAATTATGTTTCTATAGTCAACAACCAGATCACCATACCCGAACAGGCTTCCTCTTTCCGTAAGCATTATTTTTTTATTGCCGGTGGATTCTACTTTTTTAACCGGATGAATCATATCACTACCAGATAAAAATTGTGCTTTTTTTATATTTATTATTTTACCTGTTTTTCCCGACTCTACCAATAAGTCAGTCTGCCTGCACAAGAATGCAGGAACCTGAATAATATCACATACTTCTGCCGCGGGTTTTATCTGCCAGCACTCATGAATATCCGTTAAAACAGGCAAATTAAATTCTTTTTTTACTTTTTCAAGAATATTTAAGCCCTCTTCAAGTCCGGGTCCCCTGTAAGAATCCTTAGAAGTTCGATTAGCTTTATCAAAAGAAGCTTTAAAAATATAAGTTATATCCAGTGCCTGACAAAGATTACCAATTTTTTCCGCCAATTTCATTACCATATCATTATTTTCAATAACACATGGACCTGATATTAAAAATAAGTCTTTTTTTAGGCTATTAAATAAATTTTCAAACATTAAACAACTTCCTTCTTAAGGTCCAACTTTCTCTCCCAGTCCAAAGCGGTCTTACATATTAATTCTAAATCATCATACCGAGGAGTCCAGTTCATTTTATTTAATATTTTTTGATTATTAGAAATTAACTGTGCAGAATCACCGGCTCTTCGAGGTGCTGTTACCACTTTAAAATCATTACCGCTAACTTTTTTCATTACATCTATAACTTCTTTTACACTAAAGCCATGTCCGTATCCGCAATTAAAAATATCACTATCATTATTTTCAAGATACTCCAATGCTATCAAGTGTGCGTTTGCCAAGTCATCAACGTGGATATAGTCTCTAATACCGGTACCGTCAGGGGTATCAAAATCATCACCAAAAATGTTTAAATGATCTCTTTGGCCTAACACAGTTTGGGCAGCAACTTTTATTAAATGTGTTGCATTAGGGAAAGATTGCCCGATCCTTCCTTTTACATCTGCTCCTGCAACATTAAAATATCTTAATATTACAAACTTAAAATTATCATGAGCAATTGCTGCATCTTTTAACACTTTTTCACTCATTAGTTTACTCATACCGTATGGATTTATAGGATTTGTTTCGGTTGTTTCTTTTACGGGTATTTCTTTAGCATCACCATAAACAGCCGCGGTTGAGGAAAAAATAAATTTGTTAACGTTATATTTTACACATAAATTTATCAGATTAGTAGTATTGATAGTATTATTCAAATAATATTTTAAAGGATTTTCAACGGATTCAGGCACTACAATAGAAGCAGCAAAGTGTATAATAGCATCAAACTTATTATTTTTAAAAATTTTTTCTATTTTATCAAAATCAGACAAGTCCTCTTGTATTAAATTGCCATACAAAATAGCATCATTATTGCCTGTTGAAAGGTTATCAATCACGGTAATATTATAGTTTTTAGCTTCACCTAACTGTTTTACAACATGGCTCCCTATATAGCCGGCCCCACCTGTAACAAGTATATTTTTCATGAAATAAATCCCCTTATTAAATTATTTTTCATTTATCTTGTTGACCTTAGAATTATGTTAGGTTTGTTTATCTTATAATGGTATAGAATAAATTTACCTAAATAGCCAAAAAAATCTTACCAATATAAAGAATTATACTGCAAAAATTTTTTATTTTTAATTTAGAATATATGTTAAATATTTGTGATTTTTAATAAACTTTTTTATAATCAGTCTAGTAACGTAAAATAAAGAGAGGGAACTATGAAAAAAATTAAAAATTTACTCATTGCAATATTATCAGCAGGTTTGTTTATTGCTCCTTGTTCTGCAAAAAATTGCTCTACACCTGAACAAGCAGTGCATAATTGTTCTGCACCAAAATGCTCAGTACAAAAATATGCTGTACCAGCTTATTCTAAGCACAAGTATACACAATTTTATACTGATATTAAAGAGAAATACTGGGCATCAAAAGCAATTATATTTTTAACAAAAAAGGGAATAATAAAAGGTTATCCTGATAACACATTCAGGCCTGATGAAACCGTTACGCGTGCAGAATTTGTAACAATGCTTGTTAAGTTATTAAATATGAATTCATCCACAGAGGCAAAATTGCCATACTCTGATATGAGCAAAAAACACTGGGCTTATAAAAACATAAAAATTTCTAATGACGCAGGATTAATTAAAGGCTATCCTGACGGTACATTCAAACCTGAAAATACAGTTAAAAAAGCTGAGGTAATGAGTATTATAAGTAAAATTTCAAATATCAACTATAATTTATCAAACAAAGAAGTCAATGCGGTCTTAAATTCTTACTTTGACAAGGATTATATTCCTAAATGGGCTGTTTTAAGTACAGCAAAAGCTTTAAAAGAGAACTTAGTATCTAACCATGCATTTTCTGAGTTTGTTTTAGCCGACAAAAACTCAACAAGAAGTGAAGTAGCTTCTATGTTATACAATGTTTACAAAAGATATCAGAAAGAAAAACTATAATAAATATAAACTTAAATTAAGTTTTTTTATATTTTTATCAATAAAAGCCTGTGTTTATTTTTTTACACAGGCTTTTTAATTTTATATCAAGGATTTTCAGAAATGTTAAAAAATATTAAAGTTTTATCTGTTTGTACCGATATTATTCATGTACACAGGATGTAAAGATATAATAAGTTAAGTAAGGAAGCTTATGCTTTTAAAAAAAGTAACTATTGAAAAAAACAGCGTTCTGTTAAAACCCCTGATTACCAATTCGGATCAGTGTGATGAGTTAGCTATAGAGATTAGGTCATTTATTCTAAAAGAAGACTATAACAAAATTGTGTTAGACTTAACAGAACAAGATTTCTTTAATGGTATTAAAATTAGCGTGCTTATTGCAACTTACCACTTTATTGAGTTTTTAAACAAAAAAATTCATATTTTAGTTAACAATAAAGAAATCAAAAAACATATCGAAAATTTAGAAATAAGCAATATTAATGTTATCTATAAACAAGAAAAGGAATCAGCTTTATATAATATTGCTTGATGTAAACAAATAATAAGACCGCTTTTTTGTTTATTTATAAAAACTTAAGGTGTTTTATATAATTTTAATAAACTTTAAGTATTGCAAGTTTTTGTATATAAATTAAAATAATAAGTATATAACAGTATTAAAGGTTAATACTGTTATTTATTTGTATAGTCCCTTTAAGATACTTTTCAGATTATTTAATCACGTTAGAACCAAATAAAATATTCAAGGAAAATTTTATGCATCTGAATAAAAAAACTAAACACCGTAAAGGCTTTACACTTGCAGAAGTTTGTATGGTACTGGGAATTGCAGGTGTTTTGATGGCATTATTCATACCGACATTAATAAATACAACACAAGACGAACAGCTTAGAGTTAAGTACAAACAAGCATACTCTCATGCTTCACAGGTATGGCTTAGTTTATTTTCTCAAAATCAAATAGTAGAAAGAACCAGCTTAACGCATAGTACAGCAAATAATGATCATTTTACAAGGTTTAGGCAACAATTTTTAAGAATAAGAGACTGCACCACCAATAATAATGGCAATTGTTGGTCAAGTGCCGGAGAAACTTTAACCGGAGGCTTTCCAACAAGCGATGCATCGGCCTTTGTAGATAACTCGGGTGTTGCCTGGAGCCGTATGTGTAATACAGGCTGTGGCGGATATATATTAATTGATATTAATGCATTTGAAGGCCCTAACAGATATGGTATTGACCGATTTATAATAGTTGCATCTAATAGTTTAAATTTCAATGCTGCTCAAACACCCTCTAAAGTACTGCCCATCGCGGATTTTGCTGTGGCAAATGCAGCATTTTGTCCGTCAGGCGGCTGCTTTTACACATCACTGTTAGAATAATTTGAAATAATAGGAGATAAAAATGAAAAAAGGTTTTAGTTTAGCAGAATTAATGGTAGCCATGGTTGTTGCAGGAACAATAGCTGCACTCACTATACCGGTATTAATGGGTGGTGTACAAAATAACTATGATGTTCTTTTTAAAGCTGCCTTTAGAACCGTAGAACAAGTTGTCCATGAACAAACAAATGATTTATCAGAGTTCCCCAACGGTCTGTTAGATAATAATGCAGTAGGTGGAAATCAACATTTTTGCCAGGATTTTAGAGCAAGGGTAAATACTCTTGACGGAGCAGGGGGTGTTGTAGGCTGTGATGGCACAAATTCTGTAGTTGCTGGTAGTCCCAGCTTTGTAACCACTAATGGAATGAGATGGTACGGGTTTGAAGATGCCTTTGACGTAGAAGGTACAGATACCAGTAAAAGCATAAGAGTTAGTGTCGATATAGATGGGGCCAGTAGAGGCCCTAACTCAACAGCCGGTGCTAATAGAGATATATTTGAGATAAAAATATTTGAAACAGGTAGGGTCACGGCTACAGGTGCGCTTGAAACAACTTTTTTAACCCAATAGCCTATTTTTTCATAAGTAAGGAATAAAAAGTTTTTTCTTTTTATCCACCCCTAAACCCTCATAGGAGTAAATTCTTTTTTGGCCTCGCTTTTCGTCGGCTTTGCCGATTCGCTCGGCCTTAAAAATTAAAGGTGAAAACTTTTTACCACCTACTTAACTCAGATTTTATTGTTTTCAACAAAAATTATACAAGACATCAGTTCTTTGATATTATTTCGGTTCTCAATTAAATTTCAGCTTTCTCTAATGAGTGTTATGAGATTAGGAATTATTATAAAAAAACAGAAAAATAAAGACGGTACAGTTAGAGTATGAATATGTTCTAGGCGTAAAGATGAGGCAATTAAGCAAAATACGACAGGAATACTACTTGGAAATGAAGGCTTTTTGGCTATTTCATCAAGTCTTTAATTATTGTCAAAAATCGAAATAAGTAATGATGACTATCATCCTTTACTTAACTTGAATACAGGCATTCCCCTTTCTAAAAGAATTAAAGCAGCAGGCATATACTGTTTGATTTTTATAATCAGGAATATTTTGGTTTGGAAAACCTGGTTTATTTTCAACATAACTCCTTAAAGTGCAAGCATATAGCGGCAAGTTATATATATCTCTATTATATGCAGGTCTATAACCAGTTACACTTTGAGTCATATAGCACTGTTTATTATTATTATATTTCTGCCTATAAACTACCAGCTCTTTTTTGCAGTCTTTTAATTCTTTTAAAATCTGCCTTCGTTCATAATCATAACCATCCCAACGAGTAAGAGGCTCTCTTTCGTGGAATGGTTTAGGAATTTCAACTTTTTTTGCAGGATTATTTTTTTGTTCAATCTTTAAATAGTGAATAAGTTCCTTTTGACATTCAAATAATTCTTGTTTTAATTTTTCATTTTGTATGGATTTAGTTTGATCAGAAAAGTCCTTTGATGGAGCCTGATCAAAGGGGCTTTCAAAAGATGTAAAGTTTATATTTTTTTTGTTTTGATTTAAATTTTTATAGGGTTGATATTGAGATATTATTTTCATTTTAAAATCCATATTATTAGTTTATTCAAAAATTATTTATATAAAAATATTTTCTAAAATCTCTCTATTCTTATCATGGATATTATATTATAAAAACACTAATTTTATAACATTTATGGAAAAATGTTTTTTTAAAAACTGATATACTACTTATGAATACATGGTTTCAGCGATTTTTGCTTATTTTTTTGTCAAACCTACGTTAAATAATGCCGTCAAGAGCTCTTAAAACTTCGTACGTTAAACCTTTTTCCGATAATTCTTCGGCACTGAGTCCAAAAAGCGAAATTAACTTTTTTGCATCAGTACTCGAAGGATTTTTGCTTAGCTTGGCATATGCCATTTCTATCGCTTGAGTTCTTGTGATTTGAAGTTGATTCTTATCATTTTTTGCCTTAGCAATTATTCTTTGTTTAGATTTACCCAAAATAATCTCCTACGGCTTATTATGCTTATCTAATTCTACCTTAAAAATATTCATAAGTAATGGAGAATACAGAAATTTAAGAATTTATTAAACACCCCAAACGCTCAACTCCATGATTTGCTGTTAAATTTCTTTTAACGAACTTTTCATTTCATCAAGAAATTTAACAGCCATAGTTGTGTTATAACCATATCTTTGTTTTATAACTTTAACCGCAGTAATATCGTCGCCTGATTCACATAATTCAAGAATTAAATCGTCCAGCTCTTCTGCTTCAGCCTTATCCCAGCTTTTTGTTTCAAGTTGAAGCATAGAATCTATAAAATAGTAATAGCCTAATATATTAAGAGTTTTCTTAATTCCGGGGACTATATGACTTTTAGGGCTTTTCCAGTCAATTCTAATTACACCTGATTCCGGAACACTAACCGGATAGTGTTTGGATTTTGACTTTATAAATCCTTTTTGCTCAAACATAGTATTTATTTCTCTATCAAGAGTTTCTTTTAGCCCCGATGTTTCAATATGATTTAATAAAATATCCAGATATATATTTTTGTACTCTTGATTTCCACCTTCACAACCCGGCAGGATACTTACAGAGTATACCTCATAAACCGACTTAATTTCAGGAGCCGGAATAAAAACAACTTCAGGAGCTTTGTCAAAAAAATGACTGTTTAAATATGAGCGATATTTAATATATAAGCCATCGTCAGATATTTTCATTATCCAGTTAGTTTTTTTTAATGTGGCTAAAAAACTGCTACAAGTAACCCAAAATACCAAAAGGCATACAAGAAACATTACAAAAACAACAAACCCGCCAATAAGTTTAAATACAAGACTAAATAAAGATTCAACGTCTAGCTCAGATGAAAAGTTAAAGAAATTGCCAGCCTTATAAATTACAAATCCCCAGAAAGCGCACAATCCCAAAAATATAAGGGAAAAAATAAGAGATGAAGTACTTGATTCTTTAAATGTGTTATTTATTTTATTTTCATTAATATCTTTTAAATAAAGAAATAGCATTTATAATTTATTTTAGCTCCTTATTTATATAGGTTCCAAATTAAAATTACTCTTTGGAATGAGCTTATAAAAAGTAAAATTGACCATTTCACTTTTTAACGCTCCCGCTATTCAAAGAATCTGATATTGAGTATGGCATGTAATGCCGTAAAAAAGGAATAGTACAAAAATACCAAAAATTTTGAATATCATTTAGATTATATAAAACTTTGAAATTATTTAGTATATAATATTAAGAGAATATATTTTTTAATGAGCATCACGAGGAAAAAAAGAATGTCTAAGGCAATTAATTGGCCGGCAAGGTTTTACGACGAAGTGACAAAAGAAGACGTAAACGTGGAGAAAATCGTACTAAGATTGGGTAGCTTATATTTTGATAATGAATATTATAAAGAAGGAGAGATAGTAAATATAAGAGTAGACAGTAAAATTATCAGAGATGCGGTTATCTCTACAAAGATGCGGCTAATGAAAATAAAGGATTTAACAGAAGAATTATTACTAAAAAATAAAAAAGACCTACAAGTAAAAGACAAAGTTATTAATTTTTTATCTAAGAATTATAATGAAAGTGTTGATAATGAAACACTGGTAACTGTAATTTTTTATAAAAATCTTTCAAATTTAAATTTGGAAGAAGCAGATGATCCTCATATGTAATAAATTTTGTAAAAAAAATCATTGATTTTGTAATTTTTTGAGGTTTAAAAGTTTTATATAAAAGTGTAAGATAAAAAAAGGAGTACTAGTGGTATATCGAGTTTTGATATTTCAAAACAAAAGCTTATAGCGTTTACATAAGAAAGTTGACCAATAATAAAAAAGGAAAGTTTAGAGAAGAATAATAAAATTAGAAACTTAGAGCAGTTAAGTTGATAGTATGAGTAAAAAATTCACTCATACAGGCTGGGTTTTTAATTAACAATTTTAGTAAAAGGGAATTTTTTGGTATGAAAAATCTAAAAAAGAAGTTAAAGTTTACCAATAAACTAAAAAGATTAGGGCCTAATTTTAAATGGTTATTATTTACTGGCAAGCAGGATTATAAAGTGGGATCTCAATATTTAAAGCTAATGTATCCCGATTTAGATGAAAAAAATACTGCTTCAGTAGAATTGCTTAGAGATATGGTAAAAAATTCTTTGATTAGGGAGTTTTCTCCCGAAATACAAGATACAAAATCTTTTGAGCTTTTGCTTGACGCTGTTATGCACAGAATTCAAAAGAAAACTTTATTAGAATATGAAGTTAATTCTAACCATAAATAACATATTTTGGGGTATAGAATTAGTTTAAATTTAAAAAATCAAATTATTCAATTTAAGAATTAGGGTAAAGTAATAATTTCATTTTATTGCTTTACTTTTGTTTATATAACTTATGAAAATTCAAAAATAGGTTGAAATTTTTTAAAAGACACTATACCATGATATAAGCTCTTACACTAAAGGTATGATTTTTCGTACCCAAAGTTATGTTTAGTGGAAAAGTTAGCGAGGCAGAGATATGAAAACTTTATCTCTTTATATTTGTGGAATAGCTGTTTTGGTGTCTGTATTTACCCCTT
>JANQHM010000027.1 GCA_028282645.1 Candidatus Gastranaerophilales bacterium
AGAAGATAATAAAAAAGAAAATATTATTAAAGACGAATATAATTGTGCAAATGATAATATAATAGACATAACTATTGATAGAAATTATAGCAAAAAAGAGGGGTTAAACAAGAAAAAGCCCCATTATTAGCGGAACTTGAGGTAAAAATCAAGACAATTTATGACAGCGATAACTTTTTGCCTGGCAAAGGCTAGTTAGTGTTGTCTATTTCTGTATATTACCAAACTGCTTTAATAACCCTTGAATAATGTCGCAAATATGCTACAATAAAAATACGAAACGGAATCAGGTATACTCCCTCAAAAATACTTTTCAGATTCTTATAGGAGAATATTAAGTGAAAAGAAAATTGCAAAATTGGAATGATTATATGCAAGATTATTTATCAGAGTCTCCCGAGAATCTTATCGGTTACCTGGAAACATCCTTCGAAGAATTTGAAAATGATGGAGATATAGGGGCTTTACTGCTTGCGATAAAACGTGTTGCCGAGTTAAAAGGCGGAATCAGTGAACTATCCAGAAAAACCAATCTCAGCAGGCAAAATTTATATAAAATTTTTTCTCATAAGGTAAACCCTCGTCTGGATACAATAATTAAGATTTTAAATGCGCTGGGCTATACTTTCTCTATAAAAGAAGTTAGCCATGGTGCCTAGGATATTAGGTTATTTTGGTAGTGGTCAGTTGAGTACTGGTGCTTGCAAGTAAACTTAAATTATATCAAAAGCTTACACCGATGATACAAGAAAGGTGATGACCATCACCGCTATTTAAAGGGAGGGAATTTTCCTTTTAAAGCACCTAATCCACCCGGCATATTCATCATACTGCTCATCTTTTTAGGATTTTTTCTCATATTAGATGATAAATCAGCCATTTGCTTCATCATTTTTCTCATATTTTCAAATTCTTTTAAAAACCTGTTTACTTCATCAACAGGCAAGCCAGACCCTAGAGCAATTCTTTTTTTTCTGCTGCTTTTAATGATATCGGGATTTCTTCTTTCTTCAGGAGTCATACTCTGTATGCAAGCCTCGATTCTTTTCAGCTGTTTTTCGCCCACATGAGCAATTTCCTGCCTGGCATCTTTATTAAGTCCTGGTATAGGTAGCATACCAAGAATTTGATCCATAGATCCAAGAGCTTTCATTTGTTTCTGGACTTTCATAAAGTCTTCAAGAGAAAATTCACTTTTTCTCATTTTCTTTTCCAGCTCTTTAGCAGAATCAATATCAAAGCTCTCTTGTGCTTTTTCCACAAGGCTCACAATATCCCCCATTCCAAGAATCCTCTGAGCCATTCTGTCGGGATAAAAGGCTTCTAAAGCATCGAGTTTTTCACCCATACCGATAAATTTGACAGGCTTGCCGGTCGCATGTGCTATGCTAAGTGCCGCACCGCCTCGAGTATCACCATCAAGCTTGGATAGAATAACACCAGTCACATCAAGGTGTTCATTAAATGATTCTGCAACATTGATAGACTCCTGGCCGGTCATAGCATCTATAACCAAAAGCTTTTCAGCCGGATCAAATAATCTTTCCAAAATAACCAGCTCAGCCATAAGCTCGTTGTCTATTTGCAAACGACCGGCAGTATCAACAATAAGAGTGTTAAAACCGTTTTCCCTGGCATGTGCCACAGCAGAAGATACAATATTTCTAACATCAGAGCTATTATCTAAAGTAAATACGGGAATATTTATCTGCTTTCCGATTGTTTGCAACTGTTTGACAGCCGCAGGGCGATACACGTCCGCTGCCACCAATAAAGGATTTCTGTTTTCTTTTCTTAGCTTTATGGCAAGTTTACCTGCGGTGGTTGTTTTACCGGAACCTTGTAAACCGAATAGCATTATTATATTAGGTTTACCCTCCGTAGAAACAGGAGTATTACTTCCCCCCATTAATTCAGCAAGCTCGTCATAAACAATTTTAACCAGTTGTTGACCCGGCGTCACACTTTTGGTAACTTCTTCGCCGGCCACTTTGTCTTTTATCTTTGATATAAAAGATTTGACAACTCTCAAGCTAACATCAGCCTCTAAAAGAGCGCGTCTTATTTCTCTGAGAGTATCGCTTATATTATCATCCGAAAGCTTGTCATTCCCGGAAGTTTTTCTAATTATATCTTGTAATCTATCTGATAAACTATCAAACATCCTAACTTACCTCTATCTTTTAGTCAAATACAGCTGAAACAAAATCTTCTGCATTAAAATCTTTAAGGTCATTGATTTTTTCGCCAACACCTATTAATTTCACCGGCAAATTTAATTCTTTTGATATACCGATTACTATGCCGCCTTTAGCAGACCCATCCAATTTTGTCACCGCCACAGAAGTTAAATCAACAGCTTCTTTAAATACTTGAGCTTGCTTAAGCCCGTTTTGTCCCGTATTTGCATCTATAACCAGTATAGATTCAGCCAATGCCTCGGGTGCTTCTCTGTCTATAATTTTTTTAATCTTTTTTAATTCTTCCATTAAGTTGAATTTATTATGTAATCGTCCGGCAGTATCTATAATAAGAATATCTTTACTCTCGTCTTTAGATTTTTTAATAGCATCAAACACCACAGCAGCGGGATCAGAATCATATTTTCCTATAATATCCACGCCTGCTCTGTCAGCCCATATTTCTAATTGCTCTTGAGCCGCAGCCCTAAATGTATCAGCAGCAGCTATTATAATCTTTTTGTTTTGGCTTTTATAACGGTGCGCTAATTTACCGATTAACGTAGTTTTACCAACCCCGTTTACTCCTGTTATCAGAATTATATTCAGCTGATTTTCTTTTAAATTAATCTTATTAGAACCTGCCCCTCTTAAAATCTGAACAAATTCCTGTTTAAATATATCCTTAAGCTGCTCCGGCCTGATAGAGTTTTTTTGCCCGCGAATTTTTTCAATAACCTCAACAGCCGTATCCATACCGATATCAGCTACTATTAATTTATCTTCTATATCGTCAAGCATGTCATCATCAATTGTTTCAGATCCTTTAGCAAGGGATATAATTGATGAAACAAGGCCTTCACTTGTTTTAGATACTTTTTCTTTCAAGCTTCCCACGGAAATAGCAAAAGCTTCTTCATTGGCTTGCTGCTCTTGTTGTAAAGTATCTTGGTTATCTTCTTTTTTTTGATTATCTTTTTTTTTGAATAGATTAAACACCATATTTACCCCTCAAGGTTGTTATTCAGGCAATTTATTTTCGTTCACTACTTTTCTTAAAATGCCGTTGATAAAACTTGAGCTTTCATCACTACTGTACTTTTTAGCTAACTCGACAGCTTCATTTATTGATACTCTTACAGGTACATCATCAAAGAAAAACATTTCAGTTACGGCAATTCTTAAGATATGCCGGTCGATACGTATTAACCTTTCGATGTTCCACCCTTTAGAGTGTCTGTCTATTTGCTCATTTATTGTCGGCCTGTTTTCTTTGTACGTATTAATAAGTTTTAAGACGTAATCTTTTACTTCTTGTTTCTCACTTAATGCATTAAATTCAGCAATTTCAATAGCAGATAAAGTTTTGTCTGCTGCTTTTAAAATAGTATCAATGCGCCCTATCATATCAGATGTAAGAGGTATTGAAACAGGTACTAATTTAGTATCTATAGGTTTTCTTAAATTATTAGGGTGTTCAATCTCATAGTTTTCTATGAATTCTTTAATTTTAAACACCTCAATAATAGATTTTTTGAGCTCACTTTCTTCATTCTTTGTCAATGTACGTATTGACTCTAAGATTAAAGCCTCCAAGTCTTTATTTTGCAAGTCATGTTTGTTTTTTAACAGTTGGGAGTATATGATTATAGCTAGTTCTCTAGCCGCTCTACGAGCATTCACGTTTTCAACCTTTCTTTCTAAAAAATATAATTTTTCATTATTATTAAAACTCAAATAAAAACTTTTTTAAAGTAGTAAGAACTTTAATGTTAATTAATTATTACCCATAAAATATAATTGCACATTTCATTTACAGATTTCATTTTTCACTTAAAGCTCAAATTTTTCTTATAATCTGAAAAGTATTTTTAAGCTAGTAATAGAGTATAGGTTATTATGGTTAATTTTAACACGATTGGATAACCTGAAAAATATTTTATAGTTAGTATATTTTAATAACTTTATAAAATTTAACTTTTGAAAACATTATCGCTTAGTGGGTGAATTCTACCTTAAAGATGTTGTTAATATATGTATAGGAATTATTAGGAGATAATGCTATGAGCGTGAGAAAGATTTTGATACCAATTGATGAACCTGATTTTGCCAAAAAAATTATACAAAACACTTTAAATATAATTGGACAAGAAAATTTAGAGGTAACGCTGTTAAATGTTAATGAAGCTAACCCGATTGAAGAAGAAATTTTTTATAAAAATCCTGATGAATACTTGGGGCACGAAGCGAAAAAATCTGATTTTGCTTTAGTTGAAGATTATTTAGAGCAAAAAGATATTGATTATAACTTTATCAGCCGAGAAGGCGATGCCGTAAAGGAAATATTACAAGAGCAGTCTAATAATCAATATGATTTAATAGCACTAGGGGCTCATGGCAAATCTCCCATAGAAAAACTGTTACTTGGGAGTGTAAATTATAAAGTATCAAGAAGTTGTAATTCTTCTGTTTTGGTAATAAAAAGAGATACTGATATTTCTGATAATACGGATTTTAATATTCTTTTTGCTACTGATAATAATGAACCTACAAAAAAAGCAGCGGTTAATTTGCCAAATTATGTTGCAAAATCCAGGGCTCATATAAATTTATTAAATGTAATACCTCCTATATATGAAATTATCCCTCCTGATTCTTATGTTTATACTGATGTAGATAAGATTTTAGAAGAATCTAAAATAGTAGCAGATGAATTTATGGCGGTTATAAATAAGCAATTAGTTGAGAACGGATGCAATGTAACCAAGAGATATTCAACAATGGGTCATATTTCTGATACTATAATAAAAGAAGCCGAAATACTTGATGCTGGTGTTATTATTTTAGGTGCACATTCTCGTAACAAGTTTCAAGATTTAATCATTGGCAGTGTTAGTGCCAGGGTCTATGAATATGCTACAAAGGCGGTAATGCTTTTAAAATAATAAATTAAAAATGTTTAATCAAACTTAAATTATATCAGAGTTTGTAGCGATTACACAAGAAAGGTGATGACCATCACCTGAATTTATTATATTTTTAAATATAATTATAGATAATATTAAAGTTTATAGTAATTTAGAGTTACTATAGTAGCGGAAGGTGATAAAAATGGATACAGGTTCTATACTTGCGGTTTTTACAGGCGGATATCTGGCAATCCAAAACTCATTTGGATCTATTGGAGTGGTTTATAAGGATTTTACACCTCAGATTGATAAAACAAAAGAGACCTATGAAGCTATTTATAATACTTATAACGATTTAATCAAGGAGTATCTAAAAAATACTCCGGAATATTACCATTATTTAAATTACGAGAAAGCATTTAATAATGGTGAGCAATTACCTGTATTTAACATTGAAAAAAATTCCAAAAATATAAAATATCTTATATTTACACCCGAATCAATACAAGCAAGAATAAATTTAATAAATGCCGTTGATTCTTACAACAAAGCAATGATAAACTTTCTCAAGAAAACCCCGGGGCAAATAAAAGGTAATAAGTTGCTTAATTTAATTTTAGATGAAAACTCTCTAAAAGCTTTGAATATAGCGCAAAATAAATTTGTGCAAAGCAAAATTATAAAGCTTCCGGATTCAGATAAGATCTTCTACACACAACTTTATGAAAGCTCATTAAGGTTTCATAAAAGCGCAAACAATTTTTATAAAAATTATACTACATACATAAATTCAGAAAAAATGACGGGAAAATTTGCCAAAACAATAGCAGATTCCTATATTCAAGCAAAAGAACTTTTAAATTTGCTAAAAGCTGATTTACAGTTAATGACAGATTATCATGAGCTAGGTTACAGCCAATACTTAAGCAGAAGAACAAGATGTTTTAATGCTTTTTTATCTTCCGATAATTCTGCAATAGTTGATAATAAAACAATTAAAGCCTTAATGCCAGCTCTCAAAGCCTATTATCAAAATAAAGATAAACAGAAATTCGAGCAAGAAATAGCAAGTTTAAATAATAAAATAAAACAAATTATAAAAAATATAATACAAAGCAGTAATAATACGCAAGAAGCATATAACAAAATAATAAAAGCCGTAAACGGATACGAAATTGATGATTCTATAAAACTGGCCGTAAAAGAATATTATAAAAATCAGGATAAACAAAAGCTGGAAAGAACATTGTTAAACTTAAAAGAAGAAACAAAACAGCTTATAAAAATGGAAATAATAAACTGTAATACCGCAGAAGAAGCTTATGACCTAATAGCAAATACTTTAAATAAATATGAAGGCTACGTAATAATAAGGCTGGCAATTAAAGACTATTATAAAAATAAAGACCGACAAAAACTTGAGCAATCCATAGCAATTTTAGACAATGAAACAAAACAGATCATAAAGGATAAAATACAAGTCGGCAACAGTGTAGAATCAACTTATAATACAATATCAACAGCTATTTTAAAGCAGGCTGTAAAAAATTATTTTGATAATGTTGAAAACACTCAAATGCTTGAACGTGAAATAGTAGACCTGGATGAAAGCACAAAGCATCTCGTTAAAAATAAAATACAAAGTAGCAATAGCGCAGCAGAAGCTTATAATAAAATAAAACATATCTTTATCACCCACCAAAGCGACCACGCAGATGCATTCATAAATATGCCAAAGGTTTGCAGAGCCTTTGGTTACAACTATGATAATAACTCAAAACTGATTAGCTTAATTTCATCAAGCGGGCAAAAGTTTAATTTTTCGTTAGGCAGCAAGTCACAAAGTTCAACAAATTTCCTAAATGCAAGAATTTTTGAGAATGAAGAGATTAAAAAAAGCATAGAATCATTTAAAAATCTTAAAAAATATAATAATTCACTTGTTAAGCTCTCTGCTGATCAGGAACAAACAGTCGATGCGGTGTTTAATCTTGTTTCACTTTTAGATGGCAAAGACATTAAGAAAGAAGTAAGAAAAATTTATATTAATGATCTCTACAAAATTTCTGTCCAGGAAGGAGTATCAACCGTTAGTCCTTACCAAATAAAATACCTTAACCGCCTAAAAGAAAAACTTAACACGGATATTTCTTTTGAATCCGAAGAATATGAAGAAATAAAGACCGCATTAAATGATTTAACCGAAAAATTTTTAAGAAACGACAAAAAATCATTAAAAAAACTGGTTAAAAGCATTGACGATAAAGAAACTCTAAAACAGCTTAATATTATTTTATCTAAAAGGAAAGATTTAAATCATATTAAAATAAATGAGCAAACCGTACAAAAAATGGTTGAAATTACTAATCTTATTACTCAAATGCTTAATAGTAACGTTAAGTTAAAAACTAAACTGCAAGCCTCAATAAGATCTTTTAAAGTAATACCGGTCTTTTTGCCAAAAGAATACAAAGATAAGGTAGACAAAATAAATATAAGCCTTGAACATATTAAAGAAAAGGTTGATTATAACGCAAAAGAGGCAAGAAAAATTCATACTATTAAATATATACCTTAAAATTATATCAATTATTTTATCCAAACGTCTAATAGAAATTTATTCTTTAAATTGTGCGAATTATAAAATTTTGTAATAAATTCAAGGAAATTGATTTTTTATTTGTTTTATTTAAGATAATCTTATTAGGGTAAGTCTTAAAAATGTGTTATAATACTATCTCACAAATATTTTCAGATAATTTTATACTAATTCAAAAATATTTTTCAGATTACTAAGTCAAGCTATACTTTTAAATAGGAAATATATATAAATGAATACTAGTAGGGGATATTGTTTAATTATATTATTAGTGGCATTTGCGGTTTTATTGGCGGGAGCTGCATCTGTATTTGTATATTTCAAGAATCTACCACCAATTACAAAGCTAGAAAACTATCAACCAACAATGACATCACAAATAATATCTCAGGATAAAGTTGTAATTAAAACTTTTGGGGCCTATAAATATAAAAAGGTCACAATAGATGATATTCCGGATGATTTAAAAAATGCAATTATAGCAATAGAAGATAAAAACTTTTATACTCATAGAGGCTTTGATCCTGTTGCCCTGTTTAGATCAATAATAAAAAACATAAAAGCAAGAAAGCTGGTGCAAGGTGCAAGTACAATTACCCAGCAATTAGCGCGAATACTATTTTTATCAACAGAAAAAACTTTTGACAGAAAAATAAAAGAACTAATAATAGCTTATAGAATGGAAAAATCCATCCCAAAAGAAAAAATATTGGAAATGTATTTAAATAACGTCTACCTGGGCGAAGGTGCTTACGGCATATCAGCTGCCGCAGCAATTTATTTTAATAAAAAGGTACAGGATTTAAATCTTGCAGAATGTGCTCTTATTGCAGGGCTGCCTCAGGCACCGTCGGCCTATACACCATATAGAAATATGGATTTAGCGTTAAAAAGACGTAAAATGGTTTTAAAAAGAATGCTGGCAGAAAATTTTATCACTCCAGCCCAAGCAGATGAAGCAAATGAGGAAGAAATAAAAATTGATAATAAAAACCGTCCTAATTCTTTAAATAAAGCACCATATTTTGTTAACTATGCACTTAAAGAATTAAGCCAAAGAGCTAATATTAAAGAAGAAGAGCTGGTTCAGGGCGGCTATAAGGTTTATACAACTTTAAATTATAAATATCAACAATATGCAACAGAAATCATAAGCAATAATATAACTAAATGGGGCTTTAAAGAGCCTTGGGAGCAAGCTGCTTTGGTTACATATGACGTAATTACAGGTAAAATCCTTGCTTATATTGGCGGTAAAGATTATTCAATAAGTGAATTTGACAGAGTAACACAAGCAATAAGACCACCGGGCTCATCATTTAAGTTATTTGTGTATGCTACTGCATTAGAAAATGGTGCAACACCTCAATCAATATATCCTGATGCACCTATAAGAATTGCAAAATGGAAGCCTCATAACTATGGCGACAGATACAGAGGCGATATACCCTTATACAAAGCTTTGGCTTACTCCTCAAATGTTATTGCAGCAAGACTTATAACAGAATACGGCATATCAAGAACTATAAGAACTACGAGAAAACTTGGAATAACAACACCCCTGGAAAGAGATCCGACAATTGCCCTGGGTTCAAATGGCGTTAATTTATTTGAATTAACAGGAGCTTATGCAGTCTTTGCAAACGGCGGCATAAAAGTTATGCCATATGCCGTAGAAAGGATAGAAACCGCTGACGGTAAAATTATCTACCAAGTAGAAAATAAATTTAAAAGGGTTTTTTCTCCCAAAGTTGTTGCCAGTATGGTTGATATGCTAACTCAGGTTATTAAAATCGGAACGGGCCGTGCTGCAAATATCGGCCGTCCGGCTGCCGGTAAAACCGGTACTACAGATAGCTATAGGGATGCATGGTTTCTTGGTTTTACACCTGAATATGCAACAGGAGTATGGATAGGTAATGATAACAATACACCCACAAAAAAAATTACAGGCGGCGGCTTGCCTGCAATAATCTGGCGTGAGTATATGAAGAAACTGGTAAAAGAAAGACCTTTTGTAGATTTTATTTATCCTGAAATAATTATTGATCCAACTTTAAAACAAAATGAAAAAGTTAATTTTGAAGCGTTAATAGATGAAGAATATGCAAAGATGGAAGAATCTTCAGATATTTTTGAACAGCAAGAAGTTGAACTTGATGACTTTAAAGATTCAAATGACTTTGAACGTGGCTTTGGACCAAATAATAATATAGAAAAAGAAATTAAAGATGACTTTGATTCAATGCCTCCATTACCGCCAATAGAAAATTTTAAAGGTCGGATGAATCGTTCCGGATATTAACGGCAGATCATTAATTTTAAAAAATATGTAAAGTTATGTAAATAAATATCATATTTAGGTAATTTAAACAAGAAATTTGTTTTTATAAATTTGGATGGTTTAATAATCAATCGGTAAGCTGGAGGAAAGAGGAGATTAAGGATGGCAAGAGTACTAATATCCATGACAGATGATTTTTTAAGTACAATTGATGAAATCGCAAATGAAGAACAAAGAACAAGAAGTGAACTCATAAGAGAAGCACTACGTACATATATATATAGAACAAAAGTAAGAAACAGTGCTTTAGCTAGTAAAAATGCGGAAATTTTAGAGTCTATATTGTAAAAGGATAAAAAAATTTGGTGATGGTCATCACCTTTCTTATTTCATCTTTTATCGCTGTAAGCTTTTGATATAACTTGAGTTTACTTGTAAGCATCAGCCCTCAACTGACTCACTATCAAAAATTTTATCCGCTCTTTTTGAAGGTCTCGCTTTTTGTAGCCTTTGCCGATTTGCTTATAATTTAAATTTGTAAGTGATTTTTTATTAACTAATTAATAATTAGCATAATGTATAATAAGGTATTTGTTGATCACATAAGGTAAATTACCTGATTGATTATAATGAAGCACTAGGACGATTGTGTTATTTTAAATAATTAATTTCTTCCTTAAAATTAAAATCAATAAGGAGGGTAAAATGATAACACAACTAAGTTTTAAAGCACCGTCAGTAAAGTTAAACAGGCTAGAAAATTTATGGTTTCAATTATCAAATTCAACTTGTAATTTAAGTTGTAAACATTGTTATTTGTCATGTAATGCAAGTGAAAAAAACAAACAATTTTTGGGATTAGACAAAATAAAAAAAGCATTGGAAGATGCAAAAGAACACGAAATCCAGGAAATATACCTGAATGGAGGAGAACCTTTACAACACCCGGACATCAACACCATTATCAGACTTTGTCTAAACAAATTTAATGTAACTTTAATTACTAACGGCATTTTAATCAATGAAAAAAAAGCCAGATTTTTAAGGCAAATCGACCAGGAAAGAGATAATGACTTATTATTTAGAGTAAGTATAGATCATTATGATGAAGAAAAAAATGATTCTATAAGAGGCAGAGGTATTTATAAAAAAGCGGTTAATGCAATACAAAATCTTTACAGATATGGTTTTGTGCCGATAATATCAGTAGTTAACCTTTGGGAAGAATCGGATACAGAATTGAAGCAGGGCTTTATCAGTTTATTTTCAGGTCTTGATATGGAATTTGACGAGTCGGATATTAAAGTAATACCTCCGATTAAGTTAGGAGAATATGCTAAAAATTTTGAAATTTATAATGATAATGAAATTGTATCTTCAGAAGACTTGGCAAAATGCGACCTGAAAAAATTCGATTGTTTTAATTCCAGAGTAATAACTCCTCAAGGGGTATATGTTTGCCCTTTATTAATAAATGACCCAAGAGGCAAAGTAGGCAATAGCCTAAAAGATTTTTCCAAAGAATTTTATTTGGAGTTAGGCAGTTGCTACACTTGCACACAACACAAAGATAATTTATTAAATAATAGTTACTAATTATCTAAAAATAATAAAACTTCAAAATTTGTTCTCAAAACAGTTGAAGCCTGGGCTGATTGAATTTTATAACTTTCATCGGTCTCGGGCTTTATGTTTATATCATAGATAAGTGAAAGATATTTCCAATTAAAAATTTCTTCGGTTAAATTTTTTATAGAATTATAGTTAGAACTGAGAAGAAACTTTAATTTTAAATAATTTATACCACCGATATTTAATGTAAAGAGTTCTTCTCTTGAACTTGATGAGGCTTTCTCTTCTTCTGATTCTTTAGTAAGAAATGATATTTCAATAATTTTGTTTCCGGTTTTATTAATTTTATTTACCAATTGATCAACTAATACTACCGCTTTATTTTCTATAGAGCCGTTAATTCCCTCTGGTTTGTATATATCATAAGGAAGTTGTTTGGTAACAGTTATAGCCATTCGCTCTTGCGTTAAGTGCTCCATGTTGATTTGCTGTTTTAATCTTGAAATTTCACCGGATTTTTGGGTTAACTTTCCTAATATCGGATATATATGTTGAGTACCTACATACCCCCATATTAACAGAAAAGTAATAAAGTAATAAATAGTATTTTTATCTATCAATTTTTTCATTTGATTTTTCCCATAAATTAATTGCTTATAACAAACTGATATATTTTTTCGGGTGTAATAGTAGGTATTATGGGTTTTGATGTATTCACATAATTACTGTTATTAGGTATAGATGTTTTATTAGTAGATGAAACAACTTTTATTGATGCAATTTTTATATTTTCAATGTTATTACTACCGCTTAAGTTTTGATAAAATGTCATAATACTTTCTACATCATAAGATCTGCCGCTAATCTTTATATGTTTATCATTATTAAGCTCTAACGACTCCAGCCATAATTTTTGAGGTATCAAACTTCCAATATCATTATAAGTATTTCTTATTGTTTCATTTGATTTATAAGTTGTTCTTATAAAATTTGTTTTTTCCGATAAATTTCCACCGGAGGCCAAAAGATTTTTAGCTTTATTAAGCTCATTATTTAAACCGTAGATTTCTTTTTCCATGTTGCTAACTAATAAATTTAATAAGAAATACATACCGCCCAACGTTAGAATAGAGCAGCCTATCATACCTAAAATAATATTTTGTACTTGTTTTCTGCTTAGAATAACATCTTTGCCCATTATTTTAACTTTTTGAGCAACATCATCATCATCTTTTTTTTCTAAAAAATTAAAACATAAGTTTATAGATGTATTTTTCCAGGCAGAAGCCCCAACAGCCTCCAGGTTAACAACTTTAGAGTACTCTCCCAATTCATCATCAGAGTCAGAGCTTCGAGAGAATAAATCACTGTCCATATATTGATTCTGATCAATATAGTCAACCTGAAAAGATAAATTTGATTGGTTAACAAGTTTTTTAGCTGATATGTCATCTGATTTGCTAACTATAATAAGGTGCTCAGGACTTTTTGCCTTAATAGTTTCTAAAGATGATTGTAGAATTGAGTTATATATATCATCAAGACTAAATGATTTAATGGCTAACGGTTCTTCCATTATATCAATCAACTTACTGCCCATTAAAGTAAGAGTAACAGTACTGTTAGAGTTTATCAACAATACGCACCAGAGCTTACTTTCTTCAATATCACTCGAAATCAAGCCTGTAAGGGATAGACCTCTTAATAATGCAGCAATAGATGTATCTATCGCGTATAATTTATACCCGATAGACTTAAAAATATCTTTTAAATTAACCACTTCAGATTTTTGAACAGCTGATGCTAAAACATATTTAGTAGATGTTTCAGCATTTTCTGAAATAACTTCAACATCAACAACCGGCTCCTCCTTTAAAAATATATAATTTTTCTCTGTCTCGGAAGTTACTGCTGTTTTTAATTCATCTTCCATCAAATTAGCAGGAAGTGTTTGGTGTGACATAAAAACTGTAGGTAGAGTAAATATAATTTGACTGCCTTTAGAAATATTTAACTCTTGAAATATTTTTTGTAATTCAAGCTCCAATTGTTGCGGATTACTAATTTTTTTTGCGGAATTCTCATAGGCAAATGGAGATTTATGGTATTTTTTTATCTCCATCTTATTAATATCATATTCTATAACCTCTATTGTGGACTTAGAACAAATGTTCACGCCCACATAAGATTTTTTCCTTGTACCCAAGAATGCATCAAATATGCTCATGGCTGTTCTTCTCAATCTCCAGTATAAATAAGTTAACTACAAAATATATACTAGTTTTAAAATACATTAAAAAACAGGTCTATGACCAGTATAAATTATGTCTTTGTTTATAATACTAAATGTAAAATAATTTAGATACATACAAATGAATTATTATTTTTAATTAGAAAAATTTATTGATATAATAAAATTTAAGCAAGTAAAATAAGAAAGGTTTGTAAAAATAAAAACAGTGGAAAATATAGATTTAATTGAAAAAATTAATAAATTAAAGAAAGAAAAAAATGCTATCTATGTTGGTGATTCTTTATATTTGAGCCAAATCGCGGCAAATTTTGTTATATTAATTCAACAGCAAGTGTTAAAGCTCAATAATGCTGGTTCATCTAAAATTTCCCTAACCTAATTTAATTTTTTTTACTACTATGGTTTAGTTGGTGGATTTTTTGAACTAAATAAATTCTTAATAATACCGCCAATCTTACCAAGAAACTTTTTAATACCTCCAAAAGCTTTTTTTACAGAAGATCCAAACAGTTCGGCTATCTTTTTAAAACCGGGAAATTTTTTCACAGCTTTTGTACCGTCAGTAGCTCCGCCTTTAAAAGCTAAGTTGGCTGTTTGAGATTGATTTGGAGCATTTTTATTACCCATTTGTTTTGTTTTAGAAAAACTTCCCATTCTATTAATTTGCACCATTTTAACATTCCTTTTAATTTACTTTTACCCGAGTTCAAAATTAAATTTCAGATCTCTCTTTTATCTAGTATATTTAAACAGAAACATAAAAAAAGTTGCTAATATTTTAAGTTTTATTTACAAATATACTAACTCTAAAATACTTTTCAGATTATTCCTTACTTAGAAGCTGTCTTGTTAAAGCTTGCATCGCCTTGCCAGGCAAGCCGCTTCAGCTTTAACATCGCAGTCCTTAAATGAGCCTTTATTCTTGATATAACTAGCTTTTATTTTTTTAACCAGACAGGCTCTTAGTTATTACCCGGCTAAAGCTAAAAATATTATAAAGAATAAGGCTGCCCCATACTGGAGCAGCTTTATTTTTTGTATAAATTACGCGCGCATCACAAAACCCGTACTTTTAGCCTTAAAGAGAGTTAAAAAAATATTCAATTGTATGTT
>JANQHM010000072.1 GCA_028282645.1 Candidatus Gastranaerophilales bacterium
CAAATCTTTGGAAAGATTGTCTACCGGTTATCAAATTAACAAAGCAGCGGATGATGCGGCAGGTCTAACAATTAGTGAATCTTTAAAAGCTCAAGCGCGTGGTTCTAATGTGGCTTGGCAAAACGCACAAACGGGTGTAAACTTGTTGCAAACGGCAGAAGCTGATTTATCAATTATTCAGGAGAACTTGCAAAGGGTTAGAGACCTTACGGTTCAAGCCGCAAACGGTACTTACGGTAGTCAAGAAAGAACAGCTATGAGCGCAGAGGTTGAACAGCGAGTGAGTGAGATAAGCAGGATTGCTAACTCATCAGCGTTTAACTCTGTTAAATTATTGAATGGAGATAACACTGATTTAACACTTCAAATCGGTGCTAATTTTGTTTCTGGTCAAGCGTCATTGAACACATTGAATATTGGTACGCCTCTTGCTTCTGCAACTGCAACAGCTTTAGGTCTAAAAAGTTCAAGTGATTCATCTTACTTGTCAAATTTCTTTACTTCAAGCTCTAGTGCTGCAAGTTTCCTGACAAATCTGGATTCAGCAATCACGCAAGTATCTTCTAACAGATCTACTATCGGTTCATATCAAAACCGATTAGAATCAACCATGAAGAGTTTGCAGATTAAGCGTGAAAATATGCTGGCATCTGAGTCCAGAATTAGAGACGTTGATGTAGCCCAAGAAGCGGCTTCTTTAACAAGAAACCAAATCTTGCAGCAAGCATCTGCAAGTCTGTTAGCACAAGCTAACCAGGCACCATCAATTGCACTGTCTCTAATTTAAATTTAAATTTTATCGTATTTTAAAACACTTGAGATTGAGCTGTCCTAAGGGATGGCTCTTTTTTATTCCGGCACAAATGCTGATATTAAATTAGTATTATCAGAAAATTGATCGCTATATCCGTCGTTAACTGAATAATCACTACCGGATTTTACTTGAGACATTTCTTCAATTAAATAGTTTATATCACTAGAGCTGATGCTATAACCGTCTTGGAATTCAAGTCTTTCTATAGTGCCGACTGTCCAATAATCTTTAATTATCAATTTGTCATTACTACTGTTTTTAAAAGTAATCTCCAGATCATTTTCTTTTTTATTCAAGGAAATATTATAATTAAAAAATCCGCTTCCGAATACAATAACATCATTTTTTCCTCTAATATCAACTATAGTATCGGTATCATATCCCATTTCAAAATAATAAGTATCATTATCCTTGCCATTATTACCGGAAGCTACAATACTCACATCATCATAATAAACCGTACGATTATTAATATCAAGGCTCGTCCATGACCATTTATAAAGCCCAATCTTCATATACGCACCGTCATTATGATAAGAGTTGGATCCTTCAAAAGACGAAACCGACTTTCCATTTTTAAATAATTCATATAAGCCGTTATTATCAGTCGAAGCTTTATAATGCAAAGACCAATTTATCCATTTACCTCTATCATCAGAGGCAGAACCCCAAAAATCAAATTTTTGAGGCTGAAAAGGAGGCTCAACAAATGTAAAATACTTGTCACCGTCCAGTCCAAAAAGAAATAAAGGTGATACACCAAGTCCATTCGACTGATGAATCTGCATCAAGCCCTCCCTATTTTCGTTACTATCAAATTGAAAATCATTAGGTAAGTATGTTTTAAAATTTAAATAATAATCACCCCCCGCATACAAATAGTCATCAGGTACTCTGGCCAGTTCTGCCCTGGGTCGGCCGTTAATAACATCCGAAAAATCATCAGTTCTGTTAATTGACATTTTAACCGCATGCCCTCCTTTACCTCCAGGCGCATTAACAACAACAGCAGATTCAGGATTAGCATGAATATGCCAACCTTCAAATACGTCTGTAACTTCTTCAAATCCGCTGTTAAATAAAATCAAATCTTCCTCACTATCCTTTGATATAGTTGTATCATTTAAATTTTCACCGTAGAGTATATCATTGCCATCTCCACCATCCAGGTAATCATTGCCATTACCTCCATACAGAGTATCTTTATCTCTACCCCCTTTTAATGTATCACGTCCATAATCTCCATATATCTTATCATTACCACTATCTCCATATAAAGTATCATTGCCGGACTCGCCATATATCTTATCATTACCTATATTCCCATTAAGATAATCATTTCCTGATCCGCCATAAAGCTTATCATTACCCCGACCTCCATATATAATGTCATCGCCTTCATCCCCATAAAGCAAATCATTGCCATAATAACCGAGTAATTTGTCATAGCCCTTACCGCCTGTTAACCTGTCATCGCCACTACCCCCTGATAATGTATCATCACCTTCATCACCATATAAAAGATCATCCCCTCTATAACCCAATAAATAGTCATTCCCGCCTAATCCGAGCAACTTATCATTGCGAGAAGTTCCACAAAGCCTGTCATTATAATTAGTTCCTTTTTTATTCACCATGATCTCTTCCTTTCTTTATAAATCTACAAATTTCCCTTAATTTAAAAAAATTAGTAATATAAAAACAGGTTTTTGAAAATAAGCATAGCTTACTAGCTCGTCTTATTATTTAAAGGTTTAAACATTAATCAATCAGTGAATTATTAATTGTTTTTCTTATATTCATAATAAATAAACATTAGGCAAAATATTAGAAAATACTTTTAGAATTAATTTAATAATTGTGGAGGTATCTATAATGTCAACAAGCTTTATTAATGGAATAAGCATTGAAAATCTTAATAAAACTATAAATAATATAGAAAAAAATCCCGAACTGGCTAATTTCAGATTCAAGGCCAGGAATAAATGGGTAGATGGCACAAACAACCAGGCAAGAATTATGGAATTTTATGTAGCAGGCGAAGACGGTAACTCCCGCAAAGAGCCGTTGCTATTTGAAGAAGATGAACCCCCTATTTTGTTGGGTAATAATAAAGGCGCAAATCCTGTTGAATTTGTATTAATAGGACTTTCAGGATGTCTAACCACAACTTTGGTAGCTCAAGCTGCCATTAAAGGAGTAAAACTAAAATCAGTTGAATCTCAATTGGAAGGTGATTTGGATATAAGAGGATTCTTCGGCATGTCAGAAGAAGTTCGAAAAGGGTATAAAAGTATTAAAGTAAACTTTAAAATTGAGTCAGATGAACCTGAAGAAAGAATTCAAGAGCTTGTAAAATTGGCTCAAAAATATTCACCGGTATTTGATATAGTAACAAATAAAGTTCCGGTCGATGTAGACTTTGAAAAAAAATAAATAAAAATTTTTTTATTTTATTAAATATGACATATATTAAGTTATATAAATTTTAGAAGTTAAGTATATCAATTTTTATTTTTATATATTTTTTATATAAATAGGTAAGATTTGTACAGTATTTAAAATTATTCAGGTTTAACTAGTTAAAAGTGTAAAAGGTAGGTATTCTTATTTATACTAACTCAAAAATACTTTTCAGATTCTTTAATCAGGTAAAAACTAATAAAATAAGCTATTTTCTGAATTGCGAAGCGGGAGCGTTAAAAAGTGAAATGGTCAATTT
>JANQHM010000248.1 GCA_028282645.1 Candidatus Gastranaerophilales bacterium
AGAGCCTATCTGGTTAAAAAAATAAAAGCTAGTTATATCAATAATAAAGGCTCATTTAAGGACTGCGATGTTAAAGCTGAAGCGACTTGCTTGGCAAGGCGATGCAAGCTTTAACAAGACAGCTTCTAATTTCAAAACCTAAAAGGTGAGAGTCTATATTCTGGTTCAAAATTAAATTTTAGATTACTCTTTAAAATGAGCTTATAAAAATAAAATTGACCATTTCATTTTTTAACGCTCCAGCTTTGCAATTCAGAAAAAATTCTATTTCATTAAATTTAACAGGATTAAATCATCTGAAAAGTAATTTTTGAGCTAGTATAACTTAAAAGTGTTATAAGGAGAACAGTTAATGTCTTTCAATAGCAATTTTAATCTATCCAGCTACTTAACCAATTCTTTTTTTATGAACCCGATTATACAAAATAATACCGAAAATCAACCACTATCTCCAATGATAGAAGGTATATTCAGTAATATAAGCAATGGAATGACAAACAATTTAGGATTTGACTCATCAGAAAGTTTCTATAATAACTATTTATCAGAAATATTATCAAATCCGTATACTCAAGACAATACGTCCGCAGACTCTACAGACTTAACTCAGGATAATTCAAACACAGGAATGGCATGGCAGGTTAATAACGGCAGTTATCTTTCAAACAGTCAACAAATGAACACAAATAAAAATACCGGCAAACAGGTCAATGATGCGGCAGAATCAAGCTATATTAAACAAACTAATGAAGGTAACGGCTTATCAGCTCAATATAACAAATTATTAACCTCAAACGAAGCTCAACAAAACAATTTAAACGATGGAATCGGGCTTCAGGTAAATGACGGAACAGAAGCAAATTATACAACACAAGGTAATGAAAATACCGGCCAGGCCAGCCAATTTAATCAATTTTTCAAAGCAGCATCCGCAAATCAATCTAACTCAAATAACGGCTTAGCTATTCAATCAAACATCGGTAACTCAATCAATAGTCCAAGCCCGGCAACTGAAAATACCGATACACAGGATAATTCAACATCAACGCAGTCGGGTCCGACTCAAGAGAATAATAACACAGGTACAGGCGATCAAACTAATAATACAATACAATCTGTATTAACAAATCAAATAAATACCAATGCCGGTATAGGCATACAAACTAATAACATTGATCAAGGCGGTGAAATGTCACAAACAAATCATAATTCAGGCACCGCAACACAAAATAATACGGCAAATCAGGCAGAGCTGCTAGAACAGGGGAATATTAATACCGGCATTGGTTATCAAACTAACAAAAGTCAAGAATCAGGCAGTGGAGTTCAAACCAATAAAAATGTACATGTAGCCACTCAGTTAAACCAAGGCAATAATGTTACAGACTATAATCAGCTGAATAAGAACTTAGACGAAGCCCTACAAGCAAACAAGCTTACAAATGCCGCAACCGTGACACAAGATAATACTAACCATGGCAAAGGTGAACAGTCTAACTTTGGTAACAATGCTTCACAGTGGGAACAAAGCAATATAAACCAAGCATACGGCCGACAACAAAATTTGACTCAATATTCATTGGAAGGCATACAGAAAAATAACAATGAAGAAGGTATAGCAACACAAAACAATATTGCGGACAATGCTGCAGAATTAAATCAGGAAAACTTTAATAAAGGCGATAATAACTTTATAACCAATTCTTCTTCATATTCTGCCTATGTTGATCAAATAAACAATGTCACGGGAAATCAATCAATTTTAAACAACACTACACACCAATCTCAAAGAATCGGACAATCAAACAATGTTTTGGGCAGCTGGGCAGCTCAGGACAATGAAGCAACAGCATCTGATTCAGTAGAACAATTCAATAATTTGACGGGAAATAATGCATTACAATATAATAACTCATTAGGATCATTGTTTTCTCAAATGAGGAATACAGGTGAAGGTAATCTGATAATGCAAAACAACCAAAACAATAATTCAGATAATATGTTTCAAAACAACCACGGCTTAGGTAATGAACATCTACAGCAAAATTTTTCAGACTATAGCAATAATACAAGTCAAGATAACTCCGCAACAGGCTTTTCTAACCTGCAAAACAATGGAAGCTTCGCAAGTGGCAGCTCCGGGCAAATAAATGATACAAATTTGGAGAATAACTTGCAAAATAACATGTTAATCGCATCAGAAGACATCTTACAAGTCAACAGGAATAAAGACGGATGGGGTTTAAAACAATTTAACAACGTATCAGGCTCTACAGACAGTCTTCAAGTAAATTATAATCAATTTGGGCATTCTTCCGGTCAAATGAATAATTTAGAATTTGCAACAAACGGATTGCAAGCTAATACAAGCAGTCCTGAGGCAGGTAATACTTTTAACCCTGACTGGATTCTATAAGGGCTATTAATAACATCTTAAAATCGTCTATAGTTTAATTTTAACATAATCCGATATCCCCTTGCATTATGGCAGGGGGATATACTATTTAGGTTAAAATTTCTGCTAACTTGCTGATTTCCTCTTTTGTATTATAAAAATGGGGAGATATCCGCAGATTAGCACCCCGCTTTGATAATTGAACATTATTAGACACCAGCTTTAAAAAATCCTCCTCAACATCCGGTGTAGTAAAGCTGACAATACCGGAGCGATGTTTATCTTCCTTACAGCTGACAACATTAAAGCCTTTTTCCTCAAACAAGTTTATAGCATAAGCACTCAAGCCAAGCACCCGTTCTTCTACAAAATCCATGCCATACTGCGCAAATAAATCCATACTCGCGGCAATAGAGGTAATACCTGCAACGTTCATACTTCCCTCTTCAAATTTATCAGCCCCTTGCCTTATATCAAAATTTATTTTAGTAAAGTTTAGGGCATCTTTCACGGTTTTCCACCCGACCGATACAGGATGCACATTATCTAAAACCTTTTCACTGCAATACATAAATCCTGCACCCTCTATAGTTAAAAGCCACTTATGCCCATCCGCAACAATAAAATCAATATCATAATCATTAATATCAAACTTTAGTGCCCCAAGTCCCTGAATACCGTCAACACAAAAATAAATTTTTTTGTCGAATTCATTGCTTTTATTTTTTATTATTTGAGAAATAGCTTTTAAATCGTTTTTAAACCCGTTAACAAACTCTATCCAACTGATAGAAATAAGTCTGGTGTTTTTATCAATTAACTCTTCAAGGTTTTTATAATCTAAAAATCCGTTTTTATCAGCTTTTAAAAATTTTGTTTCCACACCTTTTCTTTGTAAATTTAGCCACGGGTATACGTTAGAAGGAAACTCTATATCAGGTATTATTATATTTTCACCTTGTTTAAAATCAATGCCGTTTGCAATAATGGACAATCCCGCTGATGTATTCTTAACAAAAGCTATTTCGTAGACTTTAGCATTAATAAACTTAGCAAGCTTTTCTCTTGTTAGATCCATCATGTCAACCCATTTTGCATAATCTTTCAGCCCAAAGTTCAAAAAGTGCTCCATATATTCATCCATATATTTTTTAGTCAGGCTATGCACCGGTGCAACAGCTGCATTATCCAGGTATATCAAGTTTTTAGTTACCGGAAAGTTTTTTCTTATATCTTCTATATTCATTTTTACCTCCTCCTTAAAATATATTTAGATTATTAAATTTAATTGAATAATCTAAAAAGTATTTTTGAGTTAGTATACTCAAACCTACATTAAAATAAAAGGCCAACAATTAATATTCAACAATGTAAATTTTTTTAGGAAAAATATTTAATTTATGCCTTGCGTATTTCACAACTTCCACTGTTTATTTTATGATTTAATTATGAATTATTGTGAATGCGATATAAAAAATAAAATATTAAATTTATTAGAAGATCATTATAATGAAGCAAAAGACAAACCTGTTTTAAACTACGTGCCAAAGCAGAAGCTGCAAAAGCAACTTCGAGGCTTATTAACAATAAGTGGCTCAGGGGATGAAGCTTTATATAATATAATAAAAGACATAGTTTTACCATATTCCAACAACCTGCAAAGCCCAATGTATATGGGGCATCAGGTGCCGCCAGTTTTACCGTTGGCAGCTGCATTGGATTATGTAATAAGTATTTTAAACCAAAGTCTTGTAGTATCAAGAATGTCACCTGTTATGACATTGGTAGAGCAAGAACTGATTAGTTTTTTAGCAAAAAAAATCGGATATGATGACCAATCAGGTGGAACCGTAACAAGCGGCGGTTCTATATCTAATTTGATGGGACTGATATGCGCAAGAAACAAATATTTTCCTGATAATAATCTGAGTGATGCCGTTGTATTATGTCCGGAGGAGTCTCATTATTCGGTGGGGAAAAATTCTTTTGTCGCGGGTATTAAGTCTGAAAATGTTGTAAAAATATCATGTGACGACAATTTTAAGACAAATATCGCAGAATTGGAAAGAATCATAATAGAATTAAAGTCTAAAAAACTAAAGCCGTTCATTATGTTTGCAAATGCAGGAACTACATCAACATCAACCTTTGATAACCTGATCCGAATACAAGAAATAACATTAAAATATGATATATGGTTACATGTTGATGCTGCGCACGGTGGCAGTTTAATTTTATCTGAGGAAATGAAACATCTTATAAACGGTATTAATCAAGCGGATTCACTATCTGTAGACGGGCATAAAATGATGTTTATGCCTTCGAGTATGGGCATGTTTTTTGTAAAAGATGAAAATGCTTTAAAATCCTGCTTTGATGATATTTATGCCCATTATTTATATAATGATACAGAAGAAATTATAAAATTAAGCAAGTATTCTTTGCAGTGTACCAAGAGAGCAGATGCTTTTAAGTTATGGGGTTGCCTTTTAGCTTATGGTACAGACTTTTTTGCAGAGAAATACGAATATTTACATAAAATGGCAAAATATTTTTATTCTCAAGTTAATAATAATCCTTTATTTGAGACGGCTAATGAACCTGAATTCAATATTATATGTTTTCGTTATGCGCCAAAAAATACTAACTTAACTAGTGAGCAGCTGGATGAAATTAATTTTAATCTTCGCGATATTGTTAATAATTCCGGCCAAGCGATGATTACGCTTACCTCTTTAAATGATGTTATATACCTGCGGGTTACGTTAACTAATCCGTTAACCGATAAAGAGCATTTAACCAATTTATTAAAGTATATAAGCCACAGTTTAAGAGGCATTTTACTTAATATTTAGAAGCTGTCTTGTTAAAGCTTGCATCACCTTGCCAGGCAAGCCGCTTCAGCTTTAACAGCGCAGTCCTTAAATGAGCCTTTATTATTGATATAACTAGCTTTTATTTTTTTAACCAGACAGGCTCTTAGTTTTACGAGAAGTAAGAATCACTTTAGTTTTACTAATTGTTCATCATTAATTTTATTTACAGCAGTAGTATTATTTAGATGTACTTAATTAATTATGACAAATTATTTAATTTTTTCACCCTATGCCTGCTCTTTTTTTAAGTAAATAGGCTGATTTTTAATAAATAATTTGAACAATAACAGACCTGGTTCTGGGCTTGTTGTCAAAGTCTATTAAAATAATCTGCTGCCACGTACCTAAGTATAATTCTTTGCTAATAACAGGAAAGCTCTCTGAGTTTCCGACCATAGACGCCCTAACGTGCGCATAACCATTGCCGTCATGCCATGTTTCGTCATGATGGTATGTATGCTCCATTGGTGCAAATTTTTCAAAAGCCTCAGGTAAATCCTTTAATAATCCGGGTTCGTATTCAACAGTAGTAATAGATGCAGTACTGCCCGGCACATAAATTAAAACATGTCCGTTTTCTATTTTATGCTTATCAACTATTGCAATTATGTCATCTGTAATATTTATGATATCAGTAAAACCTTTGGTTTGAATATTAATTTTTTCATTAATAACTGTCATTTTGCTCTCCTCTTTTATTGAACGACTATAGGATTGGTAAAAATCCAGGGATGTTCTTTATAGAACACCTCTAGTCTGTATTTTCCTTGCTCTAAATCCTTTAAAATATAATCCTGAGTAAATTTTTCCAGTATTAACTCGCCATTATGTATTAATTTTATGCCGGCCTTTCTCGGAAGATTGACATTTAGAGCTGTTACACTGTCAAGCCTGATAAAATCACCGGGATAAGCATTTTGGTAAACATTTTGGATAAAAAATTTAAATTCTTTATTATTTTTTTTACTCCAATGTTTATTTATTATTGTATTTTTACCTGATTTAAGACTATTCAAAATTTGTTTTTTAGCTTCATCAAAAGAAGCTGATAACTTATTATCGAGATATATTTCATTTAAAACAGCTTTAAAGCTGTCAATATAATCAAATACTTTAATAGATATACCACAAACATTATAAATAAAAGAATGAGCATCAACTCCGGCTATAGCCGGTATAATTTTGTCAGGATTTTGTATATTTAAGTTATCCCACCATTTTTTTATTTTTTCAGAAGGTCCAGAAAGCTTTTTCATTCTGAATAAATAGTCCAAGTATAAACTAGACTCAGTCATATTATCAGTCCAGTCGGACAAATAATTCCAGAGTTCTATACCATCAAAGCCTTTAATATCCCAGTTAGTCCAACGTAAAGGCTCCTGCGGATTTTTTCTTGTTGTACTCTCGTCAGGATGTGCAATAAATCCAATACCGCCTTGTTTTTTAACTTCATTTATATACTCTTCAGGTTGTGTATTTTCAGATATAAAGCTGTTTATACCTAACCCCAGATAGTGATCGGATAAGTCAGGGCTTATTTCCTCTCCTATTAAAACAGCAACCCCATCATACCAGCCTTCTTTATTATTTAAATAGCCTGCCAGCGTATTGTGATCCGTTATGATAATCCAGTCAAGTCCGGCTTTCTTAGCAATTTTAGCTATTGTCTCAATGCCTTCAGACCCGTCAGAATATGTAGAGTGTATGTGTATTGCCCCCAGAGCTTTGTGCATGTTAAAAACCTTTGTGATATAGTAGTAAAGCAATAAAACGTTTTTATCTACCCCCTAGCAAGGTTGAGCTTTCTTTTTGGGCTCACTTTTCGTCGGCTACGCCGACTTGCTTGCCCTTTAATATTTAAATGAACTTTTTTCAATCATTAATTATCTCCAAACCTGAGCTTGTTCCAATCCTATCAACCCCGGCTTCTATCATTGCAAGTGCTTGATCTTTTGTTTTTATTCCGCCGCTTGCTTTTACCTTTAACCCAAAGGATTTGACAGTTTCTTTCATCAGTTTTACATTTTCAACAGTAGCTCCAACGCCGTTTTTTACAAATCCTGTAGATGTTTTTACAAAATCAGCACCGGCATTAGCAACTATTGTACAGCATTCAACAATTTCTTCTTTTGTGAGCAAATCTGTTTCAATAATTACTTTTACAACTCGGCCTTGTGCTTTATTTACAACTAATTCAATATCCTTTTGTGCTTTAGCATCGTTCTTGCTTTTTATAGCCCCAATATCAATAACCAAATCAACTTCATCGGCTCCGTCTTTAATAGCTTGTTCTGTTTCAAATCCTTTTGCTTCTTGGGTGCCTGCACCCAACGGAAAATCTATCACTGTAACAATCTTTGTATTAGTATCTTTAAGATAGTCCTTTGCAAGTTTTACATAAACAGGGTTTATACATACCGCAACAAATTTATGTTTTTTAGCTTGATTTAAGGTATTTTTGACATCCTCAATCGTTGCATCAGGCTTTAAAATTGTATGGTCAATATAATTTTCCAGAGCTAATATTTGTTTAGGCATATTTTTTCCTCTTATTTTATGGTGATAGTAATCACCCTTCTTATGTCATCGCTGTAGGCTTTTGATATAGCTTAAGTTTAATTGTAATCATAATTACTTGACTGATCACTACCAAATAATGATATAGCAAGCATTTTAAAAATACAAACCGGAGCTTAAACAATTTTTTTTAATGACGCTCGTCACCTTTCTTATTACCACTACCTTTTCTTTTAAAGTATAATGAAAGTAGTTAAAGTTGTGGAGTTTAAAATGTACAGTATAGATAATGATAACCCGATAAATTACGAAAACGTTGAAGATGCATTAAATAAATTTCTAAGTGCGCTTGGCGATAAAAAATTAGCCAGTGAAGAAATACCGGTAGCAGACTCTTTAGGTAGAATTTTATATGATGATATTGTGGCACAATTTGATTTACCTACACATGATCTGGCGCAAACTGACGGATATGCTATAAATTCAGCTGATGTAGCTCTTGCAGACGATGGAAACCCTGTTTGTGTAGAAATTGTTGAAAATACGCATATAACAAAGAATAAAATAATTAAATTAGAAAAAAATCAAGGAATAAAAATATCTTCAGGAGCTTTATTACCGCAAAATACTAATGCGGTGGTTTCTCCTGAATTTACATCAGTTGAAGGTAATTGCATTAAAGTTTTTAAAAGTGTAATCTCAGGTGAAAATGTTTATAAAAAAGGCGATGATATTAAACAGAATAATGTATTCATAAGAAAACAAAGAAAAGTAAGACCTCTTGATATAGGAGGGATGATTAATCTAGGCTTTAAAAAGGTTAAAGTATTTAAAAAACCTGTTATATCAGTTATGCCTGTCGGTGATGAACTTTTAAATATAAATGAAAAGTTAGAACCCGGTAAAATTTATGAAACAAACAGCTATGTTCTAAGAGGGCTAATTAAACAGCTGGGCGGAATTAGTGAAATAATGCCTATTGTCAAAGATAATCCGGCAATGATAAAAACTTCAATAGAAAAGGCTCTAAAAATCTCTGATGTGGTAATTATTTCGGGTGGTAGTTCCATTGGAGCAGATGATTTTACTTATGAAGCTATTAAAAACTTTAAAAATTCAAAAATGATCTCTAATGATATAGCAATGCGCCCGGGCAAACATACCTTGCTTGCTTATATTGACGAAAAGCCCGTCATTGGATTATCAGGTCATCCGGCTGCTAATGTTACAGCATTTTTGGTTTTTGTAAAATCTTTAATTGTTCAACTTGCAGGAAATCCAAGGTCTTTTTGGCAAGAGCATAAGGATAATGTAAGACTTGATGCGGTTTTGGAAAAAGACGTGGAGTCACCGTTGGACACTGATGATTATATAAGAGTGAGACTTAAAAAACAGGATAATGGAAGAATCACAGCTTATCCTTATGCCGGAAAACCCTCTAGCTTATCAACACTTGTAAAGGCTCACGGTTATGTTAAATTACCTGCTGATTGCACTAAATTATATGAAGGTGACAGGGTAGAAGTGCTACTATTTTAGTTTATTTATACATTTTAAATTTTTTTTTATTTTAAAATATAATATATATAAAATAATAATAAAGAGGAATTATGAATAGCAAAATAAAAATAACTGTTAACGCTGAAGAAAAAGAATTCTCGCTAGGCCGTACTGTAAATGATGTTATTGAAAGCTTGAATATAAAAAAGAATTCTATGTTTGTTGTTGAAAAAAATTTGGAAATAGTACCAAAAGAAGCCTATAAAAATACTATATTAAAAGATGGTGATGCTATTGAGATCGTTGGATTCTTTGGAGGAGGGTAATAAACAGTTTAAATTCTCCTGCTGAGATAGATACTTAGCACTTTTTTCTCTCTTGCTAGTTCAACCAAAGACGATGTGTGCTTTTTATCCGAATACGGCTTCAATTGATGCAAAAAACAATATAATTTATGTTAGCAAAAGAAAAAGTGTTTTTATAAGTAATAAATTTGGTAGTGGTCAGTTGAGTACTGATGCTTACAAGTAAACTTAAGTTATATCAAAAGCTTACAGCGATGACATAAGAAAGGTGATGACCATCACCATAAATTTAATGCGATTAAAT
>JANQHM010000263.1 GCA_028282645.1 Candidatus Gastranaerophilales bacterium
TTTCAATCAAGGCGACGGTAAAGATTACCTGTTTGATATGGGATCTTGCCGAGGCAGCGATAATGACAAAATTCAATTCGGTGCTGGCATTGAAAAAGATGATGTTGTATTCATGAAAAAATGCTCAAGCTTAATCATAAGTTATGGTGAAGAGGATCAAGTTACGGTTAAAAACGGTCTAAAAAAATATTCCTCAATCGAAACTATCGAATTATCTGATGGTTCAACCTTAAGCAATCAACAAGTTAACCAAATAGTCAATGATTTAATAAGTTATGCCAAGGATAATCATTTTTCAATATCTACACCAAACGATATTAAGGAAAACCAAGAGCTTATGAATATTATCACAACTGCTTGGAGCTAGCATGAATACTCTTTCTTCACAGTAAAAAGCTCAAAAAAACACAATTTTATAAAATTTTCAAAGGCATGCTGGAAATAAAATTTATCTGGCATGTCTTTTTCTATGACTTGAATTTCTTTCACTGAGTGCTTTCGGGGTAAATGAACTTAGATAAACTTTGTTATTTATTAATCAAAAATCTCTATAACTATCCAATTAAATTTAGGCACTAGTAAATGATAATGAAATAAATGCATGATTACTGTACTTGCCTGGAGAAAAATAAATGAAATTTATTTTTAAAATATTACTTGATATCTTAAAATTCATATGCAATTTTTTACAATATATAATACAACAGATTGAGAGATCTTGGGACTTTATAACGGATAAAAAAGCTAATTTTATACTGTTTGTCTCAATATTGATTCTCTATATAATTACATTTTTGACATTAGACGACGGATATTACTACCTGGTGATAGAATCTTTTATTTCTAAAAATATAATTTCTGCTATTAGTAATATATTCGACTATTTATTACAAATTATAAATTTAAAGCCTATAGATATAACCGGAATAAGCCTACTTATAGTAATATTTATAGGTATATTTTTTATGATTTATATTATAAAAAAATATTGGGATATTTACAATTTAAGGAAAAAAATATTTTATATAAATGAATCTAAATTTAAAGAAGAAAAAAATGACTATACAACTCTGGATAAAATTATTGAAAAATTTGAAAGTTTATTAGAAATTTATAATAATGCAGAAAATCAGCTCTTAAGTGGAGATGTTAAGCCTAACTTTTATTCATTAAGCTTTATAACAAGGCTTTTCTATCCAAAAAAGTTGCTAAATTATGATCTTGGCAGATTATATTTAGAAAAAATAAAATATTCTGATGAAAGTATAAAAAATGATCTCTTAAAAGCCATTGAAAAATTTAATGATGTCATAATAAACCCCGGTTTTGCAGAAAAAAACAAAGCTTATGAATATCTTGGAGATACCTATACAGAACTGGCAAAATATTACTCTGATAAACCTGAAAAAAAAGAAAAAGAGTTTAATTTTTATTTAGCCATAGAATTTTACTCAAAACAAGAGAACTTTTATGATGAAAATTCTTATGAACTTACAAGCTTGCAGGAAAAAGAAGGTGATGCCTTTTTAGTTTTGGTAAATGATGCGTTTAATATAGACAAAGCTATAACACAATACCAACAGGCTAATAGTAAGTATAAATCTTTAGCTGAAAAGAAAAACAAGTTTGCATTAGATAAAGAAAAAAAACGAATACTAAATTTAAAAGCCGGTAGAACTTACGCCAAAATTGCTCTTGCTTACCTTAATTATATAGAGCATAATGCTGATAATCCTGATAATAAAAGAAGGTTCGAGGGGGCTAAACAATCTCTTGACATGGCTCATAAATTATTTGTCACGCAAGAATTCTTATGCGGATATTCAATAACAAACAAGCTGCTTGGGGACTATTATAAACTCTATGCTAAACAAGCAGAAGCAGCGGAAGCAGCAGCAGAGCCTCAAGAAAATTTAAAACATTCAATAGCTTGCTATGAAGAAGCTAAAAAATGTTGTGCTGAAAGGCAAAATCAATGTTGTAAAAATAATAAAGATTTAATTTGCTCTGGTTGGCTAAAGATAGATATTCAAAAGTTAGACGGAAAAATATGCGATGTATTAATTGAGCTTTCTAAGTACGAAGAAAAAAAAGCTAATTTAAATAAAGCAATAGGTATACTTGAAAAGACAGAAAAAACTACAAAATTAAAAAAAATGGCAGAAATCTATATACAAAGTGCTGAAGTTAACGATAGCATTGAGTGTATTGAAAAAGCTATTAATATATACAAAAATTTGATTGCAAAATTTACTAAAAATAATGAATTAGTTATAGAAAGTCTTGATTTTAAAGGTATTAGTACAGATCAAAACTCTCTGGGCGTGGAAGTAATTGATATAGAAAAATATTCTCTGAATAAAGAAGAAATTCAAACTGATTGCTTACTTGACTATACTGAGATAAATTATCTTCTTGGCAATGCGTATATAACTCTTGCAAATTATGTAGATCCTAAAAGTAATTGCAACAAGGCTCTTAGTGTATTAGCCAAGCTTAAAAAAGAGTTGGTATTATTAGAAGATGAAATTAAAATTGATTATGAGATTAAAGTTTTAAAAGATACTTCAGAAGCTTACAGACTTTTATACAAGCATTATATGCTTGATACAGATTTTAATAATGCAATTTTTAACATAAATGCGGCAAAAGAATGTTTTAATCAAAAATATAAATATTTAAGCGATGATCAAAAATATAAAGACAAAGTATTTTTAGAAATAAAGGAGGTTGAAAATAAAATACTTATTAAGTATATAGAATTATACAAAGACATTAAACCTGAAGAAATGCAAAAAGTTAATAGAGGAGAAGCTTTTAACTTTATTGAAGTTAAATTTTCAAAAAATAATTATTTACTGGATGATCTTCAAAATATTCTTAAAGACCTTAAGTTAATAAAGAAAAGTTATCAAGATTTAAAGAATTTTTATAAAGTAAACTGGGTGATATTTTATATAGCTAAGATTCGATTATTTATATCGGAAATTACCATAGACGACAGTGACATAGAAGAAATAAAATCATTATTAAGTGAACTAAAATCCAAGTCAAAAGATAATAATAATTATTTATATCTTCTTGTAATACAAAAACAAGGTTATTTATTTAAATTGCATTCAAAAATTGAAAAGTCTTCAAGTGCAACTAAAAGACATCTAATAGAATCTGCAATAGATCTGTATAAAAAAGCTTTGAATAATTTTACAATTGCCGAATACCCGGTTTTATTTGCCATTATAAAAAATGAAATAGGATATTCTTGTATTTTAAAAATCAAATATCTTCTTGATATTGACCATCCATCTGATGATACTCAAAAATCTATGGAAAGTGCATATAGTGAAGCAATTGATATTTTTAATGACAACTTGGTATTCTTTAAACCAGATGAGTATAATATTCATTTTTTAAAAACTATGTGTATGAGAGGTTTGGCACATGTATTAATGTTTCATATTTATATAAAAATTCATAAAGCCTGTAAAAACAGCTATTTTTATGATGGAATTAGTGAAATTAATAAAGTATTAGAAAGTATTGATTGGGATAAGTTTAAAAATAGCTGGACTTTTAAGAATTTGCAAATTTATATTGCTAATTCTTTCTTTTATACTCAAAAAATGCTTAATTTTTCAAGGGAATATCAAATTATTAATGATTTAAAAGGAATCAAGCTAATAGATGATTCAATTAAATTTTATGAGGAACAGATTGATTGGTTTGATAAAAAATTCAGTTTTGTTTATATAGATTTAAATCATAAGCTTGGTTTTTGTTTTTTAGAAAAATATAAAATAAATAAGAATTTTAATGATCTAAATCAAGCAAAAACTTGCTATTCAGATGCACAAGATTGTATAAATAAACTAAAGAATAATAAAGCACAATTTAAACAGTTAATTTCAATTGATTTTGATAATGAACATAATTCAATTAGCCAATATAAAGTTGATAACAGTTTTTATTTAGGTTATATTTACAGTCTTATTTGTGGTATAGAATCTTTTAAAGCCAATATTAACCAGGCAGCTTACTATAATAAAATAGCTTTAAGTAATAAAATTATAAATGAAGATAATTGTCCTCATTTATACGCAAAAATTTGTAATAATTTAGGTGATGCAAATCATAAACTATTTAGACTAACCTGGAAAAAAGAATACTTTGAAGAAGCTAAAAAATGGTATACCAATGCATTAGCAGAATACACTCCGGAAAAACACTTTGATGATAATATTTTTGTAAATTTAAATATGATTTATTTATTTTTAGACTTCGCTGAATATAAAGATTTTAAAGAAAATATCAAAAGAGCTGAAGAAAAGATTAAAAATAATGTTGATAAACCCTTAAATAAGGTGAAAAAAGAAAAGTTTAACTATTGGCTACTAAGCTCTAAACTTTTAGCCGATAATCTGAAGTTAAAGTTTGAAAATCAAAAAGATATCAATATAACTGATAAAGATCCAAAGCTAAAACAAGAGTTACTGGAGGATTTTTTGGATGCAGGAGATTCTCAAGAAATAAAATATAGGCTACAGTTAGCAAATTACTACAGGTCAAAGATATTAGGTTCTGAAGATAAAGATAAATTAAAAAATTATGAACAGGCAAAAAAATATTACGATATAGCAGAAAAATTAATAGAAAATAATGGTAAAGAATTTGAACATGATGATGTTCATTATTTTGATATTTTATATAATAAATCTGCTTTATATTTAAAAGCTAAGGAACTAAAAGATACAGAACCTGTTAATAAATTGAATGAAACAGAATCATTATTAGATAAAATTAAACAATTGTATAAACCAATATCAGACTATCCGGTATTTGAACTAAAACTAAAATTTATTGAAACAATAATAGAAATCGAACATATAATGGATTGCCTTGATTCTAATAATAAAGAGAACAAAGATGATAAAGAGCAACAAAAGGAAAAACATATTTATAAACTTTTTACACTGGACGATCAAATAAAAGTGGACTTATATAAAAAATTTGATGATATACCTATTTATTTTAAGATTCAAGAAATAGCTTTAAGAGCAATTGTTTATTGGATTTCTACTGAACTTGCAAAAGGAGAAAAGGGAGAAAAATATATTTTTAAGCAATCTAAAGCTTTTTTCAGAAATGCCTTATATTTATCTTCAAATGATGAATTCCCAAATATGCATGAATCAATAAAAAAATTACTGGACGTGTTAAAGGATAAAAAAATCCCAAGTATAAATGAATATTATAAAGAGTTCTTGAGAAATATAATTATGTGCATCTTTTAATGTCCCAATGTTCCTAGCATATTCCGTCTGTGGCCTTTTCAAAAAAATTGTCCTTTTTCTGTCCTGTCGCCTAAATCATAGTTGTAATTAGCGATTAAGGCTGTTTTTTATAAGATATAATTCCCAAACTATCCTCAAAGCCGACCCAATTTTATACAATTTAGGGACAGAAAGCGGAACAATTCTGAAACTAAATTCTGCTATTTTCAGTCCCCAAAAGCCACGCGTCACTAGGCATAAGTCGAAATTTACTTGATTCTCAGAATGTCCGCTAACCTATATTTACTATAAATTAGCATACAGTTTCAGAAGAAGTTACACGCAGTTTGAGAATATTTTACGAAAATAAATTTTTATCAGGCTAGAAAGCCAACTAATAGCAGGCCTTAGAAGTGAGTAGTATATATTTTTGTTTATTTAAAAGTGCACTAAAAGAAGTAAAAATAAAAAATGTGAGGGTTAATCTATGCAATTAAGAGTCTTGCAAATAAAGTATCTTCAGGATTTTTGTTTGTAAAAAGAAAATAAAGGAGTTTTAGAATTTTATATTTATTCCCAAACCCTAAATTCACCTAAATCTATCTCTAGTATTGAGGTTATGTCAAATTTTATTTTCTCAAAGTTTCTGTCAACTTACATCAGAATAAGGGTTCAAAACAGATTTTTGTGAAATTTAATTAAAGATTGCATTCTCCGTATATGCGATACTCAAAATTTAGCCAGTTTCTATATCCAAAGCCTCTTCT
>JANQHM010000042.1 GCA_028282645.1 Candidatus Gastranaerophilales bacterium
ACTATATCAAATCTCATTTCTGTGGTTTTTATCATCTCAAGGAAGCGGCCTTTAAGGTGGCCGAGGCTATAATTTTTGGCAAAACGCCGCAGTATGACAATTTCGTTGCGAAGCCTGTAGTACAGGAATGCGGCGTACTTATCATTATCCTTTTGGGAATTATCTTCGGTTTTTACTGCTTCGTTAACCAATTTTAAATACCTTGAATTTTTATGACGAAATTTAATCTAATATAATTATTATTTATTTAATATGTATTATAGCAGTTCAAAAAATTTATTTCACGATTCATTTTGGATTTTGCGAAAAAAGGGCTATTTTGTTAAATTATTGTTACATTTATTTTTTTTTATTAAAATAAATAAAAAATACTAAATTTTTTTATTAAATAAGCTTATAAAAAGTAATCTGAATAGTTTATTTTATTATGAACATACAAATAATATCAATAGGAAAAGTACGCGAAAAATATATTAAGAGCGGCATAGAAGAATTTACCAAAAGGTTGGGACCTTTTTCTTCAATTAAATTTATAGAAATAGAACCCGAAAGAATAAAAGATGAAAATAGTATAGATAAAATTTTAAACGTAGAAGCAGATAAAATACTAGATAAAATAAAGCCAAACTCTTATACAATAGTTCTGGAAATAAATTCAAAGCAATTTACGTCAGAAAATTTTGCAAAAAAAATAAAAGAGCTGTCCTGCAGCGGGGTAAACCAAATAAATTTTATTATAGGCGGTTCTTATGGCCTTTCTGATAAGGTTAAAAAGCAGGCTGATATGTTATTAAGCCTTTCGGCAATGACATTTCCGCATCAACTGGTTAAATTATTTTTAGTTGAACAGATTTATAGGGCTTATAGAATAATTAACAATGAGCCTTATCATAAGTAGTTCTTTCTATCCAACTGTACAGCAGGCATAAAACATTTTTTTTTGCTAAGGTCTTAATGTAAATAAATAAGGAAGGACTAATGCAAAAAAACAAATTATTAATAATTCTAGTGCTTACATTTGTAATATTTCAGCTATCTCCCGCTACATCAAGGAATTTAACTTCTAATGTGCAATCAGCAAGACTAATACACGCTTTTTTGAATCAAAGCTCAATGAATATAGGTTCATTCCCCAACTTTCAAGGCAGTTCGGTATCGGTACGCAAGCCGGCAATATACCTATACCCGGAAACTCCAACCATAGTAAATATAAAACTGGCTAATTCAATTTTAATTGATACCAATATTCCACGCTATGCAAAAAACAAGGGATGGAAAGTCCTGGCAAACCCGGACGGTACATTAAATGACTATCAGGTAGAATACACAAACTGCAAAGACTTTATCGGCAATGAGTTTGGCTTTGAATATGCTAAAAAAGCTTGTTTAAATAATACATATCCTTATATTTACTGGGATGGAATGCAAATAGCAAAACCATTACCAACATCCAAAAGAGGATGGCTTATTAAAAAAGAAGATATACAAGATTTTCTATCAGAAAAATTAGAAGAATTAAAATTTAATCAAAAAGAAAGATACGATTTTCTTAAATATTGGGTTACTATATTAACAAATAATCAGGCTAAATCTTATTTTATCTATTTTATTCAAAATGAAGCAGTAGATAGGTACTTGCCAATGAAGGTTTCACCAAAGCTTGATTCTTCTAACAGATTATATATGATAGCTAAAGAAATTAAGTCAGATATTTCCCTTAATATAAAGCCGCAAAAACTGGAATCTATAAGGAGAAAAGGTTTTACGCTTGTCGAATGGGGAGGTGTCCTAATCAAGCAGTAATTAATATAGAGTAGATGTTATCTGCTTCAATACATCAAGATAGTTTATATTTAAGCATTTTAACCTCTCGCAGGAAGCCTGACGTTTGTCCCATAAACAAGGACGACAGCTTGCACTATATTTGTTTGTCACGGCAACAAAATTACTATTATTGGACGGCAATAACTTTTTTTCATCAGTAGGCCCGAATAAGCTGATCAACTTTTTATTTAAACCAACTGCAATATGCATAGGCGCGGAATCAACACAAACAAGTAAGTCACTAGCCTTTATAAGCCCGGCTAATTGTAATATATTTTTTGTACGCCCGTATAAATTTAAATAATTATCTTTGTTAAAATCTGCAATACTCAACTTTGCCTCGATTTTATCAATAATATCCTTGTCATCAGGACCTCCGCAAAGAACTGTTTTGTATTTATTATCATTTGATAAATCCACTATCAAGTCACTCCAGCTCTTTACATCCCAAAACTTAATTATATTCTTTTGCAGGCTTAACTTGCTAACCCCCGGATGCATTAAAATAACCTGTTTATCTTGGGGATTAATAATATCTCTGGCCTGATTTTCATAGTCCTGCGGCAGCTCAATCTCGGGTAAAATTTCATCATCAGGCTTTAAGTGCCTCACCAAATCATAATACATATCTGCTGCATATTGTTGCTTATTTAATTTTACTGCTTTTGTAAGTAAAAATTTACTTAATTTGCCGCTATTATAACCAATTCTATTTTTTATATCAGTTAAAAACAATAAAACAGATACAAATTGAGATCCGCCACAGGAAAAAACTATGTCATATTTACCTTTTCTTATATCAAACAGCAGTTTTAAAGCTTTAAAGTATTTATTACCTGTTTTAATGTCACAAATTATTATTTCATCAATATAAGAAACAAGATCTTTTATTGATTTGCTTCTTGGCTCGGTTATAAAGGTAATTGATGCATTTTCATAAATTTCTTTTATAGCTTTTAAAGTAGGCAAAAATAATATCTGATCGCCAATACCACCAAAATTTATTACTAAAACTTTTTTTATTTCAAATTTGTTGTCAGGCATTTTTATTAAAATTCTCTTTAGATGTAACAACGGCAATAATAGCTACAAACAACCAGAATAATATATTAACCTGAGGCCTGTACCATATTGTATCAACCAGCCCGTGAGCCATAAGGCCTATTACTCCGGTAAGTGCGGTTGCTATTATTATTTTATTTTGTAAATTATGATTATTAATGATATATTTTATTGATTTTATAAAAATATTAAATAACAAAAATAAAAAAGCTGAAAATCCTAAAATACCGGTTTCAACAGCCACCTCCAAAGGTACACTGTATGCACCCAGGGCGTGAAAACCGGGTATCATATATAATCCGTAAACAAGCCTGAAAGTTGTATTACCCGGACCAATACCTATTATCCAGTTATCAGTAAACATTGATATACAAGCAGAATAAACATTCATCCTATATGAGATACTGCTGTCTTCTCTAAATGCAAACATTGATACAATTCTATGCTGTAAGGACGGTGAATTTAAAACAAATAAAAATACTGAAATCATAGAAAAAATAACTGTTGTTAGCCATATCTTTCTTAGATGATACTGTTCCTTTAAATCATTAAAAACCAAGTGCCCGGAAATAGCAAAAATAGATAAACCCATAGCACCAATTGCAATAAATCCCCCCCTGCAGCCGGTAAAAATCAATGCAAGCAATATTATAAAACTACTCACAGACGAAATAATAAACGGATAAATTTTCTTTTTTGCCAGCATAAAAAAAGAAAGCCCGACTCCCGCAGCAAAAGAGGGTATTAAATACCCTGCCAGGAGGTTAGGGTTAAACGGTTTTAATGTTCCGTAAACCCTGTTCATAACCTGCTCGGGATTTATTTGTGTTTTATCTTGCCACAAGGCAAGATCATCAACGCCCACGATTTGTTGATATATAGCAACAAAAGATTCTGCTGTTGCGGTTACAGTTAATAAAATAAATAAGTATATCAGTTTTTTAGGGCTGTTTTTAAAGAAATTAATAAAGGTTAAATAACATACAAGAAACACCAGCATCTTTAAATAGCCTTTTAAGCTGGCAAGAAAAAAAGTAGAAAACGTTACACTAATCCCGGTAATTATTAAATACAAAAATACTGCAATATCCAGGCTGCTAAAATGGTGTGTCTCTTCTTTTGTAAGGAAAATCTTTAATAAAAATATCATAAAGCAAGAAAATACAAGAATACCAATAACAGTTGTGGAGCAGAACGTTAATGATGTAAGCATTAAAGAAATAAGTACCAGCCAAATATAATCAATATAAGAAAATAAAAAGCTTCCGCGCACAATATCGGAAAATTTTGATTGAAAATTTTTAAATAAATTTATGGCTTTTTCTATAATAAAGCTTTTTTTTACCAAATTTAAGGTATCAGGACTATCTTGTAATTCCAGTTTTTTTAATAATCCTATAAAAAAAGAATTATTTATTGCTTTCATCATGTTCTTTAAGTCTAATGTCAGTTACAATACCATTTAATCTGTATTTAAATCCTTCCAGGGTTATAGGTAAACCTATTTTAATTTTATTACCACCTATTACAGGGCCTGTGTCGGTTATTATAGCTTTATCTTTTAGTGTTATAATCGCATTATAGCTATATTTTCTGGATTTGTCATCTGTTAACATAAACTTGGATATATCTTTAGGATTAGGTACTAAAGTTTGATACGGTTCAATTTTTGACTTTACAATATCCAAAGAGGTATAAGGTACGTTTCTTATGGTTATAAAAGCTTTATCATCCTGTTTAAAGATGTTTTTATTAGATGTTAACCTTAACCCTTTTATTAAAATATCAAATTCTATTTGCTTATGCTCTTTTATTATATTGGCAGATGTGGAGTATTTATCGGTTTTAACCAGAAAAAAGCCTGTTAAGCCAATTAATAAAGCTAAAATTATTATTAAATCAATAAAATTAAATTTAAAAATTTTAAAATTTTTTATCATTTTGCTGTTCCTGTATGAATATCATTAACTTCCAGGGCATCCAATGTTTCTGTTAATTCAGTTGTATCAGTTGTTGCAGCACCAAACTGTTTTATTACGATACTTGCCGCCAAATTGCCTAAAAACGCGGCTTCTTTACCGGAAGCTCCCGCACATAATCCTAGTAAAAAACTGCTTACAACGGTATCCCCCGCCCCGGTAACATCAAATACATCTGATTTATTAAACGCCGGTATAGCGGAAACCTTGCCGGATTTTTCAAAAAGCATCATACCCTCGCTACCGCGTGTTATTAGTATCATTTCTGATGAGGTCTTGTCCAGTAACTCCCGGCCGGCCTTCAACATGCATTGCGAATCTGTTATTTTGTATCCCAGAGTTCTTTCAGCTTCCGGTTGGTTAGGTGTAATTACAGTTGCATTTTGAAATCTGTCAAGGTCTTCTTGTGCATCAACAGCCAGAAAGATATTATTTTTATTTGCTATTTTAATTGTAGCTTCAATAATTTCAGGGGTCATAATTCCAATACCATAGTCTGATAATAAAATAGCATCAAAATAACCAGATATTACATTAATATTATCAATTATTTTATCCTGTACTTTTCCGTTAACCTTTTCATTTGACTCTCTGTCAATCCTAACAATCTGTTGAGTTACCGACTGGGCTGCAAAACCTGATATTCTTGTCTTGGTAGTAGTAGCCCTGTTTGAGTCTTTTACCATATAAGATGTATCAATATCGGCTTCTTTTAGAGCATTCAAAAGAACAGCACCGTAGTAGTCATCTCCGCATACCCCGATAGCTGAAACATTACCTTTATTTAAGGTTGAAATATTATGGGCCGCGTTTGATGCAGCACCTAATAAAATATTTGTATATGAATGCTTTAAAATTAATACCGGAGCTTCTCTTGAAATTCTTTCCGTTTTGCCGTAAACCATTTCATCTATGGCAAAGTCTCCAATAACAAGAACTTTACCTTTATTTAAATTTTGTATTATAGATTTAAGCCTGGTTTTATTTAATTCAAACACTATATACTCCTCTTGCTGCTAAAAAATTTATTTTTTATAATTTTTTTTATTTTTATATAAAATATAAAGTAATTATAATTAAAAATAGTTTAAGTTAAATTTTGTAAATTATTCTCTTTTTTAGCCCCTAAAATTTGGAAGCTGTCTTGTTAAAGCTTGCATCGCCTTGCCAGGCAAGCCGCTTCAGCTTTAACATCGCAGTCCTTAAATGAGCCTTTATTATTGATATAACCAGCTTTTATTTTTTAACCAGATAGGCTCCAAGTCCTTATTCGATCGATTCGGTTTAAGGAGTACTAAATGATTATAGCATACTATTTGCTGCTCCGGAAAATTTTTTGTAAAAATAAATTTATAAAAAAATTAATGGTAAATCTTCTTATATTTAATTAAGAAAAGAGTAATCTGAAATTTAATTTTAAACCAAGATATAAAGTCGCAGAAAGCAGGTATTTTGCCTGCCTCCCACGATTCATATTAAAAAAAAATTATTCAATTTCGCTTAATTTTCTGTGGCCACGGCTAACTGCACTAACAACATCAGCCATAGATTCAAATTGGCTATCTTCTTCAATTTCTCTAAGCACATCTTTTAATGGAGCCGGATTTCCTTTTCTCCACTCAATTTGTTTTTCGCCATATCTTTCAATAAGATCTTGTTTTGTCATAGGGAAATCAACACCGCCTAACGCATTACTAACTGATGCAATACCGTAAGCGTGTCCCTGTTGTCCTCTGGTTTCATTTTTTTTACGCATAGTTATATCTCCTCTGGCTTAAATCCCTGTCTGTATGACAATAAGTATTCTAAACTTACCTATATATCATATTTATAAAAATATAATATTGTTTTCTCTTTGAATATTAACAAATAACCCTAAATAATTTACCTAAATTCAACTTGGTTTTAGTATAAATATTTTTTCTGCTTAATATATTGGTAAGACAGCTAGAAGTACAGGACTATATTCAACTCTTAAAAAATAAATTATTTGAAAATGAATCATTTTTTTTTAAAATATTAATATTTAACTTGTTTTTTTTTTATTTATTATAAAATAAATTTAATATATAATAATTTGAAATTATAAAAAACAGCAAGAAGCAAGATGTAAAAATGGTGAAAATTATTTGGAGACCTTCAAGGATAAAAAAAAATCTTCCGGAACTATCCTTAACCGAGCTACCGCCTGGTACTGTCCTAAACCATAAATCAAAAACATGGTCAGGACTGCTAATACGTTGCGCATGTGGAAATAAATCTAATCATACAAGTATTATTACTCGTTTGCCTGGTCCCCCTACAGAAGAGGGTATATTTCCTACTGCCCTAGCCGATTATAAAGAATTTTCAGTATTCTCAGATAAGGTTATAAAAAAAATTAAAAAATCAAATTTCCTTTTGACTGCTCAGCTTCCTCCCGAAGAAATTCTCAAAAATCCGGAATGCCAAATCAAATTGCTTGATTATTTCTTGCTAAAAAAAGGTAAACCTAAGCCATATAGTAAAATAAAGGCATTATTAGCACTATTTAAAAAGATTCCACGTAAAAATAATCCTGATCCGACAAGTGTATTCTGTACAGAGGAAGTGGGACTTGCCTTAATGTACGCTGGAATTTTACAAAATATTAAAGTCTTAGTTAAAGTCAAATCCGGTGGCAGAGTTAAAGTCAATTTTAAATATTTTATTCCTGCTAAATATAATCCTCATAATTTGATAAAAAAGCTCAAAAAAGAAGGCTTTTTAGGACCATATAAAGTAAAATTATAAATCTTTTCTAATCACCCATCACCTTAACTATAAGGCGTTTCTTTCTTTGCCCGTCAAACTCGGCATAATAAATTTGCTGCCAGGGTCCGAGGTCTAATTTTCCGTCCGTAATCGGTATAATAACTTCATGTCCGATCATAAGGCTTTTAAGGTGGCTATCTCCATTAGTTTCTCCGGTCATATGGTGATTATAATTAATATCAAAAGGTGCAATGCACTCCAGCCATTCATCTATATCCTGAATTAGCCCGCTCTCAGCATCATTTATATAAACCCCGGCAGTTATATGCATTGCTGAAACCAAAACTATACCTTCTTTTACATTGCTTGTCTTTAAAATTTTATCAATTTCATTTGTAATGTTAATATACTCTCGATGGTTTTTTGTATTGAACCATAAATATTCTGTGTGATACTTCAAAATGCCCCTCCATTATAAAAAAAAACAATTTATATATCTTAAAATTTAGCTCATTATACTTAATTTAACATCAAAAAATTACGTTTATATAATAGAGGGCAGATAAATCAACCATAAGGAGTATTGAATGAATTCAAATGACGAAAAAAAACGGGAAATTTATTCAAATGAAATCAAGGCATTGCTAAAAGATACTAAGGATATGAAAAAACAACAGGATAAAATGGTTGATTATTTTAAAAACGCATGTTTAAGGTTATCTAATAATAACTAAAACATCAGTGCAAAAAACGGCTTAAAAATATAACTAAAAATTTTTAATGAACAAAATTAAGAGGCAGAAAGACTAAGATTTAATGATAACAAGGCTATTAACTACTAAAAACAGTTATACACCCGGACAAAATACTCCATTTACAGGAGCAAAGTTTTCTAAATTATTCCATAGAAATAAAGTTGATAATCAAGAAGTTAACAAATACTGGGATGAGCTTAAAAAAAAATTATCAAGTAATGTCGATTATCCCTTAGCTGATTACGAAGATAAACAGGGCTTTTGTAAAGATATTTCTAAAATAATGAATTTTAAGAAAGAAGGTATAAGTACCTTTAATGCAGAAGGCTGGCATTGCAGACTACCAGATATTTCTGATAATAAAATACCTCGTGCAACTCATACTGCATCACTAAATACTTATCCGGCGATAGGCTTAATAACAGAACTTGATGATTTTTTGTTAAAGCATAAAAGTGAAAAAATTTGTTATAAAGTACCGGATGCTTTGTATGACAGGGATGGCTGGATGCAAAGATCTGATTCGGTAATAATAAATTTCCCAAATAAACCTAGTAATAAACAGAAAGAAGATCTTAAAAAAATTGCATCCAGGTATCTTAGGGATACACAAAATAATCAATTATCAGGAGAAAAAATAGCTGATGGTATAGCACTGCGAAGATATCCAACTAAAAAAGAGATAAAAAATTTAGTAAAAAAATCAAGGAAAACAGATCTAAATCTGGGAGTAGTAGCGAATAAGTTTAGCGAAGGCGGTACTATTCTCTCTGTAGGTGAATACTATGTAATAAAAGAAATGATAAAAGAAAAGGAGGCTAATAGTAAAAGATTAAACTAGTACCCCATAGCAGAAATTTTGTATCATAATAAAGTAAACTCTTTTAACGTTTGCTTTTGGGTATTCTATCGAATAAAATTCCTTGAGAGTTTAATTCCAATAACTATAAAATTCATTTTACAGGAGGTGGAAAACTGATAAAAATTTTATTAAAATCTTTAAAGAATTAAAAAAAGTTATATTATAATTAAAGTATAATACCTCTAAAATGTTTTTTAGATAGTCAAATTGATGAGCAGTATAATTATTTCCGGGATCAAAGAAAACTAATATGAAAAATACTATTAAAATATTTATTTTTATATGCTTATTCAACTTGTTTTTGCAGGCTAACGCAAGGCAAAATGCAAACTATTATTTTGAAAGAGGTCTAAAGACAGCTTCGAGAGGTTATCATTCTCAAGCTGTCTTTTCTTTTACCCAGGCTATTGCCCTTAACCCATATCATACAATGGCATACTATAACAGAGGTCTTGCAAAGAAAAAAGTTGGCAATCTTCACGGAGCTATATCAGACTACACCAATGCAATTAACCTTGATCCCTATCAACACAAAGCTTATTACAACAGAGCTGTAGCAAAATTTTTAGTGAAAGATAATGAAGGTGCGGTTGGAGATTTTTCAAAAGCAGTAGAAATTTATCCTGATTATAGCAAAGCATACTTTGGGCGCGGCAATGCAAAAATGAACCTGAATGATTATGAAGGAGCCGTAGAGGATTACATAGAAGCCATACAGCTTAACCCTAACTACTATCAAGCATACTATAATATAGGCATTGCATTATTCAGAGACGGTGAATTTCAAGATGCCCTTACAAATCTGACAACCGTTATTCAAATTGAACCTACTTACTTAAAAGCTTATATGGCACGCGGAAATGTTTATTTACACCTAAAAATGTACAAACATGCCGCAAAGGACTACAACGAAGTAATTAAAATATCTCCCGATAACAGCAAAGCTTTTTATAATTTGGGTGTGGCGAAAAGTTTAATCGGCAACTACCAGGATGCACTTGCCGATTTTTCCAAAGCAATAGAAATTAACCCGCTTTACAGTAAAGCTTATTACAACAGAGCAATTATAAAAGGCAAAATGAATTATTATAAAGAAGCAATTGCAGACTACGACAAAACTTTGGAATTGGATCCCGGGTTAAGCGACGCATATAACAGCAGAGGCATAATTAAAAGCAAAATAAAAGATTATGAAGGTGCTATTAATGACCTGGAATTTGCAAAAAAATTGTATAAGCAAAAAAAAGATACTTTTAATTATGAACAAACTGTTAAGGCAATAAATTTTATTAAAACCATAGAGGAAAATGAAATCTATACTTCGAGCAATTAAAAAATATAAAAATTGTTTTATAGTGGTATTTTTAATTATTTATGTAACTTGTAGCTTTTTTTATTATAAAAATAACAGAATAGCGCGGGTTATAAGTATAATTGACGGTGACACCGTCAGGATTTACTATCAAAATAAAAAAAGATTATTGCGATTAAAAGGTATTGATTGTTTTGAAACTTCAATTTCAAGGCATGCCAAAAATCAGTCAAAATATCATAAAATGAATTTAGATAAAGTCTTTTACTGGGGTAAAGCAGCTAAAGCCTTTGCTGAAAAAAACTTAACAATAAATAAAACCTATAAAGTTAATATAATTGGTAAAGATAATTATGGAAGACTCTTAGGTTATATTTATCTTGATAATCACGAATCTTTAGGCCTTATTTTGCTTAAACAAGGGTATTGTGAACAAATGTTTTTTGATAAATACAAGTCAAAAATTTATAAAATTGAATACAGCAAAGCTGAAAAGCGAGCAAAAAAAGAAAAAATTGGTATTTGGAGCTTAAAATATACTCCTTAAAAAATAATCATTAATTTGGATGACTTAATAACAAAAAAGGATACAGAAGTTTCAGAGGAACAAATGCCTGAATTTACTGCAGAAGAACCTGTTAAGCTAGTAAATCCCTTTAATAATACAAAAAATGAAGATTTATTAACTAATAAAAAAACAAGCCGGAGTTCTTTAAAATTCAATCAATTAGAGTATAATATGACATTAATTGAAAAATACCAAGCAAAATTCAGAAAAATATCATAGAATAAGAATAATAAATAATATTTTTTTTATGAGTCTGGGTATTAAAATGAAACAAAATAAATTATTAAAGAATTTTTTGCTGACAGGTATATTGCTAAATTTATCAACAACAACGGTTTTATCCGTGCAAAGTGATTTTGTACAACTTGCCAATAGTAAATTTAACCAGGGAAAATACTTTGAAGCTTTAAAATTTTATAATAATGCCGTAAAAGAAAACTCTGAAGATGCTCCAATTTTGGTAAACAGAGGTGTAATAAACAGCAAACTTGGTCTTTATAATAAAGCTGTAGAGGATTATACCAAAGCCATCAGCCTGGATAACAACTTAACAAGGGCTTTTTTTAACAGAAGTCTTTTATATTACAAACAAAGTAAATATACTCAGGCCATAAACGATTTAAATACCGTAATAAAGCTATCTCCATACAAGGCAAGTGCCTATTACAACAGGGGATACATATATGATGAGGATAAAAAACACTCCAAGGCTATTAAAAGTTACACAAAAGCTATTGAATTAAGCCCCGACTATATTAAAGCTTATTACAACAGAGGTATTTCCTACTTAAAAATATACAAGTATAACTTGGCAGCAAAGGATTTTACAAAAGTAATTGAACTCGACGGCAAAGACTATATGGCTTACATTCACAGAGGTATAATGAAATCTGAATTGAATGAAAATCTCGAGGCTATAAAGGATTTTGAAAAAGCTCTAACTATAAATCCAAGCTTAAGCCTGGCGTGCTACAACATCGGCAAAGTCTATTCTAAAATGGGCAAGCCAGCCACTGCATTGAAATATTACACAAAAGCTATTGATTTAAACCCTCAATATAGCGAGGCATACCTTACAAGAGGAATTACCGAGTCCCTGCATGGCAGCAGAAAAAAAGCATTAAGAGATTTAATAACAGCAAAAGATTTATTTAAAAGTAAAAAAGATATAATTGGGTATAAAAAAGCCGTCAAAGCTTTAAAGTTAATTGTACCAATTCCCCATAGCGGCTAGATTCCAGGCGTTTTATTATATTATTATAAAAAGGTAGTGGTCAGTTGAGTACTGATACTTACAAGTAAACTTAAGTTATATCAAAAGCTTACAGCGATGCCATAAGAAAGGTGATGGCCATCACCTTGTCTTTTAATGCTGAAACAGCTATAGTTCCAAACACTGCAAAATTAAATGTAACAATAATTTAACAAAATAGCTCTTTTTTCGTAAAATCCAAAATGAATCGTGAAATAAATTTTTTGAATTGCTATAATATATATTAAATAAATAATAATTATATTAAATTGAATTTTGACATAAAAATTTAAGGTGATAGCAAT
>JANQHM010000063.1 GCA_028282645.1 Candidatus Gastranaerophilales bacterium
GGTTATATCAATAATAAAGGCTCATTTAAGGACTGCGCTGTTAAAGCTGAAGCGGCTTGCCTGGCAAGGCGATGCAAGCTTTAACAAGACAGCTTCTAAAACAAAAAAATCATACAAAAAATGGTAGTGGTCAGTTGAGTACTGATGCTTACAAGTAAACTCAAGTTATATCACAAGCTTACAGCGATGACATAAGAAAGGTGATGACCATCACCTAAAAAAGACCCTCCAATGAAATAATAATTAATCTAAATAACCTTTTATTATTTCTGGAGGGTTCTTTTTTGAAAATATTATATTTTATTTATAACTATAAGTAAGAAAGTTTTGAAAAGATCAGTTTTATAATACTATATGATAAAGTTTATCAGGACAGTTTTTACTACTGGTACTCAATTAAATTTCCGTTTTTTCTATCGTATTTGCCGCTAAATCGGCTTTTTTTATGACGGGTCACGACAATTATATTTGTAAATCATAAGAGATCCTCCTTTAAAAACTAGTAATGCCATAATAGTGAAACTTGTTCTTGTTGATTTTTTTCTTAAATTTTTGGTTAGTTTGCTGTACTATTAAGTTGAGAATTAAATGGATATACAATTACAGCTCTAATAGGTCTGTTGGTAAGATGTCCTCCTAAGTGTCTAGTAATGTAAAACGTACTTGAATTTATTTGTTTGGTTTAACTATCCGCATCATCCAGCGTCTTTAAGGGTTTTTGAATATAGATTGCATTTTTTCAGGGCCTTTTATATCCTTCTTATTATTAGGGTCTGTTAGCCTCTGACCAGGGTCTTTCATAATAGCCGCTGGCTTTTTTTGAGTTGCTTTGCAAGACCCGCCGACGCATCCGCACATAATAAATCCTCCTTGTTTTTTGTTAAACGTTAATTTAAATATAACTATTGATTATATGGATATTTAAATTTATAATTATATGTTTTAAGTAATAAATATAAAATAGAAAAGATTGGTTTTAGACTTTTTTTAAGAATTGTTTAGTGCTATTATGTTGAAATCAGATTTATTGATTCAAGTTATTTGGTATTGTTACTATAAAGAGGGAAGATTTATTTTTGTTGTGCAACTAAGCTTAGTCAGGCTGTTGTTTAGGATATTAGTGATCTATATAATGCAGATATAAAGTGAAAAAAGGGTAGAAAATGGAAAGTTTGACAAATTAATATTTTTTTATATAAACAATTTTTTCATTAATAATGATGATTAGGGCAAATAAATTAAATAACATGATTTGATTGTATTTTAAGTAAAAATATTTTTTATCTAAAATTCAGTAACTGAGCTTAAGATGATCTGATTAATTTTTATCCTATACCAAATCCGCCTCGACAACTGCTACCCGGACAACCGCATCCGCATTGTGATTTAAGTCTATCAAAAGCATCTTGCTTTATATCAGATTTATTTAATCTTTGTCTCATTTCAGATGTTAGGTTGTTATTCACGTTTGGTTTGTTATTCACGTCTGGTTTCTTATTGGCTTTTGCTGCGCCACCTGGAACATGACCTGGATTTCCACAAATGTCACACATAAGATTATCCTCCTTAATAAACTAATAATACGTAATAATTAAAATTTGTAATAAATAATAATAATAAAGCTTTTTAGCTAAATAATCACTTTTCCTAAATTTATGTAGGAACTATAAATTAAAAGCTGTTACTAAAATAATGATTTTTATAATATACGAGTATTTAAAATATTAAATCTGTTACTTGCTCAATTCTTTATAATGTGCTTAATTAATAATCTGTGCTAATGATTTGTTTCTTATATTTTAATAAAGTATTTTTTTTGTAATTAATTGCTTGATTTTTTATAAAAACTAAAAAATTTTAAAATTTTTTCATAATTAACATTAATTGCTAATTATATAAAAAATAATTAAGCATTATTTATAAGAATAATTAATTATTTTGTTACTATGCGAATAATAAACGTGGAGGCACCCTATTTTTTGTGTTACCCTTTTTAATGAGGAATTTTATACAGGTTCCAAATTAAATTTCAGATTTCTCTTTAGAATGAGCTTATAAAAAATAAAAGCTTGTCCGGTTAAAAAAATATAAAGAAAGTATTTTAGAGTTAGTATAGAAATAAAAAAGGAGCTGGAATAGAATGAGTACTTCTAAATGTGTGAATACATCCAAAAGATTGGATAAAATACCACCATATCTTTTTGCGGAAATAGATAAAAAAATAGACGAGGCAAAAGCTGAAGGTATAGATGTTATAAGCCTGGGTATCGGAGATCCCGACACTCCTACCCTGCCACATATTGTGCAAGAAATGCATAAAGCTATAGATGATGTGTCTACTCATAATTACCCGCCGTATCAGGGAACAAAAGCATTTAGAACAGCTTGTGCCAATTGGATGAAGAAAAGGTTTAATACAGATTTAGACCCAAATAAAGAAGTTTTAGCTCTTATCGGCTCAAAAGAAGGTATAGCTCACGCCTTTTTTGCATTTGTAGATGAAGGTGATTACACTTTGGTACCGGATCCTGGTTATCCAGTATACACAAATGCTACATATCTGGCAGGCGGAACACCTTATTTTATGAATGTAGGGCCTGATAATAACTACATGCCCGATTTAGACAAAATACCTGAAGATGTAGCTAAAAAAGCTAAATTAATGTTCTTGAACTACCCGAACAATCCGACCGGTGCAGTAGCTAACCTTGAATATTTTAAGAAAGTTCTTGAGTTTGCTAAAAAATATGACGTTATTATTTGTCATGATCAGGCATACTGCGAAATGACCTATGACGGATACATAGCGCCAAGCTTTTTAGAGGTAGAAGGAGCTAAAGATTATTGTTTAGAGTTCTTCTCTCATAGTAAAACTTATAATATGACCGGCTGGAGAGCAGGATGGGTTGCAGGCGGTGAAAAATTAATCAAAGCTCTTGGTATTATTAAAAATAATATTGACAGTGGTATATTCAAGGCTGTTCAACAAGCTGCCATTGTAGCACTGGAAACTCCTCAAGAGGAAATCGATAAGCTAAATGCAATGTACAAAGCCCGTCGTGATGTTGTGGTAAATGCCTTAAGAGAAATGGGCTGGCAAATCGAAGATCCTAAAGCTACATTTTACATTTGGTTGCCTGTTCCAAAAGGTTATACATCCGCAGAGTTTGCAGCTTTAATGCTCGAAAAAGCACATATTGTAGTACCTCCCGGTAACGGATACGGTCCTAACGGTGAAGGTTTCTTCCGAATTGCTCTTACTGTAGGTGAAGAGCGTTTAAAAGAAGCTATGCAAAGAATGAAAGATGCCGGAATTAAGTTTAATTAATTCCAGTTTTAGGTGATGTTCATCACCTTTCTTATGTCATCGCTGTAAGTTTTGATATAACTTGAGTTTACTTGTAAGCATCAGTACTCAGCTGACAACTATCAATTTTTTAGAAATCTTTGAAAAGTAAATGTAACAATAATTTAACAAAATAGCCCTTTTTTCGTAAAATCCGAAATAAATCATGAAATAAAATTTTTGAACTGCTATAATATATATTAAGTAAATAAAAAATATATTAAAAGGAATGGCAGTTTGGAAAACAAAGCAGCAAAAACCGAAGATAATTCCCAAAAGGATAATGACAAATACGCAGCATTCCTGTATTACAGACTGCGCAACGAAATTGTCATACTGCGTCGTTTT
>JANQHM010000064.1 GCA_028282645.1 Candidatus Gastranaerophilales bacterium
AAAACGACGCAGTATGACAATTTCGTTGCGCAGTCTGTAATACAGGAATGCTGCGTATTTGTCATTATCCTTTTGGGAATTATCTTCGGTTTTTGCTGCCTGGTTTTCCAATTCAAAACACCTTAAATTTTTGTGACAAAGTTTAATTCAACATAATTATTATCTATTTAATACATATTATAGCAGTTCAAAAATTTTATTTCACGATTCATTTCGGATTTTAAGAAAAAAGGGCTACTTTGTTAAATTATTGTTACATTTATTTTTTTTTATTAATTGATTTTTATTCCGATACAAAATTAAATTCCAAATTACTCTTTAGTTTGAATGAGCTTATAAAAAGTAATCTGAATAGTTTATTTTATTAATTTTTACCTGATTAAAGAATCTGAAAAGTATTTTTGAAGGAGTATATGAGGTTAAATAAAATTGAAAGAGAAATAAAGCCGACAAAACAAGGCCAAAAAGAATTTGCCCCTGATTTAATTTATGTTATAATTAAACTTAGTATACTAGGATCTTTTAATCATCTCCCGAAAGAAATGTTGAAAAGAGGGGTGGTTAACGCCCCGAAGAATTTGGCGGAGCCACTTTTAAGAAAAAGTATGACTTACAGTACTTTTTGCAAGAAAAATTATGACAATCACCAAGTGATATTTAAGGAGATATATTGAAAAAGCAAAAAATCACAGCGAGCTTGGAAGACTATTTAGAAACAATATTTCATCTTGTTGAAAAACATAATGCAGCAAGGCCCATTGATATAGCAAAAGAAATGAATGTCGGCAAATCGTCCGTAACAGAAGCTTTAAAGTCTCTTGCTGAAAAAAAGCTTATTAATTATGAGCCATACAGTAAAGTGACTTTAACTTATCAAGGGCAAAAGCTTGCGCAAGAGATAGTTTTAAAGCACAAAATTCTCTATGGTTTTTTGCACGAAATCCTTGGAGTGGATAAACAGGAGGCAAAAAAAAATGCCTGCGACATTGAACATGTTATATCTGAGCAGGTGCTGGAAAAATTAGTTGAATTTATTGAATTTAGCAAGGAGATGTACGGCAAAAATCAAAATATAGCTGAAGAATTTAAAAAATTTAGAAAGTAATAAGAAATAGAGTAATCTGAAATTTAATCTTGTTCCGGAATAAATAGTAAAAAAATCGATTTTTAAAATTCATTTTATTTATGTATTAATTAATTTTGTGTATCATTGTAAAGTTAATTAATAGAGTGGATTAAATTGAATTATGTTAAAAAAATTAATTTTTCAAAAAATAATAAACGCTATTGAAAAAGCAGTAAGCAGTGGCAATCTTGGTCAAATGAGCGACACGAGTACTGTTAATATAGTTGTGGAAAAAACAAAAAATCCTGAATTTGGAGACTATGCAGTAAACGTATCACCCCTTGCAAGATACGCTAAATTATCGCCTGACAGAATAGCCGGGGCAATTATTGCAAGCATTGAACTTGAAGATGCAAAAATTGACAATTCAGGCGGATTTATTAACTTTAAGCTGGGGAAAAGCTGGTTAAATAAAAGTATTAAACTAATAAACGATAAAAAAGAAGATTTTGGTAAATTTGAACCGGAAACACCGGAAAAAATTTTACTGGAATATGTTAGTGCTAATCCTACAGGGCCTCTACATATAGGGCACGGAAGGTGGGCTGTTGTGGGCAGTTGTCTGGCTAATCTATTAAAGTTTGCAGGGAATAAAGTCTCTGAAGAATTTTATATAAATGATGCGGGCAATCAGATTAATAACCTCTCACGTTCTTTATGGCTGCGAGTTCTTCAGGAGATGGGCAAAGATGTCAAGTTTCCGCAGACTGAAGAGGAAGGCGTAAAAAATTATTATCCGGGCGAATATTTAATTGATATGGCTAGACAATATCTTGCAAATAACAAAGTAACAGCAGAAAAACTGTTTGAAAAATATCCTGATGCTTTTGCACCGGGTGAAGAAATAATGAAAGAAATGGCTGATTTTGCAAAAGCAATTATTTTAGAGCAACAAAAACAGTTGCTTAATAGATTTAGAGTACATTTTAATACCTGGTACAGCGAGCTTTCCTTACATGATAAGGGAGAAGTTGAAAAAGCCGTTGAAACCCTTAAAATCAAAGATCAAATCTATGAACAAGAAAGAGCGCTATGGTTTAAATCGTCCGAATACGGTGATGATCAAGATAGAGTTATTATTAAATCAGATGGTTCTTATACCTATTTAACAGCTGATATTGCCTATCATTATGATAAGTTAAAAAGAAGGTTTGACAGGTTAATAAATATATGGGGTGCTGATCATCACGGTTACGTTGCCAGAATGAAAGCTGCCATTGCCGCTCTTGGATATGACAGCAACAAGCTTGAAGTTCTTTTAGGCCAGCTTGTAAACCTAATAATTGGCGGTGAGCAAGTTAGGATGGGCAAAAGAAGAAAAATGCTCACGCTTGAAGAGCTTGTTGATGAAGTTGGCATTGATGCTACCAGATTCTGGATGATAATGAGAAGTATTGACACAACTTTGGATTTTGACGTGGATCTTGCTAAATCCTGCTCTGATGAAAATCCGGTTTATTATGTTCAATACGCACATGCCAGAGCTTGCAGCATTTTAAGAAACTCTACCCGGGATAGGATTGACCAGGAATCAGGTTCGACATTACCGCCGTTTTTGGTGCAAGGTGAATTTGATTCATTATATAAAACCGAAAATTTTGATATAAGTATATTAGATAGTTTATGGAATACTGATGACAAAAAAGAACTTGAGTCTACAAGGGCTCTGGTCCTTAAGCTAGAATCTTTTGAGGAGTTGATTATATCCAGCGTAAAAAACAGAGCGCCTTATATGATAGCAAGGTATTTGCAGGAACTGGCAAGTACTTTCCATCAATTTTATACATTTACAAGAGTTCTTAATGTCGAAGAATCTATAATGAAAGCACGATTAGGACTTGTTTATTCGACAAGGCAAGTACTTTTTAACGGTCTGAACCTTTTATCGGTTTCTGCACCCAAGTCAATGTAAATTATAGGAGTTTTATCTATGTCTGAAATACCGGTTTGTCCAATTATGAGCGCAGGAAATGATATCGCGCAAATATGCGAGCAGGAAAATTGCGCATGGTATTTAAAAAATTATAAAACTTGCAGTGTGTACGTTTTAGCTCATAATGCCGCATTGGATATTAAGAAGAAACAAAGCGGGCAACAGCAATAATAAATGAATAACAAATCTTATATTTCGTTTTTTCTTGTTTTAATAGTTTTTTTCTGTGCCGGCCAAACTGATAAAATAGTAAGGACTCCTGATATACTGCTGGATTTTCCGCTTAAATGCACTATAGATAAAGACTGTTGGATATTGGTATATCCCGACATGGATGGCAGTGAAAAGTGGAAAGACTATAAAGGGGGCACCAGAACTTATAATACCCACGGCGGTACTGATTTTGTGATTAAAAATCAGAAAAAAATGTACTCTCGTGTGCCGGTAGTGGCCGCAGCCAATGGAAAAGTAATTGGCACAAGAAATGGTGTTAGAGATATAAATGTAAAAAAAATCGGTAAAAGTGCTGTTGATAAAATAGAATGCGGTAACAGAGTTGCTATTTATCACGGACGCGGTTTACTAACCGATTATTGCCACATGTTAAACGGCAGTATTGCAGTAAAAAAAGGTGACTATGTTAAAGCCGGTGAAGTATTGGGTTATGTAGGCATGTCCGGGCTTACGGAGACTCCTCATCTACACTTTGGTGTGCAATATAAAAATAAAAAAATAGATCCTTTTACGGGTAAGTTTATTAAAAATTGGCCAATTCAGGCATTAAACAGATCTTTATGGAAACCTGGAGTTAAAAACAAGTTAAAGTACCATCCGGCCTTTATTTATAATATTGGGGTGACTTCTCAAAGTCCTGACAGAACTGAAATTCAGGAAGGAAATTTTGAACAGCAGAATATTAAAAATAACTCTGAGTTTATATATATTTGGGCTGATACCTTATCAATTAAAAGGGGCGATGTTTTAAGCTTTATTTTAAAAGACCCCCTTGGCAGAGTCATAATAAATAAAAAATCTGTTATAGACAGGCCTAATGTCCGACGATTCTTTTATTTAACTCATAAAAGCAGAAGAAAACCAGTGCCCGGCAAGTATAATGTTAAAGTTAAGATATACAGGCCTATAAAACATTTCAGTTATGAGAAATTTATTGATTTTTATGTTGTCGAATAAGAAAAAGAGCTTACTAAACGGGGCAGCCTTATTTTTTATAATATTTTTCGCTTTAAAGGAATAAAAGGTGAAAACTTTTTACCACCTACTTTAAATATTAATTACATCTTGAGTATCCGCAACTTTTGCATAATATGCAGCCCTCAGAAAATTCTATCATTTCTCCGCATTCCGGACATTCCGGACATAGGCCTAGATCTGCAATTGATGTGGTTATTTCTTTGTCAGAATATTCTCCACAGCATTCTACATATTCAAAGCTTTCTCCATAAATCATTTTCTGCGCTTTTTCTGCGTTTCTTTCTAATACCTTACTTATAGCATCAGAACAGGAAAGCGTTATATCACCTTTAATTATTGACGGTGCCGGGCAACGAATACCTTTTAATTGGTTAATGATTGAATGTATATTTACTCCTGCCCTTAATGCAAGTGATATCATTCTTCCGGTGGCCTCCGCCTGACTGGTCGCACAGCCACCTGACTTGCCCATCCTTGCAAATACTTCGCATAAGCCTTCTTCATCAGAATTTATCGTTATGTATAATGGCCCGCATCCGGTTTGTATTTTATCTGTTATACCGAAAGTTACATTTGGTCTTTCTCTTGGTGTAACAATTTTTGAATTTTTTTCTAAACAGCATACAACTGTTTTATTTTTATCATTATTTTCAGCTTTATTCTCTGCATTATTATCCGATTTTGACTCTTTAGATTTATTTTCTTCCTCTTTTTTTGAATCTTTTGAAGTATCAAGATTCATTGGTTGAATTCTGCTATTGTTTCTGTATACTGTTATGCCTTTTAAGTTTTTTTCGTAGGCCAAATAATAAGTTTCTTTTATGGCCTCTCTTGTCGCGTCCTCTTCAAAGTTGACTGTCTTTGATACTGCATTATCTGTATGAAGTTGAAACGCTGCTTGCATTTTTACATGCCATTCCGGTGAAATATCATGAGCGGTTACAAAAACTTTTTTAATATCATCCGGCAAGTTTTTAATATTTTGAACAGTACCTTCTCTTGCAATGATTTTCATTAATTCTTCAGAGTATAAATCTTCTTCTTTTACTTTATTTTCAAAGATAGGATTAACTTCCATTAACTCGGTATTGTCCATTATTTTTCTTATAAAGACAAGTGAAAACAACGGCTCAATGCCGCCTGAAGCCCCTGCTATCATACTTATTGTACCTGTTGGAGCTATACAGGTTGTTGTAGCATTTCTAATTCCGTTTGTTTGAATTTTTATATCAAGATTATGCCAGTCTTCGTCTGTTATAGTTCCCGCTGATCTACCTTTATATTTATTAAATAAAAACATATTGTTATCATAAACACTACCGTTAAAATTCTCGAATTTACCTCTAACTTGAGCTAATTCAACGGATTTCACTTTTGAATGATAATCAATAAATTCCATAATCTGAGAAGCAAGTGTTAACCCTTCCTCAGAGTTATAAGGAATGTTTAAAGTCATTAGCATATCAGCCCAGCCCATTATACCCAGACCAATTTTTCTATTCTTTCGAGCCATTTCCTCTATCTTAGGAAGCGGAAATTTATTTAATGCAATAACATTATCAAGGAAATGAATTGATAATTTGGTAACATATTCAAGCTTATCCCAGTCAACCTCAGGCTTGTCTTCGTCGTATTTAATCATTTGAGCCAAGTTCACAGAACCCAGATTGCAGGCTTCGTATGGTAGTAATGGTACTTCACCGCAAGGATTTGTTGATTCTATTTCCCCAATTTTAGGAGTTGGATTGTATTTATTAATTTCATCAATAAATACTATTCCGGGTTCACCGTTTCTCCAGGCATGGTCAACTATAAGGTCAAATATTTCTTTTGCATTAACTGTTTTAGCAGTTTCTTTAGTACGAGGGTGGACTAAGTTAAATTCACTATCGCTTTTTACAGCTTCCATAAATTCATCGGTAATACCAACTGAAATATTAAAATTAGTTAGCTTATCAGTATCAAATTTAGCATTTATAAAATCTATGATGTCAGGGTGATCTACGCGAAGAATCGCCATATTGGCACCTCTTCTTGTACCGCCTTGCTTAACAGCTTCTGTAGCTGCATTAAATACTTCAATGAATGATACAGGGCCGGAAGAAACGCCCATTGTTGATCTTACAATATCGTTTTTGGGTCTTAATCTTGAAAATGAAAATCCTGTACCGCCACCGCTTTTGTGTATTAGAGCAGTATTTTTTATTGTTTCAAAGATATCTTCTAAAGAGTCATCTACCGGCAATACAAAACAGGCTGACAATTGCCCGAGCTCCCTGCCTGCATTCATCAATGTAGGGCTATTGGGCATAAATGATTTATCTGCAAATAGTTTATAAAACTCTTGCGATAGCCATTTTATGTGCTGATTATCCTTACGCTCATTATGATCCGCTTGTGCAATTGTACTGGCCACCCTCCAGAACATTTCTTCCGGTGTTTCCGATACATTACCATTCTGGTCTTTTTTTAGATATCTTCTTTCTAGGACAACTTTTGCATTATTAGTTAAATTTAATTTATCTGATAAAAATGAGGTCACGTTTAGTCCTCCCTTTTTGACTCCCCATCTGTATAGTTTTTATATTATACAACAAATAATATAATAATTTAAATATTTATTATTTTTTAACAATAATTTATTAAAAAAATTCTTTAAAAATTTAATAATAATATAGTATCTTTATACTATTTTTCAATAAAATTTTGGATATCCTCCTTTTAATGTATAGACTGTTTTATTGATTATAACAGGATTAGATAGCCTGGGTAGCATTTTAGACTTAATATAGCTTTGATTACAGTTTTTATAATACAACACAAATAAAAATTTTTTATAAAGTTTAGTAAATAAATTTTTGTTTTTTTTATTAAATATTGAACATAATTTTAATTAAAAGAACTTTATCTAAAGAAAAACAGCTTAGTATTTTTTAATAAATTGTAAGATATTTTAATAATTGGGGATATTTATTTTAATCTGTAAAAACCATGTCGGGATTGAGTTTTACATGATTTGACCTGCTTTAACATTTATAACATTTAAGAATATTTTACAAAAACTTTAGCTGGTAATAATCCATGACAAGAACAGGATATTGACGATTAAAAACTTTGAACATGAGATTATTTCTAAAAAACTAAATTATGAGCATGCTTTATCGTTGTTGTCCTGCATGAAAGTCATGATTCAAATTGAACTTGCGCCAAACAAGGTTTTTAGTATCATTAAGTTATCGGATTTCTTTTGGTTGGGGAAAACGGAGCAAATGAGGAATATAGTTAATCATACGAAAAAAAGTTATAGAGAAAGCAGGAAAGTCTATAACCTGAGAGTGGAAAAGATAGTAAGAGAGGCCAGTGATAATTTTATTTATCACAGAGACTACGACACTGTACTTGAACAGGTCAACGAAGCGTTAACCACTGAGCCTGACAATGTTAAAGCGTTAGTCTTAAAAGGAGATGTTTTATTTAGTATAGAACAAAAAGATGAATCTCTCGGTTATTTTAATAAAGCATTGGAAATTGATCCTTATTCAGTTGAAGCTTATGGAGCCAAGGCAAGTGCGCTAGATATTCTAGGTATGCAAAAAGAAGCCTTGGAATGTTGCGAGAGAGCTTTCTCTAACATAAGCGACAATCAGAAGTATTTATTGCCTTCACTTTATGATCAAAAAATAGCAATTTTGATAAAATTAAAAAGGTTTGAAGAAGCAAAAAAATTTTTGAATGCAAGTTTAATAAACTTGTCAGAGGAGGATGGGACGTATCTTTTCACACGCTATCAAGGGGCAATTGAATCAATTTGTATGCAAAGGAAAAAGAAACGTGAAAAGCTTGCAAAAATAGCTTTAAGGCTTATAAATTAATTGTTGTTTCATTTATGTGCCCTGTAGAGATAAGTGCTGAAGACAGCACTTTTTTATTTTATTATAAATTTTTTAATAATAATCTGGAATAATAATTAATTGTCTTCGTCTGTAGAGTCTTCTGATTTAGCCGTAGCATTATCTAACTCTTTCAACTCTTCTTCTGATAAGTTAGCATCCCGTTGAATCTTAATGGAAACACTATTTTTTAGTATTAAATATAATACCAGTGCAACCAGGATCCATAACATTGCTGCCTGTATATAATTAATCACAGGGCCATAGAATATATCAGCGACTACTGCATTCCAAACCGTCATTATTACCCATATAGGAAAAATAACAAAACCACAAAATAGCCCTGTTACAATCAACACAAGAAATAATATGCCGGATAAACCATTTATTTGTACAACTTTAAAATTTTTATTCATTTACTTCTTCTATTCCTCCAGCTTGTAGCTTTTCAATAAGCTCAATAAACTGAGATTCATCTAAAACTGTAATACCAAGACTTACAGCCTTGTCATATTTAGAACCGGGGCTTTCTCCTACTATAACGCAAGAAGTTTTTTTGCTCACACTATTGGTCACTTTTCCACCCATTTCTTTTATTATATCACTTGCAGATTTTCTATCCATAGTCGACAATGTACCCGTAAGTACAAAACTAGTGTTTAATAAAGGCCTGGGCTTATCTGTTTTTTGCATGTCCTGTTTGAGCTTAACCCCATTTTTTTCCAATTTGTCAATCATCTCAAGCACATCAGGATTTTTAAAATAATTTATAATACTATCGGCTATTTTTTCACCAATGCCTTCTATATTCTCAAGCTCCTTAAAAGAAGCATTTTTAATATTTTCAATAGAGTTATATTCCTGTCCAAGAATATCTGCAGTCTCTTTGCCTACATATTTTATACCAAGAGCATTTATTAATCGACCTACAGGACGATCCCTGGAAGCCTGAATTCCTTCTACCACATTCCCGGCTGACTTATCCGCCATTCTTTCAAGCTCCATTAAGGATTCTTTTGTTAATTGATATAAATCAGCAGGATCCTTAATCAAACCGTGTTCCACAAACTGTTTAATCAAAGAAGCTCCAACTCCATCAATATCCATAGCATTACGACTTACCCAATGCTCAATCCTTCCAATTATCTGGGCTTTACACCCCATAAAGTTAGGACAAAAATTTATAACCTCGCCCTCTTTACGCTCAAGTTTATGCCCGCAAGAAGGACATTTGTCAGGATAAACAAGAGATTCACTACCTTCCTGCCTTTGAGATAATTCAACTCCAATAACCTTAGGGATTATCTCGGCAGCTTTTTTAACGTAAACCTTATCTCCTATTCTTAATTTTAAACGTTCTATTTCATCTGCATTATGCAAACTTGCCCTCGACACCATTGTCCCGGCCAATTTTACAGGCTCTAAAACAGCAACGGGAGTAACAGCACCTGTACGCCCAACACTAAATTCAACTTTTTTTAAAGTGGTCAGTATTACCTCAGGAGGAAACTTATAAGCAATAGCCCATCGGGGACTTCTGGAGGTAAATCCTAATTCTTGCTGCTTTTTCAGGCTGTTTACTTTTACAACAATGCCATCTGTAGCATATTTTAGCTTAAACCTGTCTGTATTCCACTTTTTACAAAACTCAAGAGCTTCTTTAATGTTTTTACATACTTTTGTATCAGGATTAACCTTAAAGCCTAGTTTTTCTAAAATTTCAAGATTACCTGAATGTGTTGAAGAAATACCCTCGCTAAAATCAGGTGCAACAGCACCATAAACAAAAATAGATAATTTTCTTTCAGCTGTTATTTTAGGGTCCAGTTGTCTAACAGAGCCGCTACCCGCATTTCTTGGATTTGCAAATTCCGGTTCACCTTGTTCTCTTCTGCGTTGGTTAAGCTCATCAAATGCATTTTTCGGCATAAATATTTCGCCCCTTACCTCTATAGTCTCGGGCAGCTCATCAGGTATATCAAATAATCTTAACGGAATACTTTTGATAGTACGTAAATTAGTAGTAATATCCTCCCCGGCAATTCCGTTACCACGAGTGGCACCTTGTGTAAAAATCCCGCGTTCATAGGTTAAAGCCACAGCAAGGCCGTCAATCTTTAATTCACATACAATTTCAATGCCATGCTCGTTAGGATAGCTTTTTTTAATCCTGTTATACCAATCCAGCAATTCTTCTTCATTATTTGCATTATCAAGGCTATAAAGCCTAACACTGTGTTTTACCTGCTCAAACTTTTCAGAGGGTTCTTCACCAACTCTTTGCGTAGGGCTCTCAGGTGTAACAAGTTCAGGAAATTTCAATTCCAAATTTTTTAATTCTTTAAAAAGCTTATCAAATTCAAAATCTGTAATTTCAGGAGCATCCTTTACATAATAAAGATAGTTATGATAATTTATCTGCTTCCTTAGTTCTTTTACCCTATTTTTTATTTTTTTTATATCCGCTATCTGCATTTCAATGCCAGCCCCAATTTTAATATCATATTCCATGATATTTTAAACATTCTCTTATTTCAAATATATTAATTACTGCTTAAAAAATAAATTTAAGATTACTCTTGAATTATAAAAAAATTGTTTTTTCTTTTGAATTATTATTATGATAAAATTATAGGTATTATACAGGTTCCAAATTAAATTTCAGATTACTCTTTGGAGTGAGCTTAATAAAAGTTAAAATTGACCATTTCACCTTTTAACGCTCCCGCTTCGCAATTCAGAGTTTAGTTTGTTTTATCAGCTTTTACCTGATTAAAAAATCTGAAAAGTATTTTAGAAGTAGTATATATACGATACAGACAAGGGGAGAAAAGGAAAAACAAATGAGTGAAGAACAAAAATTTGAATATAAAAACACTCTAAATTTACCTAAAACTAATTTTAAAATGCGTGCAAACGCTGCAGTAAAAGAGATTGAAATTCAAAAATTCTGGAGCGAAAATAAAATTTATGAAAAAAGCGTGGAGCAAAGAGAAGATTCTCCCAAGTTCTTATTGCATGACGGTCCACCTTACCTTAGCTCCAACAAGATACATATTGGAACAGCCTTAAATAAAATTTTAAAGGATATAGTTATAAAATATAAAACACAAGCAGGTTTTTACAGTCCATATGTGCCCGGTTATGACGGACATGGCCTGCCAATAGAAAATGCTGTGGTAAAGTCAATCAAAGGCGGTAGAGAATCAGTCAGCCCACACGTTTTAAGAAAAAAATGCAGAGAATTTGCTCTTAAAAATTTAAAAGGCCAGGAAAAAGATTTTAGAAGACTGGGAGTCTGCGGAGATTGGGAGCACCCTTATATAACAATAAATCCTGAATTTGAAGCAACACAAATTAGAGTTTTTGGTCAAATGCACAAAAACGGCTATATTTATAAAGGTTTAAAACCTGTATACTGGTGTGCAGACTGTGAAACAGCACTTGCTGAAGCAGAAGTTGAATATGCAGATCATACGTCTCATAGTATTTACGTGCGTTTCCAGCTGGAAGGCAAAAATGCTCTTAAAGCTTATGAAATAGCAGAGCTAAATATGGATAATCCTCTATATATGGTTATCTGGACTACAACCCCATGGACATTACCTGCAAACCTTGCTATTGCAGTACATCCCAAACTAGAATATGTTTTTGTACAAAAAATAGAGGAAAAAGAAGTTTATATAATTGCTAAGGATTTATTAGAAAGCTTTGCACAAGGTGTGAAATGGGAAGAAGATTCTTATAAAATATTATATACAATGACAGGTGATAAGCTTGAATATCTAAAAGCAAAACACCCTTTATACGATAGAGATAGTTTAGTAATATTAGGGGAACATGTAACCACAGAAGCAGGTACAGGAGCAGTTCATACAGCACCGGGTCACGGTCTTGAAGATTATGAAGTTGGAAATAAATATAAAATAGGTATTTTATCTCCACTTACTGATAAAGGTATATTTACAGCTGAGGCCGGTAAGTTTGAAGGATTAGGATACAATAAAGCTAACAAAGTTATTGTAGAAGAATTAAAAGGACTTGAAGCCTTATTGGGACACAGTGAAATACAGCACAGCTACCCTCACTGCTGGAGGTGCAAACATCCTGTTATTTACAGAGCAACAGAACAATGGTTTGTTGATGTAGAAGCCTTTAGGGATAAAGCCTTAAAAGCAATTGATGGTGTGCAATGGATACCTGCTAATAATCATCAAAGAATTTACAACATGGTAGAATCCCGCTCTGATTGGTGTATAAGCAGACAAAGAGCGTGGGGAGTACCTATCCCGGTATTCTACTGTAAAGAATGTAAAGAAAGTATTATTACAGATGAAACAATAAAAACAGTTGCTGATTTATTCGATAAAGAGTCGTCTGATGCGTGGACTAAATACTCGGCAGCGGAAATTTTTCCGAAAGGATTTAGCTGCCCTAAATGCTTAAGCTCTGATATTAAGAAAGAAACAGACATAATGGATGTTTGGTTTGATAGTGGCATTACTCACGCAGCTGTTTTAGATGCAAGAAAAGATGAATTAAAAGGCAGTCCCGCAGAAATGTATCTGGAAGGCTCTGACCAGCACAGAGGCTGGTTTCAGTCTTCGTTGCTTACAAGTATTTCCACAAAAGGAGAAGCTCCTTATAAGTCTGTATTAACACACGGCTTTGTACTTGACGGAAGCGGCCGTAAAATGAGCAAGAGTGTTGGAAATGTTGTTGATCCTCAAAATATTGTAAGTAAATACGGTGCAGATGTTTTAAGGCTATGGGTAGCCAGTGTTGACTACACTCATGACGTAAAGATCAGTGAAAATATAATTCAACAATTAGTGGAAATTTATAAAAAAGTTAGAAATACCAGCAGATTCTTGCTGGGTAATCTTTTTGATTTTGATCCAGCTAGGGACAGCGTTGAATATTCGGACCTTTACGAGATTGACAGATATGCTCTTCATAAATTGCAGATTCTTGTTCAAAAAGTAACAGAAGCATTTAATAATTATGAATTTTATAAATATTATCAGCTTTTACAAAATTTTGCGGCTGTTGACTTAAGTTCTTTCTACCTGGATATTGTAAAAGACAGATTATATACAGCAGGTAAAAAATCTGTAAACAGAAGGGCATGTCAGACTGTACTTCACGAGATATTGCAGGTATTAACCAGGTTATTGGTTCCTGTAACTCCGCACCTTGCTGAGGATATTTGGATATACATACCGGAAGCCCAAAAAGGTAATGTGAAAAGTATTTTACTTACTGACTGGCCAAAAGTAAATGAAAAATATATTGATGGGTCTATTAATTCCAAGTGGAATGAGATTCTTAAATTAAGAGAAATAGTAACGAAAGCTATTGAACCTATCAGGGCTGATAAAAAAATCGGAAGCTCTCTTGAAACAGGTGTTTATATAGATGTAAAAAACAATATAACGTTAAAAGATACTTTAATATCCTCAAAACAAGACCTTGCAATGATATTTATTACATCTCAGGCCAATATTCTTGAAGATGGGCAAAGCATTGATAATGCACTTAATATATATGAAGAAGACAGTTATATCATATATGTGGTTGATTCTAAAGGTTATAAGTGTGAACGTTGCTGGAAGTTTTCTGAGACTATAGGCTCAAGCAAAAAGTACTCTACAATTTGTAATGATTGTATCGCTGCTATTCAAGGATTAGAAAACTTATATCTGTATAAAATATAACCATCAATAGTGATACGCAAAAATTCATATATAAATAATTAAAAGGAATTGCCTAATGTAAGCAGTTCCTTTTATAATTATATTGATTTTATTATATTTTTATAAAAATAATTTAATTATAAAATAAAAAGATATATAGGAATTTATACTGGAGTAAATTATGGAAGAGTTACAAACAAATATTTCTGAAGAAATTAAAGAATTTAACTTTAAACAAAAGATTTTCAGAAAAAAAACACCTGAGCAACTTGTAGAAAAAGCAGACCAAACAGGTCTAAAAAGAAATTTATCAGCTATAGACTTAATTATACTTGGCGTTGGGGCTGTAATAGGAGCTGGAATATTTACGCTTTCGGGTACTGCCGCAGCCGGTAGTGCCGGCCACCTGGGAGCAGGACCGGGGCTGGTGGTATCCTTTTTAATCGCAGCTATAGCATGCTCACTTGCAGCATTAAGCTACTCTGAGCTGGCATCAATGATACCGGTAGCAGGCAGTGCTTATGCATATACATTTGCTACTATAGGAGAATTATTTGCCTGGCTTATGGGCTGGATTCTAATACTTGAATATATAGTAGGAAGTATTGTTGTAGCTTGCGGATGGTCAGGATACTTTATACAAACACTAAAAGGTATGAGCGGTATATTGCCGGCATGGCTGGTAGATCCTCCTTTATGGCTTATCTATGATTATTGGACAGCAGCAGCCAAATATCAGGAACAAGGTCTTAATCCTGCAGAGCATATACCTAATATAGGAGGATTAAGTATTTGTTTAAACTTGCCCGCAATGATCATAGTGGTTATAATGACTACTATCCTTTATATTGGTATAAAAGAAAGTACCAGGTTTGCTACAGCAATGGTAATAACTAAACTAGCAGTTATTTTAGCCTTTATAGGGGTTGGCGCGTTTTATGTTAAACCCGAAAACTGGACTCCATTCTTTCCTAATGGTTGGCAAGGTGTAGCAGCAGGTGCTTTTTTGGTATTTGTTGCATATATAGGATTTGATGCAGTATCTACAGCAGCAGAAGAAACTAAAAATCCTCAAAAAAATTTGCCAATAGGACTTATAGGGACATTAATCATTTGTTCTCTTCTATATATATCAGTATCTGCAGTGCTTACAGGCATGGTACCCTGGAATAGCATAGATACACATGCCCCTGTTGCGGTTGCACTCACAAATGTTAATCAAAATATGATAGCAGGCTTAATATCTACAGGAGCGGTTGCAGGCTTGACATCAGTGCTGCTTGTAATGCAAATGGGCGGGTCAAGAGTTTTATTTGCGATGTCCCGAGATAAATTGCTACCTCCCAGCCTTGCAAAAGTACATAAAAAATTTAAAACTCCTCATGTTATTACTCTGGCAACAGGTATACTTATAGCCTTAGGTACAATAGTTCTTGATATTAATAGGGCGGCTGAACTTTGTAATATAGGTACATTAACAGCATTTATGATGGTATGCATTGCAGTATTAGTTTTAAGAATAAAAGAGCCCAACAGAAAACGAGCATTTAAAGTGCCTTATGCATATGTAACATGTCCTTTAGGCGCACTGATATGCTTTTCTCTAATTTACATGGGCATGCCTGTGCTTACCTTAATTGTATTTGGCATATGGGTAACACTTGGAATAATTTTATATTTTAGTTATGGTTTTTTAAAGGCTCACGACTAACTCGAATTATTTATTCAGGTTCGTTTATACTAACTCAAAAATACTTTTCAGATTATTTAATCAGGTAAAAACTAATAAAATAAGCTTATTCAAAAGAGAAATCTGAAATTCAATTTGGAACCTGTATAAAATTAAAATTTTAGATTTCTCTTTATTTTATGCTGGATTTGCATCTTTAAAGTTTTTCTTTGCTTTAATTATGTTGACTTTATTAATACCCATAAGATTCATAGCGTTCCAAACAGCATCAACTGTCATAGATAGTTCCTGTATGTCTCTTTCTACGTCATTACCATTCATATCGCTGTATTTATCAACTAATGCGACATCGATATAGTCAAATGCCCCAATTTTTTTGTCCATAGCTTTCACTCTATTAATTGTTTATACTGCTTCAATAATAAATTTTAGATTACTCTTTTGAATGAGCTTATAAAAAGTAAAATTGACCATTTCATTTTTTAACGTTTCCGCTTTGCAATTCAGAAAATAGCTTATTTTATAAGCTTTAACACGATTAAATAATCTGAAAAGTATTTTTGAGTTAGTATAGTAAAGTATCTTGTATATATATAAAGTTAAAAAAAATAAATAAATTGCTATGAAATGTTGGTATTTCTATGTAAGAGAATGTTTAAGACAAATATCCCAGTGATATCGTTACTAATGAAAAGTAAATAGCCAATCCTAAAACATCGATAGTAGTTGCTATAAAAGGTCCACTAGCTACAGCAGGATCAATATTAAACCGTTTAAGTGCAAAAGGTGTAACAGTACCTAGTAATGCAGCTAGTGTCATATTTATAATCATTGCAAGCCCTACAACAATTCCCAGTACATAATTACCTTTCCATAAGTAAGTTGTTAAAGCAACAATAACACCGAAAAACAATCCGATCAATAAACCTATTCTTAATTCCCTAAACACATGATAGATAGAAGAACCCAGTGATATTTGGCCTGTTGAAAGGCCTCTTACAATGATTGTTATACTTTGGGTACCTATATTACCTCCCAGCCCGGCAAGTAAAGGCATAAAAATGGCTATAACGGGAAGTGCTTCAAGCGTGTAGTTAAAGTGATTTGCGACATTAACAGCAACAAATTCTCCAATGAGTGTTATAAATAACCAGGGCGTACGTGCTTTAACCGATTGACTTATCTTTCCTACGAGGATTTCATCTTCGTCAATATCTGTAGAAATACCTGATGATGCATAAATATCTTCCGTTGTCTCTTCTTCTGATACTTCCTGGGCATCATCCCAAGTAATAATACCCTTTAATTTATTGTAGTCATCTACTACGGGAATTGCCAGGAATCCGTACTTTATTAGTGTATCCGCTACAGTTTCCTGATCATCTCCAACATTTACCTTTATTACATCTGTTGCCATTATTTCTTCCACTTTTATGCGAGGTAAAGAGGTGATTAGTTTTCTTAAGCTTAAAACACCTCTTAAGTGATTAGTTTTGTCCACAACATAAATATAATAAAAATCAACACGGTCACTTTCTGCCATTTTACGTACATAGTCAAGTGTGTCCTCTACAGTCATTGCCTCATTGACCCTTAAGACTTCGGAGTTCATTAATCCGCCCGCGGATTCTTCGTTGTAGCTTAAAAGTTCTCTGATTTGTGAAGATACGCGACTTGGCAATTTGGCAAGGTATGATTCTGACTCTGTATCCGATAAATCTGCCAGAAAATCTGCCACTGAATCGTGCGGCATGTGTAGAATAATTCTTGCGGCTTTATCATGGGGAATTGAGTCTAATAATTCGACTTGTATTTGAGGATTGAGTTCCTCCAATAAGTCTGCGGCTTTATCTTCCTGTAGCAGCTCAAAATACTCCGGCCTTTCCTCGGAAGATAAAAGCGGAAAAAGCTCTGATAAATCGGCATAGTGAATATTATTCAGTTCTTTAACAAGTTCTTGTTTGTCACCGGATTTTGCTGCATTTTTTAACTTTTCTAATATTATTGATGTATCAATCAAAACCCCGCCCTTTATAAAGAGGTAATATAAATATATAAAGTAATTTTAGCCAAATCATAATTTAAAAGCAAAATAAAACTAAACTCAATTATTTGTAAAAATTCGAGCTTTTAATGATTCTATATATTCATTTTTTAGATGAGCATTGTCAAATAATACAATCCCCTGCCCCCCTGCTTCTCTTATTGCTTCAATTTGTTTTAACATATCAATGGGAGAAGAAGACGTAAAAGGCTCAAATAAGCCCGGGTAAATATTAACAGGCCTGTTAAACTGTTGTTTTATTTCTTTAACGTATTTATATGCTATTTTTTCATTATTATTCATAATTAAAGGTGTAAATGCATCAACAAATCCGTAATCACCCCAGGTTTTCCAGTTTTGCATCTTAATATGAGAGCTTTTTATTAAATTTGGGAAAATAACTGTGGAGATCATTATATTTTTATTATTGGTAATTAATTTTAGGTTAAAAACAAAGTTATTTATTTTATTTTGTCTGTAAAGCATCCAATAAGTCCATAACAGATGGCTATGATCGATATTCATCGGGTCTATGCCATACATGTTCTCAAATTCTTTTCGTGCATATCTGGTATAACCCCAGGTAGAATTAAGAAAATTTGGAAAATTCATGGCTAAACTCGAAGGATATCTTATATAATCTACGTTTAGACCGTCTATATTATAATTATTAGTAATTTCTTGTATTAAAGTGCATAAAAATCTTTGTACCTGAGGGTTAGCCGGATCAAGAAAATAACCGGAATGTTCGGCCAAAGAAGGCATTGGCTGAACTGAACCTATGTTTTTTCTTTGAACATTTGCCCAGTTGGGATAAAGAGATAAAATATGCTTAGGATTTTTTGACGGATTTTGGTTGCCTACATAAAAAGTTTGAAACCACGTATGAACTTTCATGTTTCTTTTATGGGCTTCTTCTATCCATACTTTTAAAGGATCCCAGCCCATAAATTCTTTTCTTTGAGTTGTCAGGTTATAGTGAGCCATTGTTGTGCTTGGAAAAATTGTGGTTCCTTGATAATAAGTTTCCAGAAAAATATTTTCTATGCCCATATCTTTTAGCTTTTCAAGCGTTAAGATTATGTCTTGGCTTGTTTTTTCAACAGGTCTGATCCATACACCATGAAACTCATCAGGTTTAGCAGGTATTGAGTAATAAATAGCTTGATTTGCATAGCTTGAAGCTATAGAGCTTAATTGTCGGGCTTTTTTATAATGTTTTTTTCTTAAATTACTTTTTGCTCTTTTTAAATTTTTCTGCGCTGTTATTAATCTTTCTTTTGCTATTGTTGATTTTTCTGACTTATTAGATCGATAATATTTATCATAAGATGTTTTTGCTATATTTACCAGTTGTTGAGCCTTAAATAAATAGCTCTCCGGAATTATTGATACCTCAAGCGTCTTTGTATTTTTATTTATATTTACTATAGCTCCTTCTATTATGTTCTGATTAATCCATTTTTTTGCCTTGCCGTGAGCACTTATTACAAAACCGTTTTGTGGAATAAAAGAATCGGAACTGCTTGTTTTAACTGCTGTATTATTTTCTACAATAACTTCTATACCGTATTCATTGGTTAAAGTAGATTGTCCAAAGTCTTTTGTATATATAATAAGCTGATTTGCTCCGCGATAGCCGGGATAATGACTGCCTGAAGGGTTATTATCCTTATTGGGATTGATTGCGCTTATGCGATATTTTGAATTGGAAAGGTAGCTTGTTTTTTTTGCAACCTGAACAGTATTAGTATTATCAAGTGTTTTTGGCGGGTTTAATTTTAGTTTAAAAGGCTTGTCTGACAGATTATTTAAATCTATAGCATTATTAGACTCAGCAAATGATTGATTAGTTAGAAAAATAAATAATATTAATAATGCTGTTAAAAGTTTATTTATCATAGTTTTTACTCCGAAGTTTACTGACAGGACTTTATTATATTCATCATTTTATCTTGAATTTTGCCATTAGAGGCTAGTACAGTTTTATTGTACATATCAAAATCTTCAGAGTCAAAATTTGTAACTTTTCCGCCGGCTTCTCGAATAATACAAATGCCTGCTGCTGTATCCCAGGGAGATAAGCCCAGTTCCCAAAATCCGTCTAATCTTCCGCAGGCTATGTAGCATAAATCAAGTGCGGCTGCGCCGGGTCTTCTTATGGCCTGAGCCTCGAAAAGAAATTTTGTAAAGTATTTTAAATTTTCCTGGCCCAGTCCTGTTTTTATATAAGGAAATCCTGTGGCCAGCAAGCTTTGTCTAAGATTATCCGTTGAGCTTACTTGTATTGGCTTATCGTTTAAAAATGAGCCGTTTCCCTTTGTTGCACCGAACAGCTCATCTTTGAAGGAGTCGTATACTACGCCCAGATAGTATTCATTTTTGTAAACAAGCCCGATTGATACTGCAAAGTGCGGAAAATTATGGGTGTAATTTGTTGTTCCGTCAATTGGGTCAATTACCCATACATAATCTGAGTCCCGGGTTTGATGTTTACCGCTTTCTTCACATAAAATAGAGTGGTCCGGAAAGTTTTTCGATAATATGGAAATTATTTTTTCTTCAGACATTTTGTCTACATTTGTGACAAGATCGAATTCATTGCTTTTTTGAGAGATATCTTTTTCTTTTTCGTAATGTTTTAAATGAATTTTGCCTGCTTCGTAGGCGGCAAGTTTTGCTATATCTAGTAACTTTTGTGTTTCTTGCATTTTATTACTCCCAAATTATGTCTAATTTTACTCTTTTTTTAAATTTTAATTTTAAAATAAAAATAATAAAAATAAAATAAAAAACAATAAAACAACAGAAAGCACTTAATAAAATTTTGTGAAATAATAAGAGATAGTATATTGTAGGTGATAAAAAATTTTCACCTTACTTAACTCCAAAATATTTTTTAGATTATTCAAGAGTAATCAGAAATTTAGTTGAAGACCTGTATAAAAGAGGCGAAAATGTTTGAAGTAAAAGTAGAAGGCCATTTTTCCGCGGCACATCATTTATTAAACTACGAAGGTAACTGCGAAAATCAGCACGGCCACAACTGGAAAGTTGAAATTTATGCGCAAGGCGAGCAATTAAACGAGTCTAATATTCTTATTGATTTTAAAATTTTAAAAAGAGAATTAAATAAAATACTTGACAGGCTGGATCACAAAGATATAAACGAGTTACCGGAGTTTAAAAACGTTAGTCCAAGCAGTGAAATAATTGCAAAGTATATTTATCAACAACTAAAAAAAGAAATACCTCAGTTATCAAAAGTCTGTGTGTGGGAAACAGAAAAAGCACGCGCCGGTTACTGGGAATAAAAGTATTTTCGCAATTAGTATATTAAATTTTTCTTAATAAAAGCACTAAAAGTTTAGTTTTTATGGTTTAATATACATGGGTGTTTACATATTTTAAAGAAAATATTATAATAACCCGGAGTAGGAAGAAATGTTGGAGAAGCAAGATGTCATTAGTAGGATTAGTAATGTTCAGAAACTGGGCTATGAATACCAGACTCAATTCAGCTGCTAATATTATGAACGCAAATCAAGCATTAACAAATGCAGCTGGTAACTCCAATTTGAGCTTTGGTTCAGCTCATGCACTTGATAAAAAATTAATGGCGGACAAAGCAACAAACGGCTTGCTATACAAAGCCTCCTGTGCAATGGAAGAGTCTGCAAAGAAGCAATTGGACAAAGAGATCAAAAGGTCTTTTAGTATTTTTGCATAAATGAACCTCCTCGACCCAAGGGTCAAGGTATCAGCTCCATAACTTTAAACGCAAAGCAAAGCTTTGCATAAGTTAGTGCCCCAAGGGTCGGAGTATTTTATTGAATAAAAAACTTAAAATCTTTTATACAAAATGAGTGGGTAGTTTAATATCTGCTCATTTTTTGTGGTTCTTTATTTTTTTTAAGTTAATAAATTAGGGTTGCCGTACTTATCTTTAAAATATTAAATTGTTAATATTTAAATTAGTTTGGTAGTAATATATTTTTATCCAAGCTTGGGAATCAAGTATTCTATTGAAATACAGCTTGTCTTTTATTTTTTTTCTTTCATAATATTTTTTATTTAAATTAAAAAAATCTAAAAAAATATTGACAAAAAATTAGGCTTGCCGTACTCTTGTCTTTAACAAACAAATACATAAGCTTAAAAAAAGAGAGAAATAAAAAAAATGAACTTAACAAATCCGCAAATATTCCCTCAAAAGGGGAGCAATTTTAATATTGAAAAAAAATTTTTTTGCAATGAAAATAAATATTATATGCCTAAAATAAAAGTTCTAAAAAGAGATGTTGTATCATTCAAAGGTAAAAGTTTTTCTATTGATCCTAAATTTGATGATCTTGTTAAAAAAGCAAAGATAAGTCCTGAAATGTCTAGTTATATAAAAAATATAAAGAATAAGTCATCATTAAAAAATAATCCAAACAGTAAAGAAAAGATTCTTGTTATGGGGTCAGGCCATTTGGGCTTTGGAGTTATGCTTGACTCAATGCTTCAAAATATAAAATTGAACAAACCTATTGATATTAAAATGGTCCTTCCTAGAAGAGACAGCGAAAATACTGCTTCACGGCTGGCACCAATATATAAATTTAATGGAACCGTAGTAAAAAATACTTTTACCAAAGAAGAAAATTTTATAGAACTTTCTGCAAGTAATTTTATACCTCAATGGGATAAACAGAAATTCAATGAAAGTATAAACAATTCTGACACTATTATTGTAACTTTACCTGATGAGCCAAGTGCAAGAAAAGAAATATTTGATAAAATCGGGTCCAATAGTCTTGATGGTAAAACTGTTATATTAATGCCCGGCGGCGAAGGTGGTGTAATTGAGACAGCAAAAAAAATTTCAGAGTCAACAAATAGCAATGTAACTGTAGGCCTGGTGGAAACAGCTCCATATGGTTGTAGAATGAATGGTATACTTGATGCTAAACGAAAATCCCAGATAGATATAGCAGTTATTCCCAAGTCAAAAATTGGCAATGTTCTTCAAACGCTAGATAAAGTATTTCCTTTAAAAAAGGAAAAAGAAAATGTAATGAAATTTAATCCAGTATCTGCGCTTGATATTATTCTGGGTGGAGAAAATTATATTTACCACTGCGCAGTTGTTTTGAATTCTGACAATCTTTTAAAAAGTATTAAGAAAGTAGATAGTAAGGCAGAATATCCAAAGCGATTAAAGGGTGAAAGTAATGAAGCTTTTAAAGAGAAAATGAATAGTTCTTATAATCATTATATTGAAGGCATTACTCCTGAAGTTGCCAGGATTATGGAAGGCATGGATAAAGAAAGAATGGCTATAGCAAAAGCTTTTAATCTTAAAACTGAGTCAATAAGTGAGGCTTTAAATCGACATTATGGAATAGGAAAGTATAAAACATATTATGATGCTTTTCAAGCTTGCAAAAATGTTTATAGCTCCAGGCCACCTACTGCTGATAAGCTTGCAAATCACAGATATATAACTGAAGATTTAGCTAATACAAAAGTCATAATGAGGTTAGGCGAGATAGCAGGCATAGAAACCCCTATAACAAATAAAGCTTTTGAAGTATTCTGCTGGAATGCAAAGGAGATAAAAACTCCAAAGGATAAGCTTGTTGGATATGAGAATGCAATAAAAGAACTTCCTGATAACAAAGAAGATATTATCAGATATTTAAAGGATCCGGCGAATTTTAAAAAGGCTGAAAGTAATAAAAGATCTGACAATTCTCTTTTTAATGCGGGTAATATTTTTAAACGTAATACTAAGCCCGTTGGGCTTTTACTTAAAATGGTTCCTTATCGAAAATTAGCCCAAAATGATTAACTGAACAAAAAGCCCTGAAAATTTTTTATAAAAAGGAATTTCTAACTATTCAGGATGCCTGACTTTTATTATGCTTACAATAGTAGTGTTCAGGCATCTTTTTGATTGTTAATTTTTTTAAAATAATCCACTATTATAATAGTTTTTTTCTTATTTAAAAAATTATTTATTGTTAAAATTATCTTATAATTAAATCTTATTAATATGGCTTAACCAGGCATAATTTTAACAGAGGGGCATTAAATGCATTTAATCAATAAATTAAAAGAAATAACAGAAAATAATCCGACATTATTTACCACTCCCGGACATTCTCAGGGAAAAATAATATTTCCTCCATTAAAAAAAGTAATAGGCAAGAAAGTTTTTAAATATGATTACTCAGAAGTTTTAGGACTGGATAACCTGCAAGATCCATCTGATACCTTGTTAAAGTCACAGCTAAGATCAGGTGTAATATACGATAGCAAAGCATCTTTCTATTTAACAAACGGATCATCTTCAGGCATAACAGCATTAATGTTAGCCACCGCTAAAAAAGGAGAAAAAATCCTGATTGCAAGAAATGCTCATAAATCTGTAATAAATGCATTAATTTTAACAGGAGCTGTACCTGTATGGTTAGATGTTGACTGGATAAGTGACTGGAATATATCAAATAATGTTTGCACTGCTAAAATAAAAGATCATCTGGATAATAATCCTGATATAACTTCAGTGTGGATTACAAATCCGACTTATGAAGGCATCATTGCCGATGTAGCAGAAATATCCAGAGTATGTAAAGAAAAAAATGTCAAGTTAATAGTTGACGAAGCCCATGGTGCATTATGGAATTTTCATAACGATCTGCCCGAGCCGGCTATCAAGCTGGGTGCAGACGCATCAGTTCAATCATTACATAAGAGTGCATCCTGCTTAACTCAAGGAGCAATATTGCATATAAGTAAAAATACCTCTATAACACCTGCCAAAATGCAAGAATGTTTAAACATAACAAATACAACATCACCTTCTTATATACTGCTAGCAAGTATAGAAGGAGCGATTGAGCACATAAATTCACTACAAGGAGAAAAGAATTTAAATAAGCTCTTGGAAAACATAGAAAAATTTAAGCAAAAATTACAAAAATACCCTGAAATTACTTTTTATGACGTAAACCATGACCCAACAAAGCTATTGTTTAAGCTAAAAGATATTTCAGGCAATTTAGTAGCTGAACATCTTGAAAATAAAAGAAATATAGAAGTAGAGCTTAATAGCGATATCTCCTTAATGGCTCACACCGGCATAGGTACCACCAAGAAACAACTTGACAAGTTGATGTCTTCTCTGATTCTTGCAATAAATACATTGCCTAAAAGAAGCTCCGCCCCTGAATCTGGCAATTATTTTACCTCTGCATATGTAATATTCTCTCCGGCAGAAGCTTTTTATAAAAAATCAAAAATACTGCCAATACAAGAATGCCAAGGGCTTGTTTCAAAAGAAACCATTGTACCTTATCCGCCCGGCATTCCTATTTTAATATGCGGTGAGCTTATTAAGCAAAATCATATTGAATACCTGATAAAAACAGGAAAAAAATCATTGGAAATAATTACTGATTAATTTTTCTTATTTTTTTGCGAGGTTAATTTTTTAATAACATCTTCAGTTATATCTTCAGCACCATACAAAGTGCTTTCTTTTCTTACTACTGTTTTTATTTTCTTTTTCTTGCTCACATTCTCTATAACTGCATAAATTTGTTTTTGGAGTTTATTCCACTCTTGCATTTTACTTTTCAGCTCTGCTCTTTTTTTAGCTAAAGCTTTATTGTATTTTTCTTCTTTTTGTTTTTTATCTACATCATTTTTAGCATTTTTAATATCTTTTGATGCTTCTATTATAAATTTATGCAACTCTCTTTCCTGTTTTTTAATTATTGCAGCAGACTCTTTAGCTTGCGGGTAACTGTTAATTACTTTATAAGTGTCTATGACAGCAGTATCATTAGCAAAAGATTCTACTGCACTATAATTTAAAAACATCATCATTGCCAAAGTAATAACTATTTTATTCATAAGATCTCCTTGATTAAAAATAAAAGAAGCTACCTGGTTTTTGTAACCTTTTAAAATATAACTCGCTCCAATATAATTTCGATTAGTCAGCCAGTTAATACCAAAAGGTAAAATACAGGTAGCCTCTTTAACTATTAAAAAAGTTGTTTAAATTATTGAGCTTCAGCCCCTACTGTAACTTCAACTTCTTCTTCTTCTTTTTTCTTTAATTCAAGCAGATAAGAAATAGGATATTCTCTTTCCAATATCTTTTTACCATCTACTTCTATTTCAAAAGTAATGCTTTCAGATCCTTTTTCTGCCAAAAAGTTTAAATTATTAGCAATGGCATTAAATACAGATTGTCTGTTTTTTATTTCTGCTTTTACTGTTCCAAGCTCAACACTTTCGTTTTTGCCTGATCTTACTTTAAACTTAAGCTCATACTCGCCTTCATCCCAATTAGGTCCACAAATAAAAGCCAAGTCAAAATTAAATTTTGCAGGTAAATGAAGTGCTGAAAATTGATCCCATACATTGATTACAGATAGCCTGTTATTTCTAAAAGAAATTTGCTCTGCAACGATTAAATATTGTTGTTTCATTATTTCCCCCTTGTTTTAAAATAAATACTCAAAACTTCAAAATCAATTGTACAATATAAATAAAAAACTAACAAATGAATAATAAATTCTTTTTATAAACACCGGCTGTTCTTTTATTTATTAAAGGATTTCATAAAACATCTTCTTAATTTTTATACTAGTACCCAGTTAAACTTTAAATAGGTGCAAATCGCAAGTCTCACCTTAATTTAAAGGCAAAATATCCAACCTTGATTCATACCAAAGTTTTAGAATTTTTGGACTTAAATATAATGTTAAGTATTGTAAGCATAAGTTAATATAATGTTACAAAGTTTGGAAAGCGCTTCCCACATTTAATTTGAGATTAGTACAAGGATGTATTAAACTGGATTAAGGAGAATCTAACTATGGGTGTTATTATAAATACTAATGTTAGTGCGAATATCGTACAACGTAATATGGGTTATGCTACGGATCGCATAAGTAAATCGATTGAAAAATTGTCAACCGGTTATAAAATAAACAGGGCCTCTGACGATGCAGCAGGATTGACAATTTCAGAAGGATTAAGATCTCAGGCTCAAGGTTCAAAAGTAGCAATGTCAAATGCTCAAACCGGTATTAATATGCTACAAGTCGCGGAAGGTGACCTTACAATTATTCAAGAAAACCTTCAAAGAATAAGAGATCTTACGGTTCAAGCCGCAAACGGGACATACGGCTCCGGAGAAAGAGACGCTATTAAAGCAGAGGTTAATCAACGTTTACAAGAAATTACAAGATTGGCAGACTCATCTGCATTCAATAAGCTGAAATTATTAGATGGAAGTGTATCCAGTCTTTCTTTACAACTTGGGCCAAACCACGTTGCTAATGCAATTAGCTTAAATTCACTGGATGTCAGTGCTCCATTTAAGTCGGCAAATTCTGTGGATCTGGGAATTTTCGATACTGATGACCCGGCATATTTAGACGTATTCTTCTCTACTACTGCAGCTGCAGGTAGCTATATATCAAAGATTGACGTTGCAATTAATGATATATCAACAAGGCGTTCTTCAATAGGTGCTTACCAAAACAGATTAGAGTCATCTGTAAGAAGTTTACAAGTTAAGGTAGAAAATCTCGTGGCATCTGATTCCAGAATTAGAGATGCGGATGTAGCAGTAGAGGCAGCTGAGCTTACACGTAATCAAATTTTACAGCAGGCTGCAACTTCCTTATTAGCACAAGCTAACCAAGCTCCAAGTGTTGCATTAAGTTTAATATAAATAATCGCTTAGCTAAAATTTTTAATAAGGGTGTGTTTATAACTGCCTTAATATTAAGTGATTTTTATAATTCTTTGAAATATAGAAAATAAATTTTTAAAAGAATTAAATTTTTGGATAAATCTGACTAAAAGAAAAAAATGAAGCTGAAAATAGTTTATAAAATTTAACCCATAGTGAAAGAACTAGAGGTTACCTTTTGAGGTAACCTCTCTTTTATAATAGCCCGATTGGGTAATAAAAATTTTTTGTTTATTTAATAAATCCGTGCTATTTAAATAAACAAAAATTTGTTATACTGGACTTTGAAAAAAGAGTAATCCGAAAAATAAATTTTGAATCGAAACAAATAGTTAAATGTGGTAAAATTTTTAAGTTTTCATGTTTTATATTAAATAAGTTGAATTTTTAAAAAAAGTAAGAGAAGGAATAATGGCAGCTACAGATTACGCACAATTAAACAAAATTGATTCTACTGATTCATTAACATTTATTTCTAAAAATAAAAAAAGTAAAACTATTGAAAAAAATAGCACTTTAACTAATTTTTTTAGGAATTATATTTTATATATTTTAGAAAAAGACAGGAAAAATCAAAATCCTGTTTTTCTTTATTTTGACGAAAATATAATTGACAAGTTTGTATTCGGTGTCATCGCCAGACCGGTTTCAATCGGTCTGGCAGGCGAAAGTGCAAGCGGAAAATCAACGTTTGTTCACGACATTATAACCTCTATAATTAATTATCAAACAGAAAATAATCTGTCTCATCTTGTAACAAGGCTTAATGCTGATGATTATTATTACGACAGGTCTGAAGACGTTAAAAAAGCCGGTGGATTTGAAAATTTTGCACAAAGCTACGACTTTGATGTACCGGATGCTATAGAATTAAGCCTTCTAAAAGAACATATAGAAAAGCTGATGCTGGGACAAAGCGTTTTTTTGCCTAAATATTCAATGGACGATAAAGCTGTAAGAACAGAGAATCACAAGTTGGTAAATCCTTGCAAATTCATCATATCAGAAGGATTATTTAATTTAAATGAAGATATTAATTATATATTTGATTTAAAGATATATGTTGATATAAGCAACTCAAAGCAAAAAATGCGCTGGTTTAAAAGGGCATCTGAGCGTTACCTGACAGGTGAGGCCGCCGTAAAAACTTATAATAATGTTATAAAAAACGCACAAACTCATGTTAAGCCAACAATGCGGTTTGCTGATATTATTATAAACGGTAATGCAGACAGAGAAAGCTATATAAATATAATTAACAAATTTATCGAATTGTCTGAACTGGCAAATTTATGTATATATTAATTAAATAAATAACAAATTTTTTAAAACTTAAGTATTATGAATATAACACTATTTACAGGAACATTTAATCCCGTTCATATCTCGCATTTGATTATTGCAGAAACAGTAAGAGAAGTATTAAATACCGATAAGTTTATTATTGTTCCGTCTTACCTTCCACCGCATCGCAATAAGGGTATTTTATGTGCTAAACATAGATTTAATATGGTAAAGTTAGCAATTAAAGACAATCCAAATATAGAAATAAGTGATGTTGAGCATCAAAGAGGCGGCAAGTCATACTCGGTTCGTACAGTAAAAGAAATACTGGACTTATATAAAACTGATAATTTAAACTTTATTATAGGAGCTGATGCTTTTCATCTGATTGAGACCTGGTATAAAGCAGATGAACTGGCAAGCCTCGTAAAGTTTATAATAGTGACAAGACCTGATTCTGAATCAATAGAGAATATTATAAATTCCGTAAGATTGCAAAATTTTAAATATCAAGAAGTTAAAACTCCCCTAATGGATATATCTTCTACTTTTATAAGAAATAAAATAAAAGATGGAAAATCAATAAAGTATTTGGTTCATCCTGAAGTTGAAAAGTATATAGAAAAAAACGGATTATATAAATGAAAGCTAAATCATTAAGTACGTTATCTGCAGAACTAAAAGAATACATAAAAAAAGAACTGTCAGAAGAAAAATATCTGCATTCCATAGGATCAGAAGAAACTGCAAAAGAACTTGCTGAATATTTTAATGCAGATGTAGAAAAAGCTTGTTTTGCAGCTTTAATTCATGACATAGCTAAAAGCAAAAGTAACGAAGAGTTGCTAAAACTAATAAGAGAAAATAATATAAAAGTTTCAGCCTCTGAATTGGCAGCATTCAAGACACTTCACGCCCCGGTAGGAGCTTTTATTGCAAAAAAAGATTTTGATATAAATGATAAAGAAGTTTTAGATGCAATAAGGTGGCATACAATAGGCCATAAAAACATGTCTGATATTGAAAAAATAGTATTTTTAGCTGATAAAACAGAAGTTAATACAAGAGATTTAAACTTTAGAAATCAAGTTTTAAAAGCCATATATGATACAAATAACTTGGACTATGGGCTGATCATTTGTTACAAAGCTACAATACAAAGCTTATTGGAAAGAAAACTTTATATAAGCATAGATACAATAAATGTTTGGAATTATTTAACAGAATGTTTGTTAAAATAATTTAACAAAAAATTGATAAAAAAAATCCGCTATTTAAACTAAAAATAAAGCTTTTCAAATTTATAAGCTATTAGATTTAGTGTAAAAATTTACTGGAATTTTTTTTAAATAAATGATATTGTTAGATAAATGTTAATATAACTCGTTTTAATATTTTATTGTTGTTAGTATTGAGAAAGTAGCTAAATAGTTTATAATTTTAATTAGTTTAGTTAATAATTTTTAATGTTTAAAAATATTTAAACTAAGGAGCTGGAAGTGGAACTAGATCAATATCTTGGTTTGTTTATAGATGAATCCAAAGAAAACCTTCAAAAGTTAAATGACAGTCTTTTAGCATTAGAATCAGACTCCGGGAATTTAGAAATATTAAATGACATATTTCGTGTTGCCCATACTTTAAAAGGTATGTCCAAAACAATGGGCTTTAATAATGTTGCAGACTTGACTCATCACATGGAAAATTTGTTAGAGCCTCTGAGAAATGGGACTTTAAGTACTGATACCAGGATTATTGATATCTTATTTAAATGTTTGGACATGTTGGATTCTTTAATAAATAATATTGCAGACGGTGTGTACGAAGATAATGATAATAAAGAAAACATTGAAAAGCTTGTCCGCGATCTGGAAGGTTTTTTAAGCCCAAATGCAGGTCAAAAAAATAATGGGATTGGACCCCATAATGAAGAAACATCAAAAGAATCTACGTCAAAAAATGCGATTCATCTTGAAGATTTTAATGAATACGAGGTTGCAATAGTAAAAGAAGCTTATTCCAGTGGCTTTATACCAAGAGAATTAATTGTATATTTAACAAATGACTGTGTTTTACCGGGTGTTAGAGCCTATATGGTAAGTAGAGCCGTTGAAGATCACGGTGAAATTATAAAGACAATTCCGACCGTGGAAGAGTTGGAAAACGCACAGTTTGAAGGTAAATTTAAAATATATCTGCTTAGTCAATTTACGAGTGACGGTATTTCTAATGCTATATATCAAATTTCGGAAATAGAAAAAGTTGAAATAAATGATATTACTTTTGACCAGCCGTCATCGTCGGATGAAGCCGTATCTGAACTTCCTCCTGTAGAGACAGAGGATTTATCATCATTAGTCGAGCAAGAAGATTTAGTAAAAGCTGTAGAGGCAAAACTTGCTCAACAGGCAATAAGCCAGCCAATTGAGCCTGCAAAACCGGAAATTTTGCAAGAACAAAATTCCGAAGATATAAATTCATTTGATTCAAACGGCAATATTAAAGAAGAAAAAGAAGAATCAACTATAAATTCTAATCAAAATTTTAATAATGATAATGATAAAGAAGAAATAGAAGAAGATAGAGATAAAAATGTATTTAACAAATCGGGATCCGCGTCAAAAGTACTGTCTCAAACTGTACGAGTTAGTGCGGATCGTATTGATAAACTAATGAATCTGGTTGGTGAGCTTGTAATAAGCAGAACCAGAATAAATCAAATCTCAGGTCAATTAAAGGATGCAGAATTGGTAAGTTCCGTTGGTCTAATGGGAAATATTACTACTGATATACAAGAAATTGTAATGAAATTAAGAATGGTTCCTATGGAGCAGGTATTTAACCGATTCCCCAGACTTGTCCGAGATCTTGCAAAAGACCTGAACAAAGAAGTTAACCTGAAAATTACGGGTAAAGATACAGAGATTGACAGAGTTGTTGTTGATGAAATCGGGGATCCTATGGTTCATTTAATAAGAAATTCAATGGATCATGGATTAGAAAGCCCGGAAGAAAGAATTCAAAACGGCAAATTAGCTAAAGGAACCTTAGAACTATCTGCTTTTAACGAAGGTGAAAATATTATTATCAAAGTTACGGATGACGGAAAAGGCATTGATCCGGAAAAAGTAAAAGAATCCGCAATAAGCAAAGGTATTCTGACAAGAGAAGCCGCTAAAAATTTAACTCAAAAACAATCAATAGAATTAATATTTGCACCCGGTTTTTCAACAGCTGCAGTTACTACTGACGTTTCTGGCAGAGGTGTTGGAATGGATGTTGTTAAATCAAAAATAGCATCACTGGGAGGTAACGTAACAGTTAACTCAACTATTGGCAAAGGCACAACTACTATAATTAGCCTTCCTTCATCAATGGCAATTGTTCAGGCTTTATTAATAAAAGTGGGTGAAGAAATTTACGCGGCACCATTAAACTACATTAGTGAAGTAATAAATATTGAGCCTAATCAGGTAAAAAATATACAAAATAATGAAGTTATCGTGTTAAGGGGCAAAACTCTTCCTTTGGTCAGGCTTCATGACCTGTTGGAAGTAGAAAATTATGTTGAAGATAAATCACAGTCTTTAACTGTTGTTATAATAAAATCACAAAATAAATATTCGGGAATTATTGTTTCAGAATTAATAGGTCAACAGGAAATTGTAATAAAACCAATAAATAAAAAACTGTGTAAAGATGATTATATTTCTGGAGCAACTACTTTAGGAAACGGTCAAGTTGCACTTATTATCAATGTAAATTCTTTGTTCAAAAAGGTATAAGAGGTTTTTTAGATGTTAGACAAGTTATTAAAAGACGGACAAACTGATTTTCAGCTGGTAGTGTTTACCATAGGCAGTGAAGAATATGCTCTGCCTATCACATATATTCAAGAAATCATCACTTATCAGCCTTTAACCAAAATCCCTCATTCAGCAGCTACAATAGAGGGTGTTATTAACCTTAGAGGTGTCGTCATTCCTATAATAGACGGAAGAAAAATGGTTGACTGCTCAGTAGGTGAAGAAAGTAGCAAAAGAAATAAAGATGATTTAAGAATAATAGTTATAGAAAATGAAGAAAATCGCTACGGCCTTATAGTAGATAATGTATCAGAGGTAACTCATATGAATTCCGCAGATGTTGAACAGCCCCCAAAAGAAATTGGTGATAATGAAAGTAGTGTATGGGGGGTTGGTAAATATAACGGAAATTTAATAGTACTCCTGGATCCTTCCAGGATAGCAAGTTTTAATCATCAAAATTTTTCCTTTAATGAAGCCGAAAATAAAATTGAAAAAGAAGTAAAAGTAGAAAATTAATCAAAGGTTATTTATGAAACCAGATATTTCAAAAGTAGTAGAAAAAGTAGATAAACTGCCGGAGCTGAATGCTGTAGTTTTACAAGTTGCAAAAATGTTGGATAAACCTGATATAACGGTTAATGAGTTATCCAAGGTTATTTCATCTGATGCATCGTTAACTTCGCAGCTTTTAAAACTATGTAATTCTGCACATTATGGATTTTCTCGAAAAGTTACCAGCATAAATGATGCAATTTCAAAATTAGGCTTTAAAACATTAAAAAATCTAATTTTTGTGGCAATCTCACACGGCCTGTTAAAAACAGATCTTAAAGGATACGATTTAGAAGAAGGTCAATTATGGCATAATGCTATAAGCTGTGCGGTTTATTGTAAATATCTTGCCGTTACATCACACTATCAAGATCCTGATTTGGCATTTACGGCAGGTTTATTAAGAGATATAGGAAAAATCATTATCCATGAATATGTAAAGGAAGGATATGATGAAATTATCAGCCTGATAAATACTAATAACATATCTTTTTCTAATGCGGAATGTCAAATATTAGGATTTGACCATTGTCAAATCGGTTCAAAAATAGCAACAAAATGGAATTTTCCCGAAAAGCTTATAGAGTCAATTGAACATCATCATAGTCCTGATCAAGCTCTAAGGGTAAATTGTTCTTCAGATGTAAAACTTGTGTCTATTGTCCATATTTGTGATTCAATAACAATGATGTTAGGTACAGGTATTGGTAGTGACGGTATGATGTATCACTTAGAATTAAAATCTTTTGAGCATTTAGATATACCACAACAATCCAAAAGTCTTGAATGTTTAATTTCCAATATGGTAGAGTTAAATTCCGAAATTGAAGCATTGGTAGGGTTTATAAATGGAAACAAATAATAAAAAAATAAATCAAATGCACCTGGATTTACTGGGTGAACTTGGAAATATAGGCTCAGGTAATGCAGCAACCGCATTATCTCAAATATTGAACAAGACAGTTTACCTGGATGTTCCGCATGTTGAGTTATGCAACATTTCTGAGGTGGCCAGTTCTTTTGGTGACCCTGAGTTCAGGAAAACAGCAGTCTTCTTTCAAACACAACAAGACGTAAAAGGTTATGTTTTATTAGTGTTTGAAGATGAAGATGTCAAAAAAATAAGCAAAATTGCAGCAGGAGGCCTGGAAATTGATCCTGATTCAGTTATAACAGAAATAGGTAATATTGTAGCAGGTTCTTATATAGGGGCATTAGCATCTATGCTGGAAGGAAAAATAGATTTAACTCCTCCACAAATAGCTCATGATATGCTAGGTGCGTTGATTGATAATATTGTTTCATTAATTTGCGTTGTTGCTGATGAATTAGTTATAATTAAAACTAAAATGACAATAGGAAATGAAACAATACCTAGCTTTTTCATATTATTTTTAGAAGATGAGTCTTTAAATAAATTGTTAGATTATTTTAATTTTGAGAAGTAAGAAGCAATATGACTAATATAAATGTTGGAATGGGCGAAATAAAAACGTCAAAGACACCAAATAATATTCTAATTGCACCAGGCTTAGGCTCCTGCATTGGTATAACAATGTATGATAAAATAAAAAAAATAGCAGGAATGGCACATGTTGTCCTGCCATCTGCAAAAGAGACAACAGGAAAGGCTGCATTGCTAGGCAAGTATGCTGATACAGCTATACCGGAAATGATTGCCAAAATGAAAGATCTGGGTGCTCAAACTAAAGATCTCGAAATAAAAATAGTTGGCGGAGCACAAATGTTTAATCTTGAAAGAGGTGGAAATATTTTAAACATTGGTATGAGAAATATACTAGCAGTAAAAACAGCTATAGAAAAAGAGAAATTAAAAATTTCTGCATCTGATACAGGCGGTAATAAAGGTAGAACATTAAAGTTAAATGTCGAAACCGGTACTGTTCTGGTTAAAATTTTAGGTCAAAAAGAAATAAAACTATAGTATTATGATTAGGAGGAAAATATAAATGCCTACTGTTTTAATAGCAGATGACGCAGCTTTTATGAGAATGATGTTAAAGGATATATTGACCAAAAATGGTTTTGATGTTGTCGGAGAAGCCGCAAACGGTCTGGAAGCTGTGGAACAATACGAAAAACTGATACCTGATCTTGTAACAATGGATATAACCATGCCGCAATGTGACGGTATTAATGCATTAAAGAAAATAATGTCAATTAACCCCTCTGCCAAGGTTATTATGTGCTCGGCGATGGGACAGCAAGCAATGGTTATAGAATCTATTCAGGCAGGTGCAAAAGATTTTATAGTAAAACCGTTTCAACCGCAAAGGGTAATAGAAGCCGTGAAGAAATTACTGGGTTAATACAACTGAAAGGACGTGGTATTGTTAATTAACTGCATAAAACAGTTTAAAAGGTTTATGTTGTTGGTTGTTATATTTCATGTGCTAACCAACAGCTCTTTTTCAAAACAGGCTGATAATATAAATTTAATTAAAATTAGCAAGTTAAATACGGATAATAAGTCTCAAATTAAAACCTTACACAGTGAATTATTCAAAAATATCAAAGAAAATAAAAAAAATAAGCCATTATCAGAAAAAGCAGGTAAAAATGATTTAAATATATTAGATAATATTTCTCCTAATCAACTAAAGCAAACAAATAAAAAATTGCCGGAAAGCTTAAATACTGATAAACAAGGACCAAATTTAATTACATTGACCGGATCATTATTTTTTGTGATATTTTTGATTTTAATATTTGGCTGGTTATATGCTAAATTTCAAAGAATAAATCTTAACAAGGTATTTGAAGGTAAATTTGAAACTACTGACACTGATTCATTAAAAATATTATCCACCGTAAGCTTGGGACAGGGTAAGACCGTTCATTTAATGGAGGTAAACGGAAAAAAATTTGTAATCGGCAGCACTAATAACAATATTAATTTAATAGCAGACTTAACTGAAAAAAATAAATCTTTTGAAAATATAATGAACACAAGAGATATTGATATTTTAAATATAAATAATCCAGAAGAATATAATAATGGTTATTCTGAGGAGTATAAAGAATATTTGAAAAAAGATAAAAAAGATGAAAAAGAAAATAAATAATTTTTTAAAAATAAAAGAATTAAGTCGTAAAGCTTGCCAATATAGAATCGCAGGCTTTTTGACCTTTTAGCATCTTGATATATTCTTTATTTAAATCCTCTGATAAAAGATGATTCCATTTTTCATGCCCGCCGGGCAGGCCTTTAGCAAGCCAATAAAGATGATTTGTAATGGGGTAGCGTTGGTATTGATTAATATAATTAATTTTAAAGTCCGCTTTGATTATAATATCTCTTAAATGATCTTCGTTAAACAAAAACAAATGACAACTCCAATAGGTAAAATCTTGAAAAGCTCTGTTTTCATAGATAGAGATTAAAGCATCATTTGCATTTGGCACTTCAACAATTATTTTTCCATTTTTATTTAATAATTTTTTCAAAGAAGTCAATAATTCAATTGGCTTAGCAATATGCTCCAAAACATGAAACATTGTAATAACATCAAACTTGTCTTTAATCTGTTCTAAACTAGAATATACCTTTAAATTTTGTTCTTTAAAATAATTATTTAATCCTTGATCCAACTCCAGGCCGGACACACTTTGTGCGATTTTTTTAGCTTTTAATAAAAAACCGCCGTTTCCGCAACCAAAATCAAGAATTTTTTTATCTTTAATATTATCCTTAAACTGGTTAAATCTTCTTAAATCATCTTCTGATGTATTTTTTATCCAATTTTGCAGTTCTATAGTCCCCTTGTGCATCCCGGAATTTTCATAAAATTCATTTTGAATATGTTTAAATGTTGACAAAAAAACTAAATTACAATTTTTGCACTTTAATACTTTTATATTTTTATTGTCTCGAGTGTACGGAAAATATTCTTCAATATTTTTTTGATGACATAAATAACATTTTTGATTTTCAAATTTTTTATTCATGAAGTCACTTTTTTATAAAGGTTCCAAATTAAATTTCAGATATCAATAGCTTATTTTATTAGTTTTTACCAGATTAAAGAATCTGAAAAGTATTTTAGAGTTAGTATACTATACTACCTCTAATAAAGTATGTTAGAGAATTAGATATATTTATTTGATAGCATTGCATAATGTAAAAATATTTGATATGTTAAAATTACATAACAATTGATCAAGTGAGAATTTCTATGTTAATGTCTGTTTTATATTATACATCATTATTTTTACTCTTAATAGCATTGTTTGGAATATTTTTATACCGTTTAACCTTTTATAAACAAAAAAAATTTGAATCTTATTATAAAAAAGGTACAAACGCTTACCTTAACGGAAATCATCCGCAGGCATTAATAAGCTTTTTAGAAGCTATGAAAATAAAACCGACTGACAAAGGAGTTTTATACAATTTGGGATTAATTTGTTTTAATGGTGAAGACTATGAAAATGCGGAAAATTACTTTTTGAGTGTACTGGATATTGATCCGAAAGATGGTGATACCTATTACAATTTAGGCTTAATTTACTCTGAAACAGGTCAATTTGAGAAGGCAATAGAACATTTTAATATAGCTATAAACTATTACCCTGATGATAGTGAAGCTTATACAGGTTTAGGGCTCTTAAATTTTAAACAAGAAAATTATGATGAAGCAATACAAAATTTTTCAAATGCTCTTGGCCTCAGCCCGGAAAAATGGGAATATAATTTATATTTAGCAAAAGCATATGATGAAAGAAGCAATCGAACAGCTTCTTTAGAAGATATTGATAAAGCAATCGAATATTTTGAACGCTACACTGAAAATGATGCAGAAAATGAGGATGCTCTTTATAAATTATCAATTTGCTATGCCAAAAAAGGTAATTGGGAAAAATCAGTTGAACTGTGCGAAAAAGTTATACAAATTAATACCGCTGCTGTTGATGCCTACAATCAACTGGGGCTGGCGTACTTCTGTCGTGGCAAAATAGAAGAAGCGGTTGATATGTACAAAAATGCCATTCTCCATGCACCAGATTTTGCCACTGCCTATACAAACCTTGGATATGCCTACGAAAAGTTAGAAAAGCTGGAAGACGCAAAAACAATGTTTGAAAAATATATAGAAATCTGCCCTGACGGTGAAAATACAAAAGACATTCAAGAACGTATAAATAGCATAAATGAAAGCTTAAATCTACAATAATTTGCCATTCATATCCCTAAAAGCTTTCTTCAAAGTCATAAGAACACTATTGGGCTTAAACGGCTTAAGTATAAAATCAGAAGCTCCCAGCTCTAAGGCCTCTTTTATATAAGCCTTTTGACTAATTGCTGAGCACATAACAATTACAGCTTTAGGATTTAATGACTTTATCTCTTTTAAAGCTTGCAATCCGTTAAACTCCGGCATTGTTATATCCATAGTGATAGCATCGGGCTTATATTGATAAAAGAACTCCATAGCTTCAAGGCCATTACCGGCTTCGGCTACAACATCGTAGCCCGCACCTTCAAGAATGGTTCTTAGACTTCTTCTCATAAAACTGGAATCATCTACAATTAAAATTCTTTTTTTATCCTGAACTTGACCATCCATTAATTATTTCCTTTGAAAAGTTATCAACTTTATATGTATTAGTATAAAGGTATATAAAAAATATGTAAAGTCTAATAATTACAAATTATTTAAATCTTAATAAACCTTAAAAATATAAAAAATTTAAGAAATGACATTAAAGTACTTCATATAATATTCTTCACCTTTCAAGGTTAGCCTGTACTTGTTTACACAACTGTTTTCCCGGGGTAATAACTCTATTAACTGTGAGTTTAAACAGTTTTTAATTACAGAATGGTCAGTAGTCTTTTTATTAAAATTAAAAATCATTGAATTCACATCTTTTAATGTAAAATTATTAAGGCCTTTATACTTTTTTAAATAATATGCCGTTACTATTAGCCAATCTTCCTGCTTATAAGGCGCAGTAATATTTGCAAAATCATTAAAATTCATTTCTTCAACAGCATTGTTAGCATGTTCATCCTGCAAATCAAGGATTTTCAGTTTTTCATCTTCAGGAAGATTATCAAGCCATTTAAGTGCTTGCTTTATTTCATTTTCCGAAGGTTTATATTCATTTTGAGGGCTTGTCATAACCTTATTACTTTTCAAGTTGTTTGTATTTACAATAGCTGCTTTTTTTGCTTTTTGCTGAATAACTTGCGGCTCTATTTTGGGAGATTGTTTTTTTATTTTATTATTTTTTACGGATTTTCTCAATATTTTTATTTTATCCTCATTTACGGAAGATTGTTGATTTTTATAAGTAATCATAAAAGAGCACAAGGCTTTTTCTGTTTCATTATTATATAAATCTTCAAAAAATACATCAAATATATCAGAATTGGAAAAACAACCTTTAATCTCTTTATCATTTTTTTTTATCTTAAAATTATAATAAGTCAATTTTGCTATCCCTAAAAAACAACTATATAATTTAATTGATCACTACCTAAAAAGATAGCATTTATGAATATTGATAACAATAATTTATGAATTAATTTTTAAAAATATTTTTAATATTTTTGTACTGATATAAATATATTATAAATTTTATTACAAATTTGCTACAATTTTTAACAAAATGAACAATTTTTGTGTTTTATCTGTTTTAATAATAATGGGATATCTTCTAAAATTAAACAAACAAAGGTATAATCTATACTAACTCTAAAATTTAATTAAGTACCAGTATAAATATCTCCGGTCGGTTAGATGTGTTGTAGCTAAAGAGGGAATATGAACAAGCAAAAGGAAATAGAACAGCTATTAACAAAGCAAAAAGAAAAGATAAATACATATTTATCAAAATTCACTCTGATTCAAAAAATGGCGCAAAATAATCATAATAATTTTATTTATGATAATATTACTCAGTTTTGCAGAAAAAATAAATGGACAGAAACAGATAACTCATCAAATGTTCTCGTAGGCATAAATCAAAATTTAATTTCAGCACAAGTTAAAAATGAAATAAAAAGCGCTATCAATTTGTTATATGATCAGGAATCCTGTGAAGATATATACAAGGAAATTGAAAGTTTAATCCATAAAATAAGAAAAGAAAGAGAAAATCAGCAAGATTTAATAAAAGAAGACCTGAAAAGATCTTCCCAATGGTATAAAGACGAAATTTTATATGTATTTTATCCTGATCAGTTTGGAGTAAATGACAACAACACGCCCGGCACCTTCAAAGAATGTGCTCAAATGTTAGATTATCTAAAAGATTTAGGAGTAACAACCATTTATATTCTTCCGTTCCTGGAATCTCCCTTTGGTGATGCAGGCTTTGACGTGAGCAACCCCAAAGGTGTTCGTAAAGATTTAGGTGGAATAGAAGAATTTAAAGCTCTGGCTAAAAAAGCAAGAAAAAAAGGCATAAAAATAAAAGCTGATTTGATTTTAAATCACTTATCCGACCAGTGCGAATGGTTCCGGCAAGCACTGCATGGTGACGAAGAAAAAATAAATTACTTTGTTTACAGGGAAAAAATGCCTGATTATGTAAAATACAAAGACCCTCAACTTGGAGTTGTTGTTGACTATAAAGAAGATGACGGCAGCATATCATCAAGGCGCTTAATGTTTCCGGATTGCTGCAAAAATCATTTTAGGCGAGAAGTTATCAACGAAAAAGATTATTATTTTTATCATACATTTTATGATTTTCAACCTGATTTAAATTGGAAAAACCCCAAAGTCCTCTTTCATGCTCTTGATATAGTAGGATTCTGGGCAAATATAGGCATTGATATATTCAGGCTTGACGCTATACCGTTTTTAGTAGATAAAAAAGGGACAAACGGTGAAAATCTGCTGGAAACACACGCTATTGTCAGAATTATAAGTTTATTCCTTAAAACAGTTGCCCCGAGGTCGGTTTTACAGGCAGAAGCCTGCGAAATGCCAAAGGAAATTTTGCCTTACTTTGGAGAAGAGCAAATCACCAAAAAGGTAAACAATAAATATCTAATGCGAACAAACGGAGTTCAAGTAGCTTATAATTTCCCCTACATGCCTGCAATCTGGGCAAATATATTAACAAAAGACTGTTGCCATTTTTGGGAGGCTCATAATAATACTCCTAGTATTCCCGAGTCTGCAAGTTGGGCTGTATTTTTAAGAGTTCACGATGAATTAACGCTTGAGATGGTTTCACAAGATACCAGAAAGCTGGTATACGACAAACTTATTGAAAAAGGCCAAAGCTTTAGAGACGGCCTGGGTGTAAGCGGAAGAATGGCTGACTTTTTAGATAATGACAAAAGAAAAATATCTTTAGCATTTTCTATATTAATGTCAATGCCGGGTATGCCCATAATTTACTACGGTGATGAAATCGCGGCAAACAATAATTACTCTTACGCTCAACAGTCTGAAAACATTAGGAAAATCAAAAATCCAAATATCGAAAATGCTTACGATAGCAGAGATATAAACAGAGGGCCGATTACAAAAAAACAAGTATGCAATGTTCTTTATAACCCTAAGTGTACAGGGCATAATATTTATAAAAACCTTAAAAAATTAATAAAAGTGCGCAAGGAAACCATTTGCCTATCCAGAGGATGTATAAGCAATATAGATTCCCAAAATTCAAAGATTTTTTCTTACTTAAGAAAAGATCAAAAGCATTGCGTGTTAGTTTTAAACAATTTATCAGAATACAAAACAACTGCAACTACCAAGATTACCAATGAGTTAAAACGATTGTTAAGAAATAAATTAATCCTTATAGATTTGATATCTAAAAAGCCTGTTAAATTTAAAATTAAAAATTCGGAGCTAAAAATAGAGCTTGAAGCATATCAAAGCTTTTGGATTGGCTTAAAATAAAAGGTGATGGTCATCACCTTTCTTATGTCATCGCTGTAAGCTTTTTATATAACTTAGCTCAACTGATCACTGCCAATTAATATATTAATTACCGAGATATTCAATGTTTCTTTTTACTGCCAAGGTATTTGGATGACTTTCGCCTAATGAGTTTTTAAATATCTCATAAGCTTTATTGTACAGCTTGAGAGCCTCATCGTAGTTGCCTTGAGCTCTATGTACTCCCCCAATATTGCTATAAGAAGTAGCGGTATCAGGATGATTAACCCCTAATTCTCTTTCTCTAATATTAATAGCTTTCAAATAAAACTTGAGAGCCTTATCGTAGTTGCCTTGATTATAATAAAGTAACCCAATATTGTTATAAGAAGTAGCAGTAGAAGGGTGATTAATCCCTAATACTTTTTCATATATATCAGTAGCTTTCAAATAGAACTTGAGAGCCTCCTCGTTGTTGCCTTGATTATTATAGACTGCTCCAATATTGTTATAAGAAGTAGCGGTATCAGGATGATTAACCCCTAATTCTCTTTCTCTAATATTAATAGCTTTCAAATAGAACTTGAGAGCCTCATTGTAGTTGCCTTGAGCATCATAGACTCCCCCAATACTGTTATAAGAAGTAGCGGTATCAGGATGATTAACCCCTAATTCTCTTTCTCTAATATTAATAGCTTTCAAATAGAACTTGAGAGCCTCATTGTA
>JANQHM010000123.1 GCA_028282645.1 Candidatus Gastranaerophilales bacterium
CTTTTAAAGATAAAAATATATTATAAAAATAAGTATCAATACGTGCAAAAGCAGAAAAAGCTTTCTTTTTCCCGATAGTTAGATTTTGTGGGGCAATCATTGGACATGGGAGGGCTATGATGTTCCACAAAACACAAAATATTATTTTAACGTATTGAATAATGTTCATTTTTTAGCCTTTGGATTCTATTCCTGGATAAAATTAAAAACTGGATGTGCTTACAATTTATATCTTTAATATATATCATAACATGTTTTTAAATTTTTTGCAGGCTCTCTAAATGTAAAAATGCTAATTTTGTAACATTGCTTAATGAAAAAAGTCTGCAGGCTCTTTATATTCCTGTAATTTTATGCCTCTCATAATAAAATACCCATTTTTTATTAACTGAATATTTTAGACGTAAATATTTTCTCTTTGTTATTTATAAAACTATAGATCTTGGTAAGAAAGGTTCAAAGGGTATTTTAAAGTCTATAATCTCTAAAATTTATTTAATTATTACTTCGCTAATAATATTTTTATCAAGTTCTTTACATGTTTGTTTAATCAATTTATATGTTTTTTTAGGAGTTTCTCCTATTTCACCTGCAAGGATAACTGAATTAGCACCTTTTATACTTGTTATTATATTCTCCATTGTCTCAATATTTGTCAGTGAAACGTTTTGAGATGAAGCAAGCTGCTGTACAGATTCGTTATTTGTAGTTTTAGGAGCTAACAAGGTTGCACGCTCATCTTTCACAGATAGGTTTATAATTAGTTGATCAAGCTCATCTTCATTGCTCACGGTGTTTTCATCGAATGAGCTGTAGGTTAGTTTTTTATCTCTAACTTCAGCTATAATTATTGAAATAATTGATGTAAAAATAGCTAGTATAAAGCCTAGTATTAAATGGGTAATTAACTTCGGCTCTGAATACTCAAAGTTTTCTTTTTTTACAGGAGGTTCAAGTACAATAATATTACTTGTGTTCTCGGCCATTTTTTGCACTAAATTTGACCAGTCTAATTTAGATTGAATCATTTTAAGCTTTTCTATATTTCTTTCCATCTCTAAATAGAGCTTTTTACTATCAAGAGACTTATCTGCCATCTTGTCTAAAAGATTTTTTATGTTTTTATCATAATAGCTTTCAACAATATTAATACTTTGCGCTCCACTCATTGCATTATACAACTTTGCATCACTGGCTTTTAGTATATCAATTTGTGAATTTAGACCTTTTTCTATTTTTTGATACTCTTTATTTAAAAAATCTATATCCTTTTCTGTTTTGTCAATATTCATTAATCGTTTTGTTTTTTTATAATTGTTAATTATAGAAGTAACAATATTATAAGCAAACTCAGGTTCTTTAGCTTTATATGAAATACTTAATATATTACTTCCTTTTCCATCAGATGTTATTGATAAATTTTTGTTTAAAAAGTCATGGGTATTGATATATTTACCAGTTTTAGGTCCTTTTTTATATTTTAAATTATTTTCTTTTATAACTTGATCTATAACAAGAGGAGATTTAATTATTTCAATTTCATTTTTTAAACTACCACCTAATCCGCTTAACATACTAGATAAACTGCCACTAGAGGTCCCTCCTCCCGCGTTTCCTATAATGTAAGGGTTTATATCCATTAAATTTGTATTAACCGAACTATTTACATATAACTTAGCATTTGTTTCATATTTTTTAGGAGATATAAAATAAAATCCTAAAAATAGTGGTATTATTAATATTGATAAAATAAAAAATAGATTTTTTCTGTAAATTAAAATATTTATGATTTGTTTAAAATTAATTGTAATATCTTCGTGTTCATTATTATTAAAGTTATTCTCTACCATTGGAAAAGTCCCTTTATTTAATTGAAATTAGTGTAACATAAAAATTTTAAATTCTAATATTTTTAGAAGTTTTTAAATTATGAAATTTATGTAAATATCCTCAAGTTATTTTAATTTGATTGTATAGTATTCGAGTTTTGTTTAAAGCTTTTAATAGTTTTAAAATATTCATTAGAATGTTAGAATGTTAAATTTTTTTAGTTTATAATAATTTTGTACGTAGTAAATATTATATACTTAAAATATTTTAAGTCCTATAGTCAAATCAAGAAAAATAATAAAATTTTTAAAATGGAGATGCATTGATGGTAAAAAAAGCTTTTATTACAGGAATAACAGGGCAAGATGGCTCTTATTTAGCTGAATTGTTACTTGAAAAAGGGTATGAAGTACATGGTCTTGTTAGAAGAGCTAGTACATTTAATACAAAAAGAATAGATCATTTATTTCAAGATTTTCATAATGAAGACACAAAAATTTTCTTACATTATGGAGATTTATCTGACTCATCAAATCTTTCAAGATTATTAGAAAAAATCAATCCTGATGAAATATATAATTTAGGAGCGCAGAGTCATGTTAGAGTTAGCTTTGACATGCCTGAATATACAGGAGATGTTACAGGTCTTGGCACAATAAGACTTTTAGATGCTATAAGGGATACTCAAATTAAAACAAAATTATATCAAGCTTCGAGCAGTGAATTATATGGCAAAGTGCAAGAAGTACCACAAAAAGAAACTACTCCTTTTTATCCAAGAAGTCCTTATGCTGTAGCAAAGCTTTATTCATACTGGGCTGTTGTAAATTATAGAGAATCTTATGACTTATTTGCTTGTAATGGTATATTATTCAATCATGAATCTCCGCGAAGAGGTGAAACATTTGTAACAAGAAAAATAACAATGGCTTTAGCTAATATAATTGCAGGTAAACAAAAAAAATTATATCTTGGAAACCTTGATGCAAAAAGAGATTGGGGATATGCAAAAGATTATGTAGAAGCTATGTGGATAATGCTTCAACAAGATGAACCTGATGATTATGTTATAGCAACAGGTGAAACTTACTCTGTCAGAGATTTTCTTAATGAATCTTTTGGGTTAGTAGATTTAAATTGGCAAGATTATGTAGAAATTGACCCTAGATACTTTAGGCCAGCTGAAGTAGATTTACTTATAGGTGATGCTGCAAAAGCAAAGGAGAAATTAGGTTGGACACCTGAAACCAGCTTCAAAGAACTTGTAAAATTAATGGTAGAATCCGATTTGGAAAAAGCTGGAGTAAAAAACTTTGTAAATCCTGTTAAATGTTTAAGGAAGTAGAAGATGAAAATTTTAATTACAGGTTCAAGTGGAATGGTCGGAAAAAATATTCTGGAACATATGGATATTAACTGTTTCACTTTATTAACACCTACAAGTCAGGAATTAAACTTGCTTGATATAAACCAGGTTAAAAATTATCTTAGTGCCTATAAACCTGATATGATTATCCATTGTGCAGGTAAAGTTGGTGGAATACAAGCTAATATGAAAGATATGACAGGTTTTTTAAGTGTAAATCTTGTTATGGGAGTTAATCTTGTTAATACTGCTAAAAAACTTGGTATAAAAAACTTTTTAAACCTTGGTAGTTCTTGTATGTATCCTAAAAATGCACAAAATCCTCTTAAAGAAGAAAGGATTTTAAAAGGTGAATTAGAACCAACAAATGAAGGCTATGCTATAGCAAAAGTAACTGTTGCAAAATTGTGCGAGTATATAACAAAAGAGTATAATGGATATTCATATAAAACTATTATTCCTTGCAATTTGTATGGAAGATGGGATAAATTTAATCCTAAGCATTCTCATATGATTCCGGCAGTAATAAGAAAAATATATGAAGCTAAAAAAAATAATTACAATATAGTTGAAATATGGGGTGATGGAACAGCAAGAAGAGAATTTATGTATTCTGGAGATCTGGCAGACTGTATTATTCAAGCTGTGAATGATTTTGAAACATTACCGACAATTGCAAATGCAGGTTTAGGTTATGATTATACAATCAATGAATATTATGAAACAATATCTGATGTTGTTGGGTACCAAGGAGGATTTCAACATGATTTAACAAAACCTGTTGGAATGAAACAAAAATTAGTAGATACAACATTAATAAACCAGTGGGGATGGAAAGCTAAAACAAGTTTAAAAGAGGGAATAAGTAATACTTTGAATTTTTATTTAAAATTGGAGAAAGAAAGTGTTGAAAACAAAATATCAACTTGCAAGTAGTACTTGGGATGAAAAAGAAATAGAAGCTATCAAAAAAGTTATAGATTCTGATATTTATACAATGGGAAAGAATGTACAAGAATTTGAAAGGTTATTTGCACAATACTGTGGTTCTAAATATAGTGTTATGGTAAATTCAGGTTCATCTGCAAACTTAATTGCTATTGCAGCTTTATTTTACAGAAAAAATAATCCTTTGAAACAAGGAGATGAAGTTATTGTGCCAGCTGTTTCTTGGCCTACCACTTATTATCCCTTATATCAATATGGTTTAAAAATAAAGTTTGTTGATGTAGACTTAGAGACCTTGAATTTTGATATAAATGCCTTAGAAGAAGCTGTTACAAATAAAACAAAAGTTATCTTTGCAGTTAATCTTTTAGGTAATCCTAATGATTTTGGTAAGATAAATAAAATTATTAAAGATAAAGACATAATCTTATTAGAAGATAATTGTGAATCTTTAGGTGCTGAATATAAATCTCAAAAAACTGGTACATTTGGTTTAATGGGTACTTATAGTACATTTTTTTCTCATCATATGGCTACAATGGAAGGTGGTCTTATTAATACAGATGATGAGGAATTATATCATATAATGCTATCTTTAAGATCGCATGGCTGGACAAGACATTTACCTAAAGAAAATAAATTAACAGGTACTAAAAGCGATAATGCATTTGAGGAATCTTTTAAATTTATTTTACCTGGTTATAACGTCAGGCCTGTTGAAATGAGTGGTGCCATTGGAGTTGAACAATTAAAAAAACTTCCAAACTTCGTTGCTGAGAGAAGAAAGAACGCTGAATATTATAAATCTCTCTTTGAAAATGATGAAAGATTTATAATACAAAAAGAGATAGGCAAGAGCAGTTGGTTTGGTTTTTCTTTAATAATAAAAGAAAATTCCGGATTAACCAGAGAAAATGTTATTAATTTATTAACAGAAGCAGAAATTGACTCAAGGCCTATTGTGGCTGGAAATTTTGCAAAAAATGAAGTTGTTAAATATTTTAATTATGAAATTCATGATAAATTAAAAAATGCTGATTTAATAGATAAAAGTGGATTTTTTGTTGGAAATCATCAGTTTGATATAAGAGATAAAATCGATTATTTAAAGGGAGTATTAGGTGAATTGTCTTAAAATTTCGATTATAATGCCCAACTACAACGGAGAAAAATATTTAGAAAAAGCTATACAAAGTTTTATAATTCAAGATTATGAGAACAAAGAACTTATTATTGTAGATGGAAAGTCTACAGATAAATCTCATAATATTATTAATAAATACTGTGATAATAAAACAATAAAACATATAACAAATAAAGATAAAGGAATTTCTGATGCTATAAATATAGGTATTTCATATGCAGATGGGGATATAATTGGATATATGGGGTCTGATGATATTTTATATAAAAATATATTTAATGAAATCTCTTATCATTCAAATATTATAAATTATGATGCAATATACTTTAATTCATATACATACGAACCAAAAAGAAATAAATGTCAGTTAAGAAAGTGCCCATACATTGAATTTAATAAAACAAATCTATTAAAAAAGGGGACTTTAGTTGGATTGCAAAATATTTTTTTTACTAAAAAAATTTTCGATAAATACAAATATAATATAAATAATAAATATTCAATGGATTATGAATTATATTTCAATTTAGTTAAAGAAAACTTTCTTTTTCTTTATGTAGATAAGGTTGCAACTATAAATATATTTGATGGGAATATAACAGGAAGTTTAACAAAAAAACAAACAAAAGAGGCTCTCAAAGTCGCATTAGATAATAGTAGTACATTGAAAGAGATTGTTATTGTTTTAGGTAAGTATATTAAATTTATTATAAGATTTAAAGGGTGTATTTGATGAAAAAAGCTTGTTTTTATATTGATTTCTATTTAAATAATAAAGCTTTTGATATTAGTGACTCTCTTATAAATAGAGATAATTCAGCTTATCCGTATTATTTATTAAAAAATGAGTTCAAAAAAAATTATTTGGATTTTTCAACAAAAGATATAAACTCCATTAGTGATTCTGAAATAGTTATTTATCTTGATATGCCTAAAGAATTACCGGATAATAAAGATATAAATAAATCTTATTTAATAATTTCAGAATCTGAAGTAATTATTCCTAATAACTGGGATTACAATAAGCATAAATATTTTAACAAAATATTTACCTGGAATGATAATATAATAGATAATAAAAAGTATTTCAAACTTAACTTTTCCCATTTAATACCTAAATCTATTAATAAAAATTTATCAAAAAAAGAAAAATTATGTGCTTTAATATCAGGTAATAAATATGTAAAACACGATTATGAATTATATTCAAAAAGAATTGAAGCGATAAGATGGTTTGAAAAACATAAACCCCAAGATTTTGATTTATATGGTGTTAGCTGGGAAAAAGGAGAAGTTTTAGGCAATGATGTTTTATCAAAAATATTAAAAAAAATAAAATTATTAAATAAAAAATTTCCTTCTTTTAAAGGAAAAGTTTCCTCCAAAAAAGAAATTTTTGAAAAATACAAATTTGCTATTTGCTATGAAAATGCAAGAGATATTCCTGGATATATCACAGAAAAAATATTTGATTGTTTTTTTGCAGGATGTATACCTATTTATTGGGGAGCAAATAATATAACAGAACATATTCCTGAAAATTGTTTTATTGATAAGCGGAAATTTAATGATTATCAATCTTTATATGAATTTATGATAAATATGTCAGATGAGCAATATCTGGAATATCTTGAAAACATAGAGCAATTTTTGAATAGTGAAAAAATATTTCCATTTTCTGCTGAATATTTTGCTGAAACAATAATAAAAGAAGTTTTATAAGGTTATATAATGTCAATTATTAATACTTTCTCAAAAAATTTAAGTATTTGTTATTTAAGTACAATAACAAAATCTGTATTATCTTTTATTACTATACCACTAATTATTCAATATTTTGGTAAAGTTGAATATGGATTGTGGGCTTTTATTATGAGTCTTGTTGCTTACTTGAGTCTTGTGAATTTTGGAATACCATATTCATCTGGAGTATTAATAGCAAAGCTTTCTAATTCTTATGAGAAATATATAATTTTAAAAAAATCATTCATTTTTTTATCTTTAATAGTTTTAATATTTTTATCTATTTTAATTTTTATATCTGTTAGTTTACCTAATGTTATTTATATACTTGGAAAAATACCAGAAGATATTTTATATAAAGCTAAAATTTTTGTATTTTGGATGTTTTTCTTTTATCTGATTAAAATACCTTTAACTATAATCTTCAATGCTTTTACAGCTTTTCAGGAAATTTATATCACTAAGTTATATGAACTCTTTATTCCTGTAATACAGCTAATAACATTAATAATAACAATGTTATTAAGTAAAGATATAATATTTTTTGCCATTTTAAGTAATTTAATAATTATAATTACACATGTAATTGCTTGTATTCATTTTTTCATTAAACATAAAGATATAAAAGTTCATAAAGCATATAATGCAAATAATGTTTCATCAAAAGAAATATTAAAAAGCGGTTTTTATTTTTTTCAAACAGGAATTATCGGTATTGTTATTTTTAATACTGATAATTTTCTTATCAGTCACTTTTTAGGAATCAGTTATATTGCGGCATATTCAGTTGCTTCTAAAATCAATATCATGTTTAGAGATATTTTTACTCAAATTTGTGGTGTTCTTAACCCAATGTATGGAAAAGCATACTCCGAATCAAACTGGTCATGGATGCAAAAAACTTATGAACATACAACTATTATTTTACCAATAATAGCTGGATTTTTTTGGATTCTAAATATAGTTATAATGAAAGATTTTATAACTATCTGGACAGGAGATGAATCATTATACGGAGGACATTTGCTAATATTTGCATTAGGTGCTTATGGATATGTTTTGGCTTCAAGTGTTATACATTATTCAATTTTGGTATCATTAAACTACATTAATAAATCTGTAAAAATATCTTGGGCTGAAGCTATTTTAAATTTAGTTTTTTCAATAATTTTAATGCAATATTTTGATATAGCAGGGATAGCACTTGGTACATTATCAGCTAATTTTCTTACCCAATTTGTATTTTTACCATATATAATTTCTAAAACTACTGACAATAGATTAAAATACAAATTGGATAATGTTTTAAAGCATTTTTTACTTGTAATAATACCTGTTATTTTAATTTCTTATGTATATGTATATTATGCAGCAAAACAGAATATTGTGGTTAAGTTTGTTTGTCTATTATCAATCCTATTAATATATTTATGCGGTAGCTTTTATTTTATACCTGAAGAAATTTTAATAAAAATAAAAGAACTTTATTTAAAAATAAAAAAAGGAAAAATTATAAAATGATAATAACAAAAATTTTAGGTGGTTTAGGTAATCAAATGTTTCAATATGCTCTTGGTAAATATCTTGCACAAAAGCATGATACAGAATTAAAACTTGACGTTACTAATTTTAATAATTACAAATTACATAATTATGATCTTTCTAAGCTAAATATACAAAATAATATAGCTTTAATACACGAAATTGAAAAATTAAAGTCTAAAAAATTTTTTAATTTTATTAAAATAAAAAAACAAAGCCATATAAACGAAAAAACTTTTACATTTGATGAAAGTATTTTAGATTTACCAGATAATATTTATCTTGAAGGATATTGGCAAAGTGAAAAATATTTTAAATCTCTAAGAGAAATATTATTACAAGAATTTTCTCCTAAAGATAAAATAACCTGTAAAAACGAAAAATATTTAAGTAAAATATCATCTGTTAATTCTGTAAGTTTACATGTGAGGCGGGGGGATTATATATCAAACCCAACCGCAAATTCTGTGCATGGTACATGTAACTTAGACTATTATTCAAAAAGTATAGATTATATTGTCTCAAAAATAGAAAAACCTGAATTTTATATTTTTTCGGATGATCATCAATGGGTAAAAGAAAATTTAAAATATAATCATCCAATGACTTTTGTTAATTGGAATACAAAAGAAACCGCCCTTTGGGATATGTTTTTAATGAGTAAATGCAAACATAATATAATCGCAAACAGTACTTTTAGCTGGTGGGGAGCTTGGTTAAATGATAATAATGATAAAATTGTCATAGCACCCAAAAAATGGTTTAATAGTAGTGATATGAGTGGTAAAGATTTAGTACCTACAGAATGGATAGGATTATGAAAATTCCAAAAATTACTGTTTTAATGCCTGTTTATAACGGAGAAAAATATTTAAAAGAAGCTATAGATAGTATTTTAAATCAAACATTTACAGATTTTGAATTTTTAATTATTAATGACGGCTCAATAGATAAAAGCGTTGAAATAATTAAATCTTATTCAGATCCGAGAATAAAACTTGTGCATAACGAAAGAAACTTAGGTCTTATTAATACCCTTAATAAAGGTCTTGATTTGGCTAAAGGTGACTATATAGCCCGCATGGATTGTGATGATATAAGTTTACCTAAACGTTTTGAAAAACAAATAAAATATATGGGTGAAAATCCGGATGTAGGCATTTGTGGCTCTTGGATCGAAGTTTTTGGCGATAAAAATTACATCGCTATGTATAGTTACAATCCTGAAGAAATTAAATGTTCGTTTATTTTTGGAACAGCTTTAGCTCATCCTGCTGTAATGATAAGAAGAAAGTTTTTTACTAAATATAATTTATATTATGATAATAATTTTAAAAATGCTGAAGATTTTGATTTATGGGAAAGATGCAGTAATTTATTTTTAATTAGTAATATTAAAGAAGTATTACTATTGTATAGAGAGCATAACTCTACGACCAAAAGAGCTATTCAAACTTTAAACACAGAAAAAATATGTACGCGAATTTTAAATAAATTAGGTTTTTATCCCGATGAAAAAGAAACTGAGCTTATTACAATATTAAGAATCGGAATAAATTTTAAAAATAAAGAAATAATTGACAGAGCTAAAAATTTTACTGATAAAATTATTGAAAAAAATAAAGAATCAAAATATTTTTCTGAAAAAATATTGCAATTTATTTTAATAAGAAAATGGTTTTTAATTTTAATTAAAAATAACTTTAATTTTAAAATATTAATATTATTAATATCTTTACTGTGTAATACAAGTATAGACTTTTTAAGGTTAAAAAAAGAATTTTTTATGTTTATAAAAAATAGACAAAAAAGTTTTAGGGAACCTAATTTTGATAGTTAATAAGTATTCAAAGGAACGTTATTTTGAATAAAATATCAGTTATAATTCCAATATATAATACAGGATTATATTTATCAGAATGTATAGATTGTATAATTAATCAAACACTTAAAGACATAGAAATTATTTTAATTAATGATGGTAGTTATGATAATTCAGAAGAGATTTGTTTAAAATATAAAGATAAATATTCAAATATAAAATATTATTATCAAGAAAATCAAGGAGCTTCCGTCGCCAGAAACAAAGGTTTAGAAATAGCATCAGGTGAATTTATTTATTTTATGGATTCAGATGATACTATTAATGATAAATTTTTAGAAACCTCATACAACATTGCGGTTAAAGAAAAAAGCGATATTGTTATTACAAGTTTGAATATTGTTAACTGGTTGAATATAGATAAGTCTAAAATTTCATGGATCTCAACATGTCAAATGTTCGTAAGAAAATCTTTTTTAGATAAACATAATGATGTCAGGTTTATTCCTAATATGTTTTTTGGAGAAGATCCATTTTTAGCACATTCTATGTTGATGTTAACTGATAATATTTCTAAAAATTCAGATGCAATTTACCATTATAGAAGACATTATTTTCAAACATCTCAAAAAATTTTAAGAGAAAAAGATAGAGTACTAAAGACAATAGAAAAATGGTTACATATATATAAAGAATTTTATGATAAAAACAAATTATGGAAAATAAAAGAGGAACTTTTATTATATTTACTATGTGATAATATATTCTGGTTTTACCTATGCATAAAATGGAATAATAAAGAAAAAGAATTATTATTTAATTTAATTCACGTAGGTTTGACAAAAAAGTAAGCAAAAATCGCTGAAACCATGTATTCATCATGGTTTCAGTTTTTTAGACGGATTTTAATGAGTGCTACGTTTGATA
>JANQHM010000181.1 GCA_028282645.1 Candidatus Gastranaerophilales bacterium
TACTTTTAGCCTTAAAGAGAGTTAAAAAAATATTCAATTGTATGTTACGTAAAAATCAAAAATAATTCACTACAACGATAATTTTGCACCGCAAAAGGGTATAAATAGACACACTTATACTCTAAGCGAAAAATGTGCTGTTTTGAAATTAAGTTTTGCGTGGCTCGCGCATCCTTTAATTTCAAATAGGATAATAGTTTTGAAAGCTTTAATGCTTTATTTAGCACTTTATTATTAGTATTAAGTATGCTTAATATTTGTTTTTTGTTTTTATTAGTAATTTGTGCTGATACAGCATCAGCTTTATTATTTTTATTTATTATTATTTTCTTTTTTAATTCTTTTAAAGCTAAAAATATATTATAAAAATAAATATCAATACGCGTAAAAGCCCAAAAAGAAAGCTTTTTCTTGTTAGTTAAACTTTGTGGGGCCATAATTGGGCATAGAAATACTATGATATTCCACAAAATAAATAGTAACTTTTTAATGTATTGCGCTAAATTCATTTCAATACATCCCGTTTTTAGTAAATGATTTAAAGTATATGCTATTCTTATATAATAAGAATAGCATATACTTTAAAATTTTTCAGGCTATGATGAGAGTTTGTTTACATTTATTTACTAAAAAAAACAAATTTTATTTTTAGGCAGGTAATAGACAACTTAATAAAGATTTTTATACTAACAGTTTTTCTTTTAATACTAAAAAAGGAGCAGGTTTTGTAATGCCTGCCCTTTTAAGCGTTTAAGGAGGATTTTTTATTATTATTATATTATGCATTTAAAATATATTAAAAATTTTAATATAAATAAAAACAGATGCTAAAATAAGTATAACACCGCTAAACTTCATAAAGTGTGCTGATAAGGCTTTAAATACAGATATTTTCTTTAAAAATGAAGTAAACAGTCCTGCAAAAATAAGAATAGAGCTTTGCCCCAATGAAAATAAAAATAGCAAAACAGCTCCAAGCGCAATATTAGCCTTAAATGAAGTAAACGCCAATATCGCCGCAAGAATCGGTGTTGAACACGGTGATGTTGCAAATGCGTACGCTCCACCCAACAATATAGGGTAGAGTATTAAGCTGTTTGTATTATTTTGCGGCATTTGCTTAACTACAGCAGGTACAGGAATTTCTATTATTTCCAAAAGGCTCAAGCCCATCAATAAAATAAACGATGCAATTATTACTGCCCAAATAGGGCTGGCATGTGCTCCAAACGCCATTCCGGCCATAGATGAGACTACACCCAAAGCAGTTAGTACAAGAGCTAACCCGGCAGTAAAACCAATAAGCTGAATAGCGATTTTGTTACTTTTATTTTCTTTGTTTCCCCCCACATATCCGACAATTATGGGTAAAACTCCTAGAGTGCAAGGTGACAATGAGCTGAGTACACCCCCTAAAAACACCAATAAAAACATCCACACAGGCAATGCTCCGTTGCTGGTGTTCAGAATGTCTAATATAAATTTCTCCATAGTTATTCTTCTTTCTCACTAATTAAATTCTTCAAATCTTTTTCCAATTCTTCTGTAGGCTTATTTTCTTCAAATTTTAAAACTACTTTTCCATTTTTAACAAATACAGTTGTTGGTACCACACGTATATTATATTTTTTTACTTTGTCTTGTGTTGCCTTATCCTTATTGTTTATAAAGAATTTTTCAAAGTAAATTCTATCCTTGTACTCTTCCCTAAGACCCTTAATATTCTTTTCAAGTTCCTGGCATTCTAAACAAAGTTCAGAACTGAAAATTAAAACCTGGTACGGTTTTGCCTGAACTTGTTGATTATTAGCTGTTGGAACCGTAGTTGTGGGTGTCTGCATTGTTTTTAAGGCATAAAAAAGCAACGCGGGCAGGATTAAAATGGTTAAAATTATAATTGTATTTTTTTTGTTTTGCATAATTGGTTCTCCTTCTTTTTTAAAATATTAGAAATAATTTTTTAAATTTTATAATACAATAATATATAATGCTCTAAAAGTCCCAAACTGTATAGAATATCTATTCCGGTTCCCAATTAAATTTCGGATTACTCTATTGGAATGAGCTTATAAAAAATAAAATTGCCCATTTCATCTTGATGAAAAAATAAATCCTCAAAAATTTAATTGCTGTATCTCTACAGAATAGTATATAATATAAATGTTAATTTTGCTGTATATATTAAGTACGGAGTAAGAGTTTAGTGAAGGTATTATTTGTTATTCCTCATTTTTATAAGGGTGTATCACAAAACGCAAGATATAGCAGTCATTCAATAAGTTCAAAAGATAAAAGAAAAGATATATTGCAAAGAGTTATTTTTCAGTTGCACAGCCTATTTGGCAATGATCATTATGCTGCAATACATTATAACAGAACTTTAATCAAGCCGACAAATATATTTGCTTTTGATTTTGATATAAAAATTTGTACAGTTGGTGATAATCACCTTTTAGATGAAATAGATATTCCTAATAATTATTATGAAAAAATATCTGTAAATCCGAAAAAGGGCCCTACTTTTATGGGCTACGAATGCCATAAGGTATTGAGGGAAAACTACGGGCATTATGATTATTATTGCTATTTAGAAGATGATATTATCATTCATGATCCTATGTTTTTTCAAAAATTGGAATTCTTCAACTCACAAACACCGGCAAATCATGCGATTCAGCCGCAAAGGTATGACTCAAGCTATTTTGACGGGCAATGGCATAAAAAGTATGTTACAAAACTTTATCCCGATTACAGAACACACGAACCGCCCGATCCGTATAAAACTTTTATACTGAGGACCTTGGGAGTTGACTTTAAATTTAGTACAACCACTCACAAACATGCCGGAGCTTTCTTCTTGAATGCTGAACAATTTGATCATATAATTAAATTCAGAGAATTTGGCGACCCGGAAACCTGCCGTCCGAATCTTGAATTGGATGATGCAGCCACACTTGCCTTTGCCAGACATTTCACCGTATTTAAGCCAATGTTAGAAAATATGAGCTTTTTTGAACTTGAACACGGTGTTCCTAATATGCTTCATCAATTATACTACGAAAATGATAAAGTAACTTGGGATCCCTCCGGGAACGTACCGGCAGATGTAGTAAATTAATAAGAATAAGGGGATAAAACAATGGAACAAGTAAAAGAAATGATAAAAAAAGCAACAAACAAAGCAGTTTTGATAATAATAGGATTGTTAACAATTGCAATGATTGTTTTAGCTAATAATCTTCAACTTTTCGGATAAATAATTATGTTTAAATTTTCAAAATTATCAATTCTAACTTTATCACTTGCTTTATTGCTAAACACAACAGCAAAAGCAAAAAATTGGGAGTATGTAATAAAAGACCTTGACTATGAGCCATATAAGCATCAATTTAATGACAGGTACATACTGCCTAATAACAAAGTACTTATAAAAGACGGCATTTCCAAATGGCAAATGAAAATGGGTGTTATTAACACTGACGGTCAAGTTTTAATTGCACCTGATAAGTACAATCATATTCAACCCCTGGTAACTAAAGATAAACAGGTTTATTTTGCATATTATATCAATAAAAGGCTATATAAAAACAACTATCTTTGCAGGATAGATAATCCTAGTATCTGTAAAAAAAGCGTAAAACGCTGGGGATTAATGGATAGTGATTTAAATGTTTTAATTGATGCTAAAAAAAATAAGATTGAAGATATTCAAAATCTTATACTTAGCAATGGCAATTTTTTAGGCCGGGTTCTGGAGGATGAAGGCGTTGATTTTTTTGATTACTATGGCAGAAAAATAAGTTATTATTTATTTGATAAGCAAGGAAAAAAAGTCGCAGGACCTTTTAAATTCACCAATCACAACGGCGGAACCTATAAAAATATTCAAAGTAAAGAATATATCATAATTACAAAAAAAAACAGCAATGAATCTCTTGTTGATAAAGACGGAAATACAATAATAGATGCAAATTACAAACAAATTATACAAACTCCGTACCCTGAAATATTTATTGTAAAAGATGAGCTAGACAACTATTTTTACTTAAATATCGAAACGGATAAGCAATTCGGGCCGTTTACGCAATATTATAATTTTTATAATGATTTATCATTAGTCAATCAAAATGGCGGATGGGGGTTTATTGACAAAAATTTTGAAATTGTCGTGCCGTTTAAGTTTTCATTTGGCAAGCCCAAAGTTAAACAAAACATTAAAATAATGAAAATTTATAATCAAAAATGGCTGGCCTTCGGAATGGATAATAATCCTATAACAAGGCTGTATGATTATATTTGGAATCCTTATAAAGGTTATATAAAGGTTAAAAATAAAAATAAATATGGTATTTTAAACCTTTACGGTGATGAAGTTTTACCTGTTAAGCACAAAGATATCAAATTTTTCACAGAAGACGGAAGCTATGTAAGAGTTTGCGACAAAAAAAGTAAATGGAGAATAGTAAATTTAAAAACCAAAGAAAAATTTGATCAGAAATATGATTGGATAGGCTCAATGAAGTCAGGCCTTGCACCTGTCAGTATTCGCGGTAAGTATGCATATATTGATATTTACGGCGATGTTATTATACCTTTTATTTATGATTATGCAAGTTCTTTTAATTATGGCTACGCATTGGTAATAGAGGGTAAAGACTGGTATTTTATAAATTCCGGAGGAGAAAGTACCTATGGGCCTTTTGAATATGCATATCCTTTTAATGAAAACGGTTATGCAGTTATAAAAACAAATAATAAATACGGATTATTAGACATTAGCGGAAACTATAAAATACCGCCGGTTTTTGACTCCATAAAACTGCTCGATAAGCCCAAAAAGGTTTTTGCTCAAGCATTTTATGATAATGGCAGCAAAAACCGGAAGTCATATTATATAAATAATGAGGGCAGCCTTTGTACTGATCTGGACGGGAATACATCTTGGACCAAATATTCCAGAAAAGTAACTAACGGTTATAAGTACGGGTTTAAAGAGGGTAACCTTTCCAAATATAAAAAAGGCGAAGTCTTATTGGTTTATCCTGAATTTGACAAGCTATCATCGGGTTTTGATTCTAAAAGGATGTTTGCCGCCAGGCTGAAAGGCAAATATCACCTGTTAAAAATAAAATGGTTGCCTAAAATCTATAAAAATGTACCTTATTTTAAACATTTGAAGAATTTATAGTAGGGGGGGCTTGAACCAGGTATTAATTATTGTAAAAAAATAAAATATATTGGTAATAATTATTTTATTTTTTATTTAAAATAATTATTATTAAAAATGTTTAAAAGTAATAAAAAAGGAATATTAAAAATGGCAGGACCATTCAATATAGGATCAGCGTCCGTACCTATCTTAGTTAACTTGAATCCTTCTGATTTTAAAAAAGCAAAAAATATAGAGCCTGTATCGATGTATGGTTTTTACGTAAATAATAAGACAAGAGAAATGGTTAATGATCCTAATCTGATAAATGCTTATCATGCAGGAAAAAAGTTAGGTAGCTGTTGGGAAAAAAGACCAACTGAGAGGGTTATAGGTTCTTTTTCAGAATATAGGAAAAATAATTTTCTTTTTCCTATTCAAACATTATTGAAATGTAATAATAGGCTGGCAAAAGAAAAAAAGCCGCATTTACCCTCTGATATCTTAAAGAGAGTAGCCCGTATGTTCGAAAAAATATACTAATAAATAGGAGAAAACTTAAGGAAATCACGTGAGTACCATTAGCTCAAAACTTCAAGAAATAGACGCATTAAAGGCTGAACTGGATAGTTTAAGGCCTTTAACCCTGCAACAGGCAAAAAGTCTTAAAAACTATTTTGATATTGAGTTTACATACAACTCTAACGCTATAGAAGGCAGCACTATTAACTATAATGAAACAAAAATAATACTCCTTGACGGCATAACAATAGGCGGAAAATCAACAAGAGAACATTTGGAAACCATTAACCACAAAGAAGCCATAGACTACATAGAAGAAATAGCAAAACTGGAAGCAAAAGAGATTAAACGTACTGATATTATAGGAATTCACAGGATTATATTAACCGGAATAGATACGCAAAACGCAGGCAAGTACAGAGCTTATGATGTATATGTAAAAAAGGGCGATGGAAGCAGGCATTGTTTTCCCGATCCCTCTACAATTTCCGGATTAATGGCTGATTTTTTATTCTGGCTACAAAAAAATTCAGAGATGCATCCGCTTTTGTTAGCAGCAGAAGCACATTACAGGCTTGTTTCCATTCACCCTTTTATAGATGGTAACGGCAGAACAGCAAGACTTTTAATGAATCTGATATTATTAAAACACGGCTATACTCCGGCAGTAATAAAAATGTCCGAGCGTAAAAGATACATAGAAGCTATAGAGTCAGCTGATGAAGTGGAAATGACCGGTTTTTACGAGTTAATGCTAGACGCTGAAAAAGAAAGCCTGGAATTATATATAGAAACCATCAAGAAAAATATAATATGGAAATAAGTAGGTGGTAAACTGAATATTTTAGACGTAAATATTTTCTCTTTGTTACTTATTATTTTTCTACATATAGTTGAACTCAAAAGGATTTTCGGTAAATGAATACAATCTTGCCGGCCTTTTGGATGAGGTTTTAGAAAACTCATCATGTTCGTTTAATATACTCAATGATAATACTTTTTTTCTAAAGTTTCTTTTATCAAGTTCTTTATCAAGTATTAATTCATAAGTTTTTTGCAACTCGGTAAGTGTAAATTTTTCCGGTAATAACTGAAAGGCAACAGGGGTATATTCTAACCTTCTTCTTAGCTTTTTTAGTGCTGTTTGAATAATATTTTCGTGGTCAAACGCTAATGACGGTAGGTTATAAACAGAGTGCCAGTTAACATTTCTGATATCCAGGTCCTGGTCAGCTTCCAGCATCAAATCATCCGAGCGGATTAATGCAAAATAACTTACGGTTATAACCCTTGCATTTGGGTAACGGCCAGGTTCCCCGAAGGTATGGAATTGTTCTAAATAAAGGTTTTTAACTCTTGTTCTTTCGTACAAAACTCGTTTTGCCGCATCCTCAAGATCTTCTGTTAATCTAATAAATCCGCCCGGTATAGCCCATTTTTCCTTAAATGGCTCATGTCCCCTTTGGACTAACAATACTTCCAATTTTTTTCGGCGGATTGTAAAAATAACAATATCAACTGTAACTTCGTGAGTTTTTGATTCCTGCATACTGCTTATCTCATTTTAATTTAATATAACTAGTTTTAAAAATTTTTTTTAGTCTTATAGTCTTTACTAAATTTATAATAAAACATGTTATCTCATAAAAGATAAATAATAAAGTTCATGTTTAACCAGTATAAAAATAACTTAAAGTATACTAACTCAAAAATACTTTTCAGATTCTTTAATCAGGTAAAAGCTAATAAAATAAACTATTCTCTGTAAAGAGAAGTCTAAAATTTAATTTAAAACCTGTATAAATTATATAGAGTTATTCTTTTTATTGCATCATTTGTTTAGTTTACTCTACTACTTATTCTCTTTAGGTTTACTTAAAATATTAAATTTTTTTACAATTTAAAATAAATAATGTTGTTTTCTTATTTTTTTTATTATTTAATTTATAAGGCTAAGATAATTTAATATTAAGTTTATATTTTATAATTAATTAAAATACTTTTCAGATTCTTTAATCAGGTAAAAAGTAATAAAATAAGCTATTCTCTGAATTGCGGAGCTCATTCCAAAGAGAAATCTGAAATTTAATTTGGAACCTGTATAACAATTAAAATCTGAATAATTATAAAAAATAATACATACAAGAAAGGATCATGGTAGAACTATGTTAAGGATTGGTTTTGCTGGAGGTGGAATTAAAAATGCTGGAATTCATCGCAAATATAATCATCAACAGCACTTTACCGGAAAAGTTCCAATTCCAAAGCTGAAGCTTGAAAAACTACACTCAAGCGTTTCAACAGCTACAGGAAGAGAAATTTCAGAGGCTTCTATTACAGAAAGAAGCAAGGAGGGAACCTTAAGTGCTCCTATTACAGAAGAAGACAAAGATGAAATCTTAAACGCTTTTAAAAATTTTACAAACAGTATAAAAGATATTCAAGAAGAATTAATAAATATTCAAAAACAAAATGTTAATAATCAAATTGAATTAGCATCTCTTCAGAATACAAGTACAAGTAAAATTAATGAGGCTAGTGGATCACAAGAACAATCTAAAAAACCTTGCTTCGATCATACGATTCTAAAAGAAAACTCTAAATATGAAACATATTGTGAAGCGGTTGAAGACATAAAAGTCCGTATGTACAATAATCACGATAAATTTAAAGATGAAATAGAAATCCCTATAATTGCTGAAATATTTGATGAAAGTTTAAACAAATTGAAAAAAGATGAAAAAAATAAAGCTGTTCGTAAAGAACTTTATGCCGGGTTAGACCGGGTATATAAACTTGTTGTAGGTGATAAACCTGTTTCGGCAGAACAAAGATTAAGTGTAGATACATTGGTTAATGATATGGATGAAGCCAAAAAACGAAAGACTTTACTTGATAAAACTTTGCCATTAGTAGAAAGAATAGTAGCTTTAACCGGCGGGATTATGTGTGGTACTGGGGCTACAGAGTTGGATGCAAATCATATACTTGGAGCCTTCATTAAGGGGCCGGGCATTGTAGGGGTAGAACAAGGAGAACAAGGTGTTAAGGCATTATATAAAACATTAAGTAAGCCTATTAATAATTAAAGAAAAAGAAAGGATTCGATAGAACTATGGTCATGATTAACTTTGCGGGTACCGTAAAGACTTACCCTGCATTTCGAGGCTCTGATGATAAAAACAAAAAACTTATTGGCGACGATAATAAAGGCAAAAAAATTGTTGACAATAAAGACTATAAAGAAGGCCTTCTTTATAAAATTTTTAACACTCAGAATGATATTAATAAATCTATTGCAGCTCTTCAGGCTGGACTAGGTCAATGCTTAGACGCTGCAGCTGGCTTTAATGAAACTTTAATAAAAAAAGGAGTAATAGAACCTTCTCCTCCTATAATGATTAAGAGGGATGAAGAATTTAGAAACAAAAATTTTCAAAACGGCGGTTGCTTTGAACGCTCAAAGCATTCTAGTTTTGCTCGTATACATCAGCAGCGTCACTGTCCAACCAAAGATTTGGAGCATGATGTAAAACTTCTTGTTGAAAAAATGAATAACCATGAGAATTTAAACGGGTTTAAAGGTGAAAATGATGAAGAAAAAAGGATAACGGTAAATCAATGTACTAAAGTATTGTACGATAAGTTAAAAGAATTGACAGATTTAAAAAAGAGAGAAAAAAGTCCTAAATCAGATGATGCCGGTACCAAAAGAAGACTTAAAAATGAAATTACCGGTGCTGGGATGTATATATTAAGATCATTTAATACTACCATTAATAAAGAAGATATAAAGATAAGTGAAGAAACAGTAAAGAATTCAATGGAATTGTTTGATAAGGATATGAGAAGAAGAGATGCTTTCTATGCAAGCATAGTAAGAGCTGCCTGGATAGGCGGTTCAATAGCTTCAGGAGCAGGACTTAGTGGTGTCGCTTCCCCATTTGCAGGAGCTGGACTAACAGGTACAATGCTTGGATTCACTCCGAATGTTACTAAGGCAATTCTGACTCCAAGAAGGAGCTTAACTTAAAATAAAGTTGTTGATGAATAACTAAATATCATTAGTTTATTTAAATAAATTCAAGCTATAGCTTATATTCAAAAAATAAAACTTAATTCGTTAACAGTCCCATTATTTAAATTATAAGGCTAAGGCTTAAGATTTATATTATTTTTTTTAAAATAATTAATTAAACCTTAAAAATAAAACTAACATGCATTAAATAAAAAAGAAAAGGAAGTGAAGAATGTTTAATTATTCTTTTAGAAATACCATAGTTCCTATTGCTTTTAAAGGTAAGGATGATGAAAGCATATCCCCTAGGTCTAGCGGTGGTGCAGCTCGTATTGAAGGTCATTTGGGTCCAAGAAGATCGGCTGGTACTTATCCGCAAACAGAGGAGTCTTTGAAAAAGATGGAAGAAGAGCAAGAAATTAACCTAGGAGAGTTCCTTTATGATAGAGCGCTGGTAAACGGAGTTTTAACTCAAATTGAAGAGAATAGAGCGCAACTTATTAATCAGGATAAACGACTAAAAGCCATTGAATTAAAACTAAATATGACAAGCTCTGAAGGAGCAGAAAGTCAAACAGAGGGGCCTTTTATCAGTAGATTTTTCAGAATGGCCGAATTATTAGAAGGAGAGATACCTAAGAAACTTTTATACCTCCATGGGGAGCGCCATGGAGCTACAGATAATTTTAAGCACGATATTAAAGAATTGCAAAGAAGGATGAATAACAATCCTAACCGTTTTATAAACAATGAAGAACAAGGGGGTTGTATTGAATTATTAAATAAAAAAATAACAGATTTGGAGAACGCTAAAAAAGAAGAAAAGCATGGTGAAAAAAGAAAGTTAAAGTATGAGCTTTCTGGAGCAGCATTTTACTTATTGGACAGACTAAAACCTTTTATTGAAGAAGACAAAAAAATAGATTATGAAACATTAGAAAATGCAATGAAAAAATATAGTGAATCTATGAAAAACTACGATAATAAGTTAGATGTTATTTGTAAAATTATTTATACAGGTGGATCAATTGCGGGAGGTGCTGCTGTTACTGCAACAGGTGTAGGTGCTCCTGCCGGATCTTTTGTTACAGGTGGAGGCATTGTATTATTTAATAGAATTGATTTTATAGGTAAGCTTTTAAAAAAGATATGGTAATACAGAAATTTAAGAATTTATTAAACATCCCAAACGGTCAGCCCCATCTTGAGTTGAATATACAAAAGATTCCGTAACAAGTTTTGTGTAAACCTTAAGGGTTCTTAACATAATTTCCTGATTCAGATAGAAATCATATTTATATATTTTATTCTTGATGATAATTTTTCCTATCGAAAAAATTATCATCATTTTATAGCCTACCTTCAAAGTATACACTGAGCTGCTGAAAAATCAAAGACCAGTTATGAATAGGCATAGTCCATTTTTCACTGATAT
>JANQHM010000112.1 GCA_028282645.1 Candidatus Gastranaerophilales bacterium
TTGATAATGATTTTATCAATGTTAAACCCTCCCTAGTATACATATACATGAGGAGGGTTCTTTATTCAAGTACTTTTTTTTCTTTGCTATATCTCTAATCAAAAGCTTACAGCGATGCCACAAGAAAGGTGATGACCATCACCTAAAAAATATAAAAAGTTAAACTTAAAATAGGTGATGTCCTAACTATCATCTATTTTTTTCCATTTGCTCGGTATGTATTTTATGCTGTCGTTCCATATCTAAAATAATCTGCAAATTATTGCCGGCTTCTTTATGATTTCCATCTAAAGAAATGGTTTTTATATATTCGCTTTTTGCTTTGTCATAATCTTTGCTGTTGTCGTACGCAAGCGCCAGGTTATAATGAGTTTCAGGATTATTAGGATTTATTTCCAATGCTTTTAAAAATTCTTTTATGGCTTTATCTGTCCATCTTTTTGTAGCAAAAGCAATACCTGCTGCTATATGAGCTTTTTCGCTTTCCTTGTTTTTTTCTATGGCTTCCAGATAATATTTTAGGGCAATATCTTCTTCTCCAACTTCATCATAAACATGCCCAACATAGAGATATAAGTCAGAGTCATTTGGTGATAAGCTTATAGCTCGCATAAAATATGATATTGCATCGTCATAATTTTTTATGGCATGGTTAGTTCTGCCTATATTAAAGTAAATATCAGGATTTTGATCATCATAATGCAGTGCTTCAATAAATTTATTAAGAGCTTCCTGATATGATTTTAAATAATAAAAATGAGCACCCCAGTTACATATTACGGAACTTCGCAATCCGTTATAATATGCAACTTCTTTATCATTTTTGCCTTCGTATGATAATTCTTTTGCAATGTCTATGGCTTGTTGAAACATTTTATTTTTTTCATATAATTCAATAAGCATTTCTTTTATATCATTGGAATTAGGCCTTACTTCCAAAAAACTTAAGCATTCGCTTATTCCGTTATCGTATTCTTCCATTTTAATATAAGTTGAAAGGATTTTTTTCTTTATATTTTTAGATTCAGGATTTTTTTCTTCGAGTTCTTTAAATATTAATAGTGCCATATCCGGTTTATTTATGCTTAAAAACGCTTCAGCCAAATTATTTTTAGCTTTAAGATTGTCCGGGTCATGTTCTAATAACATTTTATTTAAATCTATGGCTTTTTCTGGATTGTTTAAATGCGTATAGAGTTCTGTTAAGGTTGAAATTACACTAATATCATCGGGGGCTTGTGTAAATATTTTTTCATATTCATCCGCTGCCTGGCGATAATTTTTGTTTATTAAATAAAGACTGGCAAGCTCTCTTCTTAACTCTAAATTATCGTCTTGCACAAGTAGTATTTTTTTAATTTCGGTTATAGCCTGAGATAAACGGTTTGTTTTTCTGTATAGATCATAAAGCTTTAATCGTGCATTAATATAATCAGGCTTTTTTTCTAAAATAATTTGTAGTTCTCTAATTGCTTTATCAAATTTTTCAATTTCTTCATAGCATTCAGCAAGTTTATACCTGGTATCCGAATGTTCACCCGAAATTTTTAATATTTTTAAAAACCGGTCTTTTGCTTTCTTGTGCTGACAGTTTTGTAAATAGAGTTCTCCCAGTACAAAAAGGGATTTTAAGTCATTCGGGTTATTGGTAACATTGCGCTCTTGTATAGTAATTGCTTCGTCAAGATTGCCAGAGTGGTACATATATTCACTTGTACTGGTATTGGGTTTAGTACTTTTAATTTTTGTATTTACAGGCTTATTACCGGTTTCTATATTTTTATCGACATTATTTGCATTGGAAGTCAATACATCTTTATAAAGCAAATAAATTAATAGCGATATTAACAAAAATGCTATAATAACAGTAATAAATATTTGCATTTAAAACTTACTCCCAAAATAATAAATTTAAGCAGACCTGATAATTGGACTAAATTTGGTTTTTAATATGAGTATAAGTATAAAAAGTGGAAATTTATTTAATTAATAGGTATTATGTTTATATATTATAACTTATATTTAATAAAATTTAACCAGTTTTTAGGTTTATATAATAGATATGTTTAAATTATTTAAAAAATCTTTAATTTTAATCTTTATATTTATTGCTTTTTTGCCTGCAAATTCGCAGGAATACGGCAGTTGGGACAGCATGGTTAAGGATTATGACCAATATGAGTATGGTAAGCCTGTTTCAGAAGAAGAAGTACAGAATGCAATAAAAACAATAAAAGAATTTAAGAATAAGAATAATAAAAAAAATCAAAAATCAAAAAAAAGATGGTATCAAATATGGAAAAAGAAAAAATCTAAAGAGGATAAAGGCTCTGGCGTTAGAAGTCATAAAATGCGTAATAATAAATTCAAAAAAAAGGTAATAACCGGACCCAAACCCCTGCCAAAGTCACAATTACCACTATTAAGACTACCATTTACCGTATATTATGGTACCAAAGTAATACCGCAAGGCTTTTATCTTATTGATGCCGTAAAAAAAGAACAAAATGTTTATTTACGCTTTAAGCAGGGGCAAAGCGTTATTGCGGATGTTTTGGCAAGGGATAAAGATTTAGAGCAGCCTAAATTTAAAGGAAAATCAGCATTTTCTAAATGCGAAGTTATAAATAATGCCTTTGTTAAAATATATTTTCAAAAGAATAAAAATAAATTAGAAACGGTTTTGCCTATTTATAAAAAGGGTAATGGTCAGTTGAGTACTGATGCTTATAAGTAAACTCAAGTTATATCAAAAGCTTACAGCGATGACATAAGAAAGGTGATGACCATCACCATAAAAAGTAAAATTGACCATTTCATTTTATTAGCTTTTACCTGATTAAAAAATATGAAAAGTATTTTTGAGTTAAAATATAATAAAGTAAGATTAAATTATCTGAACATTGGGGATTAGGAAAATGAAAGACAAGAAAAAAAATATTTTTTTAATGATTCTTTTTATTTTTTTAATATTTGGTTTTATAAAAATAGCACCTGTCGCTTATTCTATGAGTGATGACAAAATATTACAGGTTAAAGCTCATCCGTATTTCGACAATAATGACATAAATGAAATGCTTGATCTGTTTGATAAGCAGTTTAAAGACTTTTTTAACGAATCAGGAAATTTTCAACGCAGATTTTATCGACAACATCCTTTTAATAGCAGAGGCTTTGATTCTATCAAAACAGAAGAAACTGTGGAAGAATATAAAATAATTTTAGATTTAAAAAAATTCGGTAATGATGAAAAAAATATAAATTTTGAGTTAAAAAACAACATAGTTACTATTTCAGGCAAATACGAAAATAGAGAAGAAGAAAATTATTACAACTCTTCAAGTTTTTATAGGTCATTTAGCCTGCCTAATAAGGTGGATACAAAAAATATAAAAAAAATAGTTAAGGATAATAAGCTAATATTTATAATTCCTAAACTGGAAGACAAGCAAAGGTTTTCACCAAAAGAAAGGCCGAATAAAAAACAAATACCGGAGTTTAAATTTAATGAGCATGACGGTAACTTTATATAAATAACAAAGAGAAAATATTTACGTCTAAAATATTCAGTTAATAAAAAATGGGTATTTTATTATGAGAGGCATAAAATTACAGGAATATAAAGATCTGGCAGATTTTTTCATTAAGCAATGTTACAAAATTAGCATTTTTACATTTAAAGAGCCTGCAAAAAATTTAAAAACATGTTATGATATATACTAAGGATATAAAGTGTAAGCACATC
>JANQHM010000141.1 GCA_028282645.1 Candidatus Gastranaerophilales bacterium
CTCGATTGGACAAGTTAAGCACATGATACATGATGAAATTTACCAAATTCGTGATGCTCATGAGCGTTTACTACAAAAGTTGGCTGCCTAAATCTCTAGTCCAAACCGTTCAAAAGGCTTATAAAGATATAATCGATAATGACCCTGACTTTAATGAATCACAAAAAAGTCTTTTAAAAGAGTACCAAAATAGTAAATTATTCTTCTATGTTGTAACTGATAAAATTAAAGATTCAGCTGCTATTGAAGAAATAGAAGGAAATACCTATGAAGTAACTGAATCACTGGCAAAAGAAAAAGATGATATTCAAGAAAAAGCAGATGCGGAAGTCTTTTCTCCTTTAAAGAATTATGGAACTGTATTTGAAAATATAGATGACCCTGAAGTATCATCAAAAGTTGATTTAGTCTTTGACTTACTGGGTAATAAAGTTGAATTATCAAATCAACCGGAAGCAGATAAAACAAAAAACAATCTTATAAAATTTAACCAGGAAATTGAAAAAAGTTCTAATTCTAATAATGCAGGAAGAACCTGGAATAGCTTAGTTGATGAAGCTCAAAGGTTCTTTAATGCAGAAACAGTAAGTGCAGCAACTACCAAAAATATTAAAAATCTACATTCAATAAATACCAAACTAAGCACGGAAGATAGTAAAACTATCAAAGATGCGGTTGAAGATAAGTCGCTGGATACTATTGAGCAAAGAGAGTTTATCGCAAGATACAAGAATGACAAAAACTTTAAGACCATATTAGCTAATTCAGGAATTAATAAAAAAGAAATAATTGATAGCTTATTAGCTTTTGAGGGCGTAAATAAATCTACTTTCAAGCTTATGTCTCAAGCCTTTAGAGAAAATTTAAATCTTGAATCAGTAAAAGAAAATAAAGAACTTGCAAACAAGTATATAACAGCGTTAGGTCAGGAGCCTACATCGATGGATGACAGACGTAAGTTTGAAGTTCTAAGTTCAATACCTAAAGAAGAATTAGAGCTTGTATCTCATAAAGTATCAAAAGATTGGAAAGCAGGTACTTTAGCAAAAGCTATGAGTGAAAAATTTGTAAATATTGAGCTGGAACATAATATTAATCACGGTCAGAAACAAATTATAAATGAATTAGCTTGTGCAAATAGCTATTTAAATACAATAACTGTTAATACCGGAAGACAAAATGAAACCTTAGAACATCTTTCCAAAAACTTTGATAGTTATGTAAGAAACTATAATGAAAATGAAAGTGTTAAAATTGAGCACTTAAAAGGTATTAACGAAAATACGCTAGGCATAAAAGCTAATACAAGAGCAATATTGATGAATGCAGCGCAAAAAACTACAGATAAAGACATGCAAGCAGAAATCAATCAGGTATTAGCAGAAGCTGATCAACAACCAATGTCAAGCTTTTTTGAACTTGTTAATAAAAAGGCTAAAGAAAAGAAAGAGGCAAAAACTGCAAAGCAATGGCGAGCAATGGCTGGTTTAGTAGCAGGAGCCGCTGTAGCAATGACAGTGGCAGCGGCAGCACCTGTGGCATTAGGTGTAGTTGGTTTAGGGCCTATTGCAAAGTCTCTATCTGACCAAGATAGCCCTCTTCACAAAACATTAAGTTCAATGGGATCAGCGTTTAGTAGCTATTATAGGATAACCAGGTTAACAAAATTATCAAAAAAATTAAAATATTAAATCCATAAAAAGTACGGTAGGCAAGCATAAAAATAGCCTACCGGCTTTTTTATTAAGTAATGTTACAGAATTAGCATTTTTACATTTCCAGAGCCTGCGGAAATTTCAAAAAAATGTTATTATATATATTAAAGACATAAAATGTAAATGCATTCAATTTTTATTTTTTTTATGAAGTGAATCCAAAGGCTAAAATATGAAAATTATTCAATACTTTAAAACAATATTTTGTATTTTGTGGAACATCATAGCACTCCTATGCCCTGTTATCGTCCCACAAAATTTAAGTAACGGGAAAAAGCTTTCTTTTTCAGCTTTTGCGCGTATTGATATTTATTTTTATAATATATTTTTACTTTTAAAAGAATTAAAAAAGAAAATAATAAAAAATAAAAACAATAAAGCTGATGCCACATCAGCACAACCTACTAATAAGAACAAAAAGCAATCATCAAACATGCTTGATGCTAATAATCAGATGTCAAATCAAGTATTAAAACTTTTAAAATTACTATCTTACAAGAAATTAAAGGATGCGCTAGCCACGCAAAATTTAATTTCAAAACAGCACATTTTTCGCTTGGAGGATAAGTGTGCCTGTTTATACCCTTTTGCGGTGCAAAATTATCGTTGTAGTGAATTATTTTTGATTTTTACGTAACATACAATTGAATATTTTTTATAACTCTCTTTAAGGCTAAAAGTACGGGTTTTGTGATGCGCGCGTAATTTATATAAAAAAATAAAGCTGCTCCGTGTTAAAACAGGGCAAAAAAATTCTTTTTACTGAAAGTAAGGAGATTTTGATACAAAACTTTTTATTATAATTAATTTGATTGACAAAAAGTTTGGAGTACCGTACTATTAATTTTACTAAATAATATACTAACTCTAAAATACTTTTCAGATTCTTTAATCAGGTAAAAACTAATAAAAAAATAAGCTATTTTCTGAAAAGAGAAATCTGAAATTTAATTTGGAACCTGTAGAATAGTTAATATAATTTTTTTTTTAACTTTAACTAAATATACTAACTCTAAAATACTTTTCAGATTCTTTAATCAAGTAAAAACTAATAAAAAAAATAAACTATTTTCTGAAAAGAGAAATCTGAAATTTAATTTGGAACCTGTAGCTAAGTATTGAAAAAATTTGCAAAAATAGTTAGGGATAGTAATTTTTAATTGCTTAATAAATAAGGACAAAATTAAATGAGCATATTGGCTAAACTTAATATAGTAGGTAAAACTCTTGATCAACCTATAGTAGTAGCTAAATTTAATAGAGTAGTTCCTGCAATCTTGGTAGGGGGTGCTGTCGCAGCAGGTGCTAAGGATATTTATAATAAGCCTAAAAAAGAAAAACAGAAAACATTTATTAAAAACTTTTCTGTTTTGTCTTGTACGCTTTTAGCCGCATTAATGTCAGTAAGAGGAATAAAACCCATAAAGTTTAATAATAGAACTATATTTAAAGGATTTAAAGGCCTTATTGAACATGGTAAAGTTTGCGATATTGCAAAATCTCAACAAGAATTAACAGAAGCATTTCTGGAAAATAATAAAGGGATTCTCCCTGAAAAAGCTAAAAAATTATTAAATAGCGCAGTTTCTAAATTTAAAAAACAAAAAGTTTTAAGTTTTTCTGAAGTTGGAAAATTATACAAAGAAATAGGAACTACCGAAAAGGGCAAGGCGTTTTTAAATGAATTAATACCGGAACCTATAGCTGTTACTTATAACGAAATATTTGATGAAATAAAAAGGCTCTCTACTCTAGGGTTGGTACCTGTAGTCGGTGGAATTGCCGGTGGAATTGCCGGAGATGCAATAAATAAAGATAATTGCAAAGAAAAACTTCCCAACAAAATAAAAGAAGGTTTTTATCAATATTTTGCAAACATATTTTTATGCAACATTGGAGCAGGTGGTGCTTTATTTGCCTTAAATCGGCTTCAAAAATATAACATTATAAAACAGCCTTCCAAGTTGACAAGAGCTGCTGCAATGATTGGCGGAATTTTATCGGTTGGAGTTATTGGCGGTAGCTCAATAGCAAACTTTTTGTCTAAAAAATGTATAGATCCTTTATGCAATAAGGCTTGTAAAGATAAAAATAAAGGCTTGTATGCTGAACGCCACCCTGAATGTTTAGATGTAGCTCTTCATGCGGATGATATTGCTACTGTTGGTGTATTTTCAGGAGTTGCATGTATAGAACCCGCTTTACCTATAATGTATTCTATATCAGGCTATAGAGCAGGGATGGGATACAGAAACGGTAATAAATGCTGTTCTAAACTAGGCTATAGAGCAGGGATGGGATACAGAAACGGTGATAAATGCTGTTCTAAAAAAGCCCATAAGGATGGAATAAACGTGAACAAGATCAATAAAAAGCCTTATTACAAAGAAAACTACATTTGTATAAAGAAAAAAGATCAAGTACAAAACAACTATACGGATAAAGATATAGATAAAAATCTTTTCTCTAATTTTAAAAATAATTTGATATAGACTTAAAAGCACACTAGTTGTATTTTTTTGGGGGGGGGTAAAGTTTAAGCTTTCGTACTTTATCTTATTTTACATAAATATATATAATTCAAATTAAAAAATAAATATTAAAAGAAGCGGATAGGAGTAAATTAAATATGCTTTTACAAAGCGATCTGGCTAAGAATTCTAAGAATAGCTCTCTCAGAAAAAATCCTTATAAAAAAGGATGTAGACTCACAAAGAGCCGTTGAATACGGCGAAGATTTAAGAAAACTAGTTGGCGAGGACAAACATATAGAGATTATTACAATGGATAAATTATATCCTCAAGACTACGAGAAAAAAGCAAAAGAAATACGTGAGAGGTTTTCTAATAAGCCCATTGAGCAGATTAAAAAGGATGTAAAAGATCCTAATAATACCCTTCTAAATAACAAGTATAAAGGTATACACAGATTTTACACCGAAGAGGTAAAATTTCAAAACCCTGAATTAAAGAACAAGCTACTAAAAAAGAAAGCCTCAGAGTTATCTTCTGCTGTTATACAAACAGCAGATGCGATGAATGGCTGGCTAGAAAGTATAGAGCCAAATGCAGTAAGATTGTCCGTGCATCCTCAAGCACCTTTTTCAAGAAAAATACATCTTTCTTTAAGCCCAATGGTTCAAAATATTACCCCTTGGCAAAGTGCTGCCGTAAAAACAGTAAATGCTAGCGGTGAAGAACAAGTTTATTTAATAAAAGCACAAGAAGCAGACAAGCTTGGTTATAAGAAAGTTTTAAACAAAGAGGGGAGACCTGTTTTTTATAAAGTTCCCGAAGGTCAAAAAATTCAATTAAGAGCTTACTGTGAATCCCACCAGCCACCGGGGCTTACATAATGAATATCTCAAAAAATATAAATAAAGTAATTACAAAAAGTGCTAACAATTTAAGCAATTTAAATAACTGGGAATTAAGACTTATTTTAGGGTGTTCTGCTTTGGCAACCAAACCTCTTGTAGATTGTTATGTAAATAGAAAGCTTGATGCCGAAACCAGAAAATGTTCTGCGCTAAAAGCCGCAGCAAAAATAATAGTAGGTACTGTATTAGGTGTTGCAGCAAGAGCACTGGGTGAAAAATTAATAGGACCCTGGTACGGCATTCCTAAAATAGCTTCAGCTTGTACAGCTGTTTTATCAGTATTAACATTTGGTAAAGTTTGTACAAGTAAGTCTCTAAACATTATATCAGGCTGGATAGATCCTAAATGCAAAGGTGAAAAATCAGCTAATAAGCAAAACGTTAGGAGGGATGCATAATGTCAAATCCTGTTCTAATCAATTTAAAAAGACTAAAAGCCTTTGCTGATAAGCATATTCTAAGTAATTTAAAAAGATTAGAAGCCTATGCAGAAAAGCATAATCCAATGTTTTTAAGTATATCAACTGCCCTTCCCGTTGCATTGATGTGTGTAGTAGAAACATTAGCTATTAAATTTAATAAAAAAACACCTGATGATCAAAAAAACTACTTAATACCTCAAACACTAAGTGAAGGTGCTCTTTCTTTGGGCATAACACTTGTATTGTCTGCAGGTTTAGGCAAGTTTGCATCTCATCTTTTAAAATCCGGCAAGTTTAAGCCTGGTAGCATTTTGGTAAAGATTAAAGATAAAAATGATGCTAAAAAAGTTAAAGTTATAGAGCAAGTGCTGCCGGATGTTTTGACAAAGCCGGGTAATATGAAAAAGTTGCTTAAGGAAAAATCGCTAAAGAGTGTGCCTAAAGAAATTGTAGACGGACTCGGCGAAAATAAAGAAGAAGTTTTTGACGCTGTTAAAAATTTTGAAAAAGGATTTAAAACGTTAATAGGTGCAGTAACAGGGCTATTTTTAGCAAGTAATGTTGCAACTCCTTTTGTAACAAATTCTTTTGCAAAGAGGTATAGAAGCAAATACTCTGCTAATTGTAAAAATATGTCAGATATTAAGTCACCGGCTTCATCCTGTGTTTCTGAAGGTAATCCACCTACTTTGCAAGAAAAAGCTTTTAATTCTTTTAGGGTGCCTAATTTTAAAAATAAAAAGGTATTTACAACTTCTCAGGCTTATCCTTATGCAACTTCTTTAAAAGTTTAGAGCCTGTCTGGTTAAAAAAATAAAAGCTGGTTATATCAATGATAAAGGCTCTTTTACAGACTGCGATGTTAAAGCTGAAGCGGCTTGCCTGGCAAGGCGATACAAGCTTTAACAAGACAGCTTCTTAATTTGCTTTCTGAAAAAATATTTTGTAAAATACTTGCTAAAAAGTGCGTTTTGCTCTAAAATTTGGCAGGTAATAATTTTTACTTAAATTTTTTAAAGGACAAGCATGTGGATAAAGTCAAGAAAAAGCGATGTTAAAAAAGAATAATCAAGAAATAAAGGTTTAGAGGAAAAGTATAATATATGACAGAATATAAAAATCCTGCTGTAACTGTAGATATAGTTGTTTTTACTTATGAAAACAGCGATTTAAAGGTTTTATTAATCCAAAGAAAATATCCACCTTTTCAGGATCACTGGGCTATTCCCGGAGGTTTTGTTGACTATGATGAAGATATAGAAACAGCAGCCCATAGAGAACTGGAAGAAGAAACAAGTATAAAATATTTAAATTTACAACAGGTTCAAGCTTTTGGCTCTATGAACAGGGATCCCAGAGGACGAACTATAAGTATTGTTTATTATACAGTGCAAAATATTTCTAAATTAAAAATCAAAGCCCAAAGCGATGCTAAAAACGCACAATTATTTAGTATAAAAGACTTGCCCAAGTTAGCTTTTGATCATAAAGAAATTTTAAAAGCAGCAATGGAAAAATTAAAACAAAGCATTGAAATTTCGTCAATCTCAATTAATTTATTGCCTCCAAAGTTTACGTTGAAAGAATTAAAAACTTTATATGAGTTGATTTTAGATAAAACACTTGATGGGCCTGTTTTTTATGAAGAAATAAGTAAATTTGGGTTTTTGTCTAAAATTGATGATAATTTTTATACATTAAATACTTCAAATGAATTTTACAGCCGTTTTAATTAAAAATAAAAATAGCTATGTCATAGGGATGCATAGCTAGATTAGGGATATGTGTATCGTCGTCTTCTAAGGAGTATGAAAATATTTTAGCAATACAACTTTAGTATAGCATCGTTCACATTAATGATTTAAAGCTTTGTATCACCTAATTATACTAATTTTGATTCAAATTTATACGTAATTTAGCGCAGAATTTAAAAAAAATGACGGTATTTTTAGTAGAAATATATTATGAGAATTTCTGAAACTTATAGATAACTATTTGTGCTATATTATTTTTAGGCGGATAGAGAATAAGACTTGAGTTTATATGGTAAAAATGGTGCCGGGGCTGCAATCAGACTTGCAACAAATACAGGACAAAGTTATTAATAATAAAAGACTGTCTAAGCAAGACGGATTGCTGCTGTATGAATGTAATGATATTATGTTCCTTGCTAAACTGGCGGATTTAGCCAGAATCAACAGGTTTAAAGCAAATTCTAAGCACGATGAAATAAATTATGTTTACTGGATAAATAATCATCATCTTAATTTGTCTAATATCTGTGAGGGTAACTGTAAGTTTTGTGCGTTTAGAAAAGAAAAAAGCCAAAAAGGAGCTTTTTCCCTAAGCCTAGATCAGGCGGTAGAGTATATAAAAACAAAGGTAAGCCCGAACGCTTCTGAAATACATATTGTTTCTTCTTTAAATCCTGATTATGATTTAAATTTTTATAAAAATTTATTTAAAAAAATAAAAAAAATACTTCCCAATATTCATATTCAGGCACTAACTCCGGTAGAAATAGATTATATAGCTAAAATAGAAAAACTTACCCCTGAGCATGTACTCTGCGAACTTATTGACGTAGGGCTTGGGTCTTTGCCGGGTGGCGGGGCCGAGATGTTTTCTGCGAAAATAAGAGAAAAACTTTGCCCAAATAAAATTTCAGGCTATTGCTGGCTGAAAATAATGGATATTGCCCATTCTTTAGGATTAAAAAGCAATGCTACAATGCTTACGGGCATAGGAGAAACCTCTGAAGATAAAATAGATCATATGCTTGCAATACGTGATGTGCAAGATAAGACTAACGGTTTTATGAGCTTTATTCCGTTGGTGTGCCATTATGATAATACAGGATTAACGGATTATAAAAAGTTATCTAATGAAAATATATTGAAGAATTTTGCGATTGCACGCCTGATACTTGACAATATAAACTATTTAAAATCTTTTTGGATTCAAATAGGTATAAATTTAGTACAAAAATCATTGTCCTATGGAGTTAATGATATTGATGGAACAGTTATAGAGGAAAAGATTTCTTATGCGGCGGGGGCAGGAAAGGAAAGATTTTTAACTGAGTCTAAATTGATTGAAATAGTTGAATTCCAAGATAAAATACCCGTTGAAAGAGATACTCTGTATAATATTATTAAGGTTTATAATTAATTTTATCTGATAAAAAAAAGAAAAATCTAGTCTAAAAAACGATTGTACAATATTAAAAATTATACTTTAATTGATTTATATTTACTCAAAAATACTTTTCAGATTATTTAAACAAGCTATAACTAACAAAACAAACAAGGCTCTGAAAAGAGTAATCTTAATTATTTTTGAAACTGTATAAAATACTCTTTTTTTTTATTACGAAAATTTTAAAAGGCCATACTGATGAATAAAGCAAAACATATATTATTATTACTTTTATCATTTTTAATTCTTGCATCTATATATTTTTTTAACATTAAAAATGATAAAAGTATTCAAATTGAAACTATTAAGGAAGCATTAAGCAGATTAGAAATTGTAAAATCTCCGCGCGGAATTTTTTTGAGTGCCTGGCATGCATTGGATAATCAATATATTGATTCAACATTTAATCATCAAAAATGGTCAAGGTGGAAAAACAGATATTCATCTGTTATAAAAACACAGCAAGATAGTTATTTAGCTATAAATACAATGTTAGAAAGTTTAAATGATCCCTATACAAGGTTTTTACCACCTTCTGAGTTTGAAGAGCAGGATAGGAATATTGATGCAAAACTTTTTGGTATTGGGGTGCATATTTCTAAAGTTAAAGATAATGTTATTATTGTTAATGTAATTGAAGATACACCCGCGTTTAAAGCACAGCTTAAAATGGGTGATATTATTTTTAAAGTTAATGACGACCTTACAAAAGGTCTTACCCTTAAAGAAGTTGCTCAATTAGTAAGAGGTAAGGCAGGAACCGTAGTTAATTTGACTATATTGAGAGATAAAAAAGAATTAATTAAAAAGATTACAAGAGAAGAAATTTATATAAAGAGCGTTAAGTTCAAAATATTAAGTAAAAAATACGCCTATATAAATCTTTCAAGCTTTATTAGCACTGATGCAACCGAGGAAATGAGACAGGCTTTAAAAAAGACAAATAACGCGCAGGGGATAATATTAGACCTAAGAGGTAATAACGGCGGTTTATTGCCAAATGCCATACTTATTTCTAATATGTTTCTTTCAAAGGGTACGATCGTAAGTATAGTTGATAAAAATGGAAATAAACAAACTATAAAAGCTAAGCATTCAAGAATGCTATCTACGAAGCCGATGGTTATTCTCATTAATGGAGGCTCTGCAAGTGCCAGTGAAATATTAAGCGGTGCGTTAAAAGAAAATAACAGGGCAAAACTTATTGGTGAAAAAACTTTTGGCAAGGGGTTGGTTCAGAAGATTCATCAATTGCCTGATGGGTCTGGCATAAACATAACCGTAGCAAAATATTTAACTCCTAATGATAATGATATAAACAAAAAAGGAATTAAGCCTGATTATTGGGTAAAATTAAGCCGGGAAGACTTTATGGCGCTTAAAGATCCTCAGTTGGACAAAGCTATTGAAATTCTTGCGATTGAAGTAGAAAAACAAAATAAAAAGATACTAAATTTTGTAAATAAAAAAAAATAGTCGGCAATCTTTAAAAGTATATCTTTTTTATATATATAAGATATAAAGATGACATTCAAAATTTTATTTAACAATAAAAGTTAATTAAGTTTGGAATTATATATAAGTATTTATATATTTGTATATTGGAGATATTAGAGGAATAATCACGTGATTTGCCATTTTTTACTTTAAATGGCAATTTTTATTCCTACTATGTTTTTATAAATATAGGAAGTATTCTTATGAAATAAATAATTAGAGTAAGTTCAAATAAATTCAACGTGGGATAATAGGAAAGGGGAAGTAATGGGGGTAGTAGTAACTCATAGTAAGCAGATTGCGCTTGTTGGCATTAAATATGATCTTGAATTGAAGGTTCAGGATATTATGCTGCAAAAGCAGAGTTTAATGAATGTTACAACCAGTCTTGAAGAGCAAGAGGAACGCTTGTTTCTATTAGGTAAAGATGACATACCTAAACATATTTACCTGACGAATATTAATAGGATCAGATGTGAAAAACAAAAAATAAAAGATTGGGAAGCAATAGTTGAGCAAAGGAAGATTACCTATGAAAACAGGCTAAAAGCAACAGAAACAGAATTGCAAGGACTTCAAAAATTATTAGATAAAAATATCCAAATGTCTTTTAAAGCGTTTGCGTAACATAAGATGTATTAAAAATAATTTGTATTAAAATAAATTTAAGCAGAATAATAACTTGTTTGCTCTAAGGTATTTTTTGTACTTTTAAATGTATTATGGTGGCTTTTACCATAAAGATACTTAAGGCTTGTTTTAAGGTATTAAATTATAATCCATAAAAAGGCTTATAACTTTTGTCATTTTTATTTTAAATGGCAATTTTTGCAATGTTTTTGTTTTTATTATAATAGGGAAAATAAATTTTAAAAACGTGAGTGATGGAAAATCAAGTTCTGAAGTTTTTAAACAAGTTTATAATTTATTTTTTGTAATACCAATTTTCATTCAACAAAGTATTATACTAACTCTAAAATACTTTTCAGATTCTTTAATCAGGTAAAAACTAATAAAATAAGCTGTTCTCTGAACTGCAAAGCGGGAGCCTTAAAAAGTGAAATGATCAATTTTACTTTATAAGCTCATTCCAGAAAGAAATCTGAAATTTAATTTGGAACCTGTATAATAACAAAAATTACTTATAAGTAAATTAAGTTGATTCATCAATACTTTGTAGATGACAGAAAGTTTTTTGGTATTAAGTATAAATAAACTATATAGAAACTTATAGCGGATATTGAATAACAGGAAAAAATGATAACTGTCACCAAAGCGTGAATTAGAGTAAGTTCAAGTAAATTCAATGTGGGAAAAATAGGAAAGGGGTATAGTCATGGGGGTAGTAGGTACTCATATTAGACAGCTTGCGCTTGTTGGCATTAAATATGATCTTGAATTGAAAGTTCAGGATATTATGCTGCAAAAGCAGAGTTTAATGAATGTTACAACCTGTCTTGAAGAGCAAGAGGAACGCTTGTTTCTGTTAGGTAAAGATGAAATACCTAAACATATTTATCTGACGAATATTAATAGGGTCAGATGTGAAAAACAAAAAATAAAAGATTGGGAAGCAATAGTTGAGCAAAGGAAGATTACCTATGAAAACAGGCTAAAAGCGACAGAAACAGAATTGCAAGGACTTCAAAAATTATTAGACAAGAATATCCAAGCGTCATTTAAAGCGTTTGCATAAATAAACACGTAGGTATATAAGGCTTTTTTATTAATTTTGTGATTTAAATATATATTCACAGTCATACAAAAGTTTTAAAATTTTAAAACTTAAATACAATGTTAAGTATTATAAATACAGGTTAATATATTGTTACAATATTTAAAAAGCGCGCAACAAGAATATTGTAGTATTAGTACAAGGATGTATTAAGCTGGATTAAGGAGAATCAAAATGGGTGTTATTATCAACACTAATATTAGTGCGAATGTAGTGCAGCGCAATATGACGTATGCCACAGAACGCATAGGTAAGTCGATTGAAAAATTATCAACCGGTTACAGAATAAACAGAGCATCAGATGATGCTGCCGGATTGACTATTTCTGAGGGTTTAAGAGCGCAGTCACAAGGATCAAAAGTGGCAATGTCAAACGCTCAAACAGGTATTAATATGCTGCAAACAGCAGAAGGTGATCTTACTATTATACAAGAAAACCTTCAAAGAATAAGAGATTTAGCTGTTCAAGCTGCAAACGGAACTTATGGTTCATCAGAAAGAGATGCGATCAAAGCAGAAGTAGGACAAAGGTTGAAAGAGATAACCAGATTGGCAGACTCTTCCGCTTTTAATAAACTTAAGCTTTTAGACGGCAATTTATCATCACTTTCTTTACAAATTGGACCAAACTATGTTGCAAATGCAATTAGTTTAAATGCTTTGGATGTCAGTTCACCGTTTAAAGCCGCAAATGCCATTGATTTAGGTATATATAGCAAAGAGGATGCATCATATTTAGATAATCGCTTTGCTTCTACGTCATCTGCAGCAAGTTATATATCAAACATTGATGTAGCAATTAATGATATTGCAACAAGACGCTCAACAATAGGTGCGTATCAAAACAGGCTTGAATCATCGGTTAGAAGTTTACAAGTAAAAGTTGAGAATCTGGTCGCATCAGACTCTAGAATTCGAGATGTTGACGTTGCGGTAGAAGCCGCTGAACTTACACGAAATCAAATTCTTCAACAAGCTTCTACCTCATTATTAGCACAGGCTAACCAAGCACCTAGTGTAGCGTTAACTTTGATTTAAAAATTTATGACCCATAGTAATTTTATGATCCAGAGGTTACCTTTTTGGTAGCCTCTCTTTTATGCTTTTTATTATCTATTTAAGCATTATTGGATATATTTTTTCAGTTTATTTAAATTATAACGGATAAGACGATAATATACGATCCTTTTTGAGCCTTACATTATTTTTTTTACAACATATTCTTAGCTACTTTACGCATTAATAAAAAAATGCTATAAGCTATACTTATTCAAAAGTACTTTTTGAGGATATGTATGAAAAATATCAATATTGAAATAAGTCCAAAAAGTATTATTTTGGTAGGCGTATTTTTATTACTATGCTGGATTTCCTGGAAGTCTATAAACGTAATATTATTGTTATTTGCATCGTTTACTATCTCCAGTTCTTTATATCCCGTTGTGGAATGGATGAGCAAAAAAATGCCCAGAGGTTTGGCTATACTTATTGTTTATATAGTGGGATTTTTAGCACTAAGCATTATTTTTATTCCGTTTATATCTGTAGTAATAGAGCAAACTAATGAATTTTTAAAGCAAATGCCGGTATATTTTAAAGAAATTGATGATTTATTATTAAAAGTGCAGCAATCGTCTAACCAAAAACTTGTGTTTTTATCTAAAATATATGATTTTTCTGATATAGCTACTGATTTAACTAAACTTGGCCAGGATATTTTAAGCCGCTCTATAAATATTACTCTTAACGTTTTTGCGGGGGTGATAACCGCATTTACACTGGCTACAATGGTTTTATTCATGCTTTTGGATAAAGAAGGATTAAAAAACGATTTTTTAAGTTTTTTTCCGCCAGACAAAAGAAAACAAGCTGAAGAAATATCAAAAACAATCGCTAATAAAGTAGGCGGATATTTTAGAGGTCAGTTAATGGTTATGTTTGCAGTGGGTTTGATTACAGCTTTGTGCTTAAAACTTATTGGTTTGGAATTTGCGCTTTTGTTAGGAATAGTTGCCGGTGTACTGGAAATAATTCCGATTGTAGGGCCTATCCTGGCGGCTGTACCGGCAATTATTATTGCTCTGGTTACTGATCCCTGGCTTGCTTTAGCTACGCTTATTGTTTATTTGATAATTCAACGTCTTGAAAATACTTTTTTAAGCCCCATGATTTTGGGCAAATTTCTTGATATGAACCCTTTATTGATTATTTTAGCTATTTTAATAGCTGCTAATACTATGGGCGTAGCCGGAGTTATTTTATCCCCCGCCATACTGGCCTCCCTATATGTATTAGTACAAGAGTTGTATCTTAAAAAAATTGATAATTCTAGGGAAGTCAGCCAATAATCTTTATTTACAAAACTTAATATTAAAATTGTAAATTATCTGAATTCTAAAACGTACTCCTATGAGAGGGTAAATTATAAAAAAATACATTTTTAGTTTATTGTTTTCATGATTTAAAGTGGTATGATTCATGTCAAAAGGAAGGGAGTGATGGCAAGAGGCATTCATTTGTAATGCTGTATATAAAAACAAAACAATGGTTAGATTAATTTAAAAATTAATAAAAACACTTGAAAACCGGAATGTTTAAACTATTAACACTAAAAAAATTGAATAATAGGTAAGGCAAAAGGCTACAAAAATTTATTTTTGAGGCAGTATAAAAATTATGGTTTTAAGCTCATAAGGTTTAAATTCCAACTCACTGTCTATCTGACATTCTTTTGAATTTTTTTCTTCATAAGAATTGGTCTGAATGTACATGGTAAATTTATCACAGGCTTTAAAGCGTATATTTTGAGTTTGATTTGATAAATTAAAAAGTCTTACTATTATTCCATTAAAACCATCAACCTGAGATGGTTTTATGCAATATGTATAGATATTAGGATTATCATAATTTACTAAATTTATACAGTTTACTTTATTTTCACGTTTATATAAAAGTCCGTATCTTGCAATTGGTAGAGAATAAAAAGCATCTGTCCGGGAAAATAATTCACTCGGACTATCCGTAGGGTACAAAGCATATTCATTTGTTTGTTCATTTAAGCATTGTGCTTGATTTACAGTTAAAGGCGGACCTGCACATAAATTTCTGCTGCGCAATTTTTCTTTTGAAAGCATGCCTACTGATCTTAATAATGTTATATAAAGATTATTATTTTCCGCTTTATACTCTTGGAGTCCTTTTGTTATAATGCCCAGTCCGTTACACCAGACAAATCTTTGCATTGGTGCTGTATTAGTTTTTAATTCTTCAAATTGTTTTGCGGGCGGATTATCTTCTAATCTGTAATTCGGGTCAAAACTTCTTTCTATTAAGCCTAGTGTATTTTCTGATATTGTTTTGTTTACAGGTTCTTCAAAAGCAAATTTTAACTGCAAGAGATGATTTTTTGATTTATTTTCCCAAACTGTTTTAAAATCAATTCTTTTTGACTCTGCCTGGACTGTTATAAATACATCAATATCATGATCTATTAGATTTGAGCTTCTTTTATTATCTTTTGTCAAGTATTCAGGAATTTTTATTTGGTATTCTATTTTTAGTATTGCTCTTATATTATTACTTTCTATAATTTTAGAGGTTATAAATTCTGCGTTAATTGGCGTATCTCCCTCTATCGGGTCAAAGTTATAAGTATCTCCATTATCTGCGTAGTCGCAAAAAACATGTAAATTATCGAAAACTTTGTTTGTTTCTTTGTCAAGTAAGATTAAAAAGCCTGTTTTATCGTTTATTTTTATCTTAACTTTTGAATTTTCAATATGATTTAATGATATTTGAGGAATGTCTTGAGGCAGCGTAAGGTGATTAACGTCTATATAGTTTAAGGAAATTGCATCTAAGTCTTTAACCCACACAAGATATTCATAAAAAGGCTTTATATCTTCTTTTAGCGGTGCTCTTTGTGTATCAAACATTATATTTTCAGGAAAATCGCAAGTGATGTTTATTAATATACAAGAATTTTCAAGCAAGTGATAAGGAACTTTTACCTTAACAGGACCCGTATATTTATTATTTAAATGATTAAAAATAATTAATTTATTATAATTAGCCAATTTTGAGGCAATGAGCATGGATTTATCCATTATATAATTAAAAATTCCGTCAATACGCTCAAATCGTGTTTCCATTTCTCTGTGGACCGAATCAATGCTGCATCCGCAAATGCTGTCATGTGGCTGGTTTTTTAGCAGGAGTTTCCAGAGGTATTCCAGTTCTTTATTATAGTCGGGTATAAGTTTTTGAGTATTTAATATTGAAATTAAAGGCTCCAAGAGTTTTGTTATATTAAAAGTGCTTATTATATTGAGTTTTTTAAGATGTATTCTTGTTGAGTATGTACTTGGTAGTATTGGAGCTGTAGAATTATCATTTAATTCACCTGTGTATTGAATTAAGTTTGGGATATTTAGTTTAACTTTATCTATATAGCTCAATAATGACCCTGTATTAATATTATATTCCTCTATTTTATTATTTATTTTTATTATTAAATTTTCAAACTCATCGGGTAAATTAATATGATCACCACCGCTTGGCAGTAAAATATATTCAGTTAAAGAGTTTTGCTTGATTTTATCCAGTATTTGCTTTAGCTTTTGTGCTTTTTCTTCGAGAGAGATATTTTGATTTAAAATATCCTGAAAATACCCATGTATAAGGTGAACTGTAAATACTTGCGAACCATCTAAAGATTGCCAGATAAATTCAGAGGGTTTATTGCCTGCACCACGCCATAAAACACAGTCTTTTATGTTAAAAGAGTTTAAAATTTGAGGTATTTGTGAGTTGTGGCCGAATGAGTCCGGAAGGTAACCTATAAATTTGTCAACACCAAGTGTACGAGCATTTTTTATACCGTAGTATAGGTTTCTTATTAAGCATTCACCGCTTACCAGGAATTCATCGGCGAGGACGTACCAAGGGCCTATAAAAAGCTTATTATCATTGATTAGTTGTTTTATTTTTTCTTTGTTTTGCGGATGTAGTGCAAAATAATCGTCAAGAACAATGGTTTGCCCGTCAAGAAAAAAATTGCTTGCTTTATTGTTTTCCAGCTGAAAAATAACATTATCAATTACTTCTATCAGTCTTAGGCGGAATTCCTCAAAGCTTCTGTACCATTCTCTATCCCAGTGTGTATGTGCATAAACAGTTACATCCATATTTGTTTCCTTGTTTATATGATTTATTATTGTTTCTTCTTTTTTTTAAACCAAAATAAAGGTAAAAATAACCCGCCAATGAATATCGGCAATCCTGCTACCCCAAAAAACATAGATACTACCAGTGTTATGACTACAGAAAGTAGTACCCATTTAAGTAATAATTGAGTGTCAAAAACCTCTTGAATATTATTAGATTCTTCTTGCGTGGGCCAGCTGACTTTGTTGCCGCATTTATCGCAAAAGTGGCTGTCCGGCCATAGTTGTTTGGAGCAGTGAGGACATGTGTACATAATAGTATTTTTCCCGATACGATACACTAACATTATATGTTTTATTATACATATAAATTACAATTTATGCTATTACCTGATTATTAAATCTAATAAAACAGGCTGTCCCCAAAAAATCATGGACAGCCTGTTTTTATTTATAAAATCCTATTATAAAAAAATAGGATTTTAACTAGGTTGGAATTAAATCTATGTGTAAAGTTCATGTACAGCATGTGTTACATCTGCCATTGAATTAAATTTTTCTTCCGGAATTTTTTGTAAAATTTCTTTTAAGCATTCTTTTTGACCCATTCTAAATTCAATTTCTTTATTTCCATATTCTTTTATAAGTTCATGCTTTGTTTTAGGAAAATGCACGCCCTCTAGTGCGTGAGTAACAGAAGCTATACCAAATGCCATAATTATTCCTCCAGTATTATGATGAATTGATATTGCTTATTTTAAATTTTTAAAAACTCTTTTGAATGCCTCTAAATGCTTAAAATTTATTTTTTATTTAAACCTTTTTATTATGATACTATGCTATACAGTTAAGTTTTAAGTAGGTGGTAAAAAGTTTTCATCTTTTATTCCTTACCTGGTTATTATCCGCCTAAAGCTAAAAATATTATAAAAAAATAAGGCTGCCCCACTGGAGCAGCTTTACTTTTTATATATAAATTACGAACGCATCACAAAACCCGTACTTTTAGCCTTAAAGAGAGTTAAAAAAATATTCAATTATATGTCGGCTTAAAAATCAAAAACAATTTATACAACGATAATT
>JANQHM010000288.1 GCA_028282645.1 Candidatus Gastranaerophilales bacterium
TCAAGGCTTTAAAAAGAAGAGGCTTTGGATATAGAAACTGGCTAAATTTTGAGTATCGCATATACGGAGAATGCAATCTTTAATTAAATTTCACAAAAATCTGTTTTGAACCGTGTTAAAAAGTAAAATTGACCGTCTAATTACTTTGACAAAAAAAAATTTGTTTTGTTTTAATATAATTGCATATATCTGAAATTTAAACTTATTATAGAAAGTTATGTTAATTTATGAACATTAATAATTTATTTATATATAATAAAATAATAAATTTTAAAGGTAGTTCAAATAATAAACACACCACCCATTCCATACAAGGAAAATTAAAAAATTTAAAATGCATGGAGCAATATTTGGAATTAACAGCTAAGCTAAAAATGTCACAAGTAAATTTTTTTGTAAATAATCTGGCAATAAAAGAAGCAGAACTTGATGATATTATTAAAAATAAAAGCATTAAATATGTTTTAAACCCTCAAGAAGCTTATAATAAACTTGATAACGGAAATAAAAAAGCATTAATTCATTTAGTTAAAGCAGCAAAAGCTTTAGATACAGTATTTTTAAAACAAGATTGCAGTTTTAATAGACAAGCAAGAAACCAATTGCATAAAGCGGCGCAAAAAGGTAATACACATGCCCAAAAGGCCCTTGTTTTATTTGATATATTCAAAGGAATAGAGGGTAAAGACGGCCTTTCAGATAAGCCTGTAAGGCTATTTAAAGACAAAAAACTTGCTCCGGGTAAAAACGTATACCCTGAAGATCTTACCAGGCAGGAACTCATAAGCTATTTAAAGAATAATATCGAACAAGCTCCGGCAATATTAAGCAATAACACCATAGTTAAGCGCAAAGACAAAACACTGGAAGCGGTACCTTATAATATTGAATATAGAGATGAATATAATAAAGCGGCAAAAGAGCTTTTATTAGCAGCAAAAGAAACAACTCATAAAGGTTTTGCGGATTATTTAAAAATGCAGGCACATGCTTTGGTATGTAACGATCCGGAATTCAGCTACAAAGCCGATAAAATGTGGGCTAACCTCAAAGATTGCCCCTTAGAGTTTACAATAGGCAAAGAATCTTATGCAGATACACTAAGCGGCTCGGTTGTTTCAGATAAAGAGCTGGCACAAAAGCTTAAAGATAATAGCATAATAGCAAAATCCAAAGATTCCATCGGTGTTAGAGTAGGAATAGTAGATCTGCCCGCATCTAAAAAACTGGAAGAATACGAGGATTATTTAAAGGATATCAGCCTCTTAATGCCTATGAACCAAAGCTATACTCAGTCCATAGACATGACAAGCCCCGGCGAAAAAATTCCACAAACCCTGTCTGATGTTGATTTAGTATATTTAAGCGGTGATTATGCCTCTTGCAGGCCGGGTATTACACTTGCCCAAAATTTGCCTAATGACGATAAGCTCTCAGCAATACTAAACTCTGGGAGAAAAAACGTTTTTCATAAGCAAGTAAGAAGGACGGAAGACCCGCAGCGAAGACAAAAAATGTTAAACTCTCTTGTAGATACAAGTCAGCATAAATGGTATAACAAAGAAGCTGACCACTGGTTTACAATAGGGCATGAACTTTGCCATTCTTTAGGGCCAATGGCAACATTTGATGGTAAAGACAAAAAAGCTTTACTAGGAGAAGGTTTGGGCGATATTATAGAAGAGAATAAAGCTGATATGGGGTCTTTAGTCGCAGCTAATTACCTTGAAAAGATAAATAAATATACAAAAGAGCAAGTTAATCAGATATATTTAACCTGGGCAGTAAGACAATTGCCACTAAGCAAGCCGGATGTAACTCAGGCTCACAGATTTAGAGAAATTATGCAATTAAATTATTTTATAGAAAACGGCGCGATAAATTTTAAAGAAAACGGAAAGCTCTTAATAAATCCGGAAAAGTTTCCACAAACAGCTAATGCAATGTTAAAAGATGTTATACAGCTTCAGCTTGACGGTGATGCAAACAAGGTAAAAGCCTTTACGGAAAAATACGGCAAGTGGACACCAGCCCTAGAGTATGCCGGTAAAATGCTTAAAAGCTTATCACCCAAGCCATACAAGATAATTGAAGTAACAAATCCTGATTCTTTAAGTTAGAAGATAAATAGCAGTAAGCAGCAGAATTAACTTCTACTGCCTACTGTTACTTAATACAATTTTTAAAATTAAACACAAGGAATTTTAATTAATTATTACCGCCCGAAGATTCACTGGTTCCTTTTATCACCTTAGTTATAGTACTACTGCCGTCTACTTTACACCCGGTAATGGTTATAGACTCATTACCACTTGTAGAAGCTGCTTGTATATATACTTTGCCTATTGTAGACTGAGAACATGTCGCTGCTCCATCAACAAAGGGAGCTGTATCATCGGGGTCAGCGGGATTTACATTATTTCCGTCATTTAAATCATTAACAACATTAGATATCATAGTTGAATAAGATTGAGAATTATCCAGTGCAAACTGACCTGAAATCGAAGATGAAGCGGCATTGACATTTCCGGCTATACTTGAGTCTTTGGCTTTGTCAACTGTATTTAATAGTGTTGGGACTGCTATTAACGCTAAAATCCCCAGTACAACGACAACAATCAAGAGCTCAAGTAGAGTAAAAGCTTTATTCATCTTTTGCCCTTTATATTATAAAGGCAGTAGTAATATACCTACTGCCTTTTATCTTAAAATTTAAATTACTTTATTTGTCATTGTATTGTTACTATGTACTGCTAGCAACACTTGGATCTTGGATAACTTTTTTAATTACTTCAGTACCGTCAATACCGCAACCACTAATTGTAATACTGTCAGAATCAGAAGTTAAGATAACCTGACCTTTGACAGAAGATGAACAAGTACCGCTGGAGGCAAAAGCGTCTACAGAATCATCGATAGGGTTAGTATTGCTGTTGTTCAAGTCGCTTACAACGTTAGTAATCATAGTGCTATAAGTTTGGCTGCTGTCTAAAGCAAATTGACTTGTAACAGAAGTAGCTGCTGCGCTAACGTTACCTTGAACAGCTGCATCTTTAGCTTTATCAGCTGCGTTTAATAATGTTGGTGCTGCTATTAAAGCTAACACGCCTAAGATTACCACTACGATTAATAATTCTAGTAATGTAAAACCTTTTCTCATGAGGACCTACCTTTCTGAAACAAATAATCTTAATACTATACAACCTAAAAAAATAATAATTAGAAAACAAATAAACTTAAAACTGCTTTCTATATGAATCCTTTCAACTAAATCTCCTTAATTTGAGTTTGGACTTTTAAATTAATTTTATCTTTATACTATAATATCACCTCCTTAACATTTTAATTACATACAAATAGTGGATGAAAAATTTGTGAAATGTTTTATGTTCTATGGCAGAGTATATATTTATTATATATACAAAAGTTTGATTTTTAAAGTGTTTGTTAAGATTTATTAAAATAAAAAATATTGTTCGGATAATCAGAAAAAATATAAGTATCCCAATATTTCTAAATAACAATGCTTTTAAAGTTTTTATTTTTCTTTATTGAAATAATTATACAATTAATAGATTAGGATTTTTTATTAGTTGTATTTTAAATTAAAAAGTAAAAGAATTACATAAGCTGAAATGCGTGAATATCATCCTATAGCTCTGACAGACTTTTTTCATTAAGTAATGTTACAGAATTAGCATTTTTACATTTATTCCAGACATTATTCGCAATTTTTAATAATATCCATATTCTTCAATTCTTTTTATTTCCCACTTTATTTCATCCCAAGCTGTCATAAAATTTATCATAGTTTTACCTGCTTACTTTATTACTTAATGCTTTTAACAAAGCTGAATCTTTAGCAACAGAATCAATTTCGCTTCTGAATGCCGAATACCTTTTATATTTTTGATTTCTAAATTCAGTAATAAGCGAAGTCGCTTTTTGTTTATCATTTTTAATCAAATAATATTCAGCAAGTGCTCCTAAAACTTCAGCAGCTCTCTTGTATGCCCTTCTGTGCTTATTTGAAACAATTTCATCAATTCTTGATTTTCCAAGAGTTTCAAGCGTTAAAAACAATTCCTTCTCTTTAGAATCACCAAGTTTAACGTTTTTTAA
>JANQHM010000040.1 GCA_028282645.1 Candidatus Gastranaerophilales bacterium
AATTGCGAAGCGGGAGCGTTAAAAAATGAAATGGTCAATTTTATTTTTTATAAGCTCATTCCAAAGAGAAATCTGAAATTTAATTTAGAACCAGTATAAAAATATAACAGGGGCATCATGAAAATTAAACTGAAAAACTTGCTAATATTGTTGATAGCGGCTTTTATTTTTATGCAGGGCGGGTGTGTTGAATCTTTAGCTAAAAGAAAAAAGAAAAAAGATGATAAACCCGCCGGTATATCTGAAGCAGAAGTAAAAAAAATAAATGAATCTATAAGCTCATTAACAAAAAAAATCTATGCTTTGGCTTTGTTCTCTCCTGAGGATAATGAAAAGCTTGTTGAATTAAAGTTTAAACTGGATGATGCTATGGAAGCCAGTGATCACAACCCTGCCTTGGCTAAACTGTACTATAATGCCGGCTACATTTACAGGAAAAGAGAATACAATGAGTTGGCAGTACAATGTTTTCAGAGTGTTTTGATGAATTTTCCTCAATCTACTTACGCAAAAAGAGCCAAGTTTGAACTAAAACACCTTGGTATAGAACCCGCAACAAAAGAAAAACATACAAAAGAGCATTCGGATAAGGGAAAAAAATACCCTTAATTTTTTGGTGACAGTCATCTGAGCATCACCAGTTTTGGTAGTGGTCAGTTGAGTACTGATGCTTACAAGTGAACTCAAGTTATATCAAAAGCTTACAGCAATGACATAAGAAAGGTGATGACCATCACCCCGGTTTTTTTATGTTACAAATTAATAAAAATAATTTACATAATTATTAATTTTTGATATTTATTGCTTTAAAATAATTGACAACAAAACATGAAGGGATGAGATAAATGTCTGTTAATAATTACGGTAGTCCTTATACTAACTATCCGCAGTCTTATGCCTATGCTCCGCCTTATCCGGGACAATATACGCCGCAGCCTGCCAAAAAGAAACATCCTGTAAGAAACGGCATGTTGACTGGTGGTGTTATAGGTGCGACGCTAGGTGCGTTAAGCCATACCGACAAAGCTATTAATAGCTCTATTGAATCTGTGTTGTCTAAATTTGCAGAAAATCTGCCTAAAAATAACAAGTTTGACTTCCCTATAACGGCCGGTTTTATAAAGCTTGAAGAGTCTACGGTTCAGAATATAAAAGATGTTGCTAGTGAGCTAAATACAGGGGGCTTCCCGCAATTAATCAAAAATGATTCTATAAAAATAATAACCGAAGAAAATGCATTAAAACTGAGGGAAAAGCTTGTGGCAAAAGACTTTACTGCATTAAAAGCTGCAGGTGTAATCGGTTTGGCAGGGGCTTTGTCCGGTATTGTTGCCGGATGGTTATTCTCTTTATTAAAAAAAGATAGAAATTAATTGGATTTTATAAAATACGACTTTTTTTTTATACATAATAAAGGAGCTGGCATGAACCATTGCCAGCTCCTTTTTACCCTGGAGGAAGTAATTTTTTTGTAAATACTATGGTTGTGTAAATATTAATAATTTTATTTAGTGGTTTTATAGTTAATGTCAAAATAAATTTTTTCTTCTAATATGTTTATCACATAAAGATAAATATCAAGATATACTTTATTAAGAGGATATAGGTATTGCTAAATCCACTACTATACAATAGAAATATTATTAATAAACAAAAAAATCACACGCATAACAAATTGTTAGCATTTAAAGGAGATCTTGAAAATCTTGAACCAAAGGATATTTGGAATAATTTTGAAGAAATATCAAAGATATATAGAGAATCAGGTCACTGTGAAGACATCAGCAACTTTTTAGAAAAGAAACTTAATCAATCAGGGTTTGAAACATATAAAGAAACCAATGGTATAGGCAAAAATAATATATATGCATCAAGGAATATTAATGCTAATAATGCTGTTATTCTTCAGGCTCATATGGATATGGTTGCAATATCAGATGATAATAATCCTAAAAAGCCTATTAAGTTAAAAAAAATAGGAGACAGGATATATGCAAATAAAAGAACCCTAGGCTCCGACAATGGTATAGGGCTTGCAACTGCTTTAGCTGTGGCACAAAATCCCAAATTTAAAGATATGCCCTTGAAGATAATTTTTACTGTAGATGAAGAAACTTCTATGAATGGTGCAAAAGCGGTAAAAGCCGAATATCTTGCAGGAAAATATTTGATAAACCTGGACTCTGAAGAGTACGGCATAGTAACAAACGGTTGTAGCGGAAATAATACATATAATGTGGAAGAATCAATTCCTTTTACCCCTTTAAATAAAAAAAATTATAAAAAGGTAAATATAGATATATCTCACGCCAGCGGCGGGCATTCCGGCGAAGATATAGGCAAAGGAAAATTAAATCCCTTAAAAAGTTTGTTGGAAGAATTAAATAAAACTGATAACATTCATATTGTAAGTATTAATGGGGGAGATAAGTTTAATTCAATTCCCAGAAGTGCTAAAGCCGAATTTCTTATGTCTCAAAGTCAGTTTAAAGGATTTTCCCAGCGTATTAATAAATTTTTTAAAAACATAAGGGAAAAACACTGCAAAACCGATCCTGACCTGCAAACAGCTTTATCAATATCAAAAGAATATGTGCGGCCAAACACTAAAGTTCTGCAAAAAAAGTTTCAAGACAAACTATTAAAGAATTTTAGCGAAAAACTGATAAATGGTGTTTTATCAAGAGATATGCACGGAAAGCCGCGAACGTCTCAAAACCTTGGTGTTTTAAACCTTGGCGACGGACAAATAAGCCTTTCAATTATGGAAAGGAGTTCAAGCAAGGGAGAAGACAAGCAATTAACAACACATACTCAAAAACTACTTAAAGATACTTTTAATAAAAATTATAGTCCTTCTGATATTTCTCCTATCTGGGAACCTAAAGTAAATTCTACGCTTACGCAAAAAGCAATACGGGCATTTGAAAAACAGGAAGGCCAAAAGCCTAAAATATCTATAAGTCACGGCGGTACAGAAAATTGTATGTTCGAAGATAAAATTAAAGAACAAATATCAATCGGGCCAAATATAGAACAACCTCATACTATTAACGAAAACGTTAGTGTCTCTAGTGTGCAAAAACTTTATAAATTTCTTGGAGATTTGTTGCTGTGGAGAGATAGGTGAATATCAATCACCCTAAAATTTGGTGATGGTAATCACCTTTCTTATGTCATCGCTGTAAGCTTTTGATATAACTTGAGTTCACTTGTAAGCATCAGTACTCAACCGACCACTACCTAAAATTGTTAGTGGCCTATCGAGTTATCACCTACTAGAATTTAACTTTAAAAAATACACTGTACAAAACCGGCACGCAAAACAAAGTTAAAACAGTAGCAAATGCCAATCCAGATATTATACTTATTGCCATCGGCTCCCAAATAGGCCCGCCTCCTATCCATAAGGGTACTAATCCTAGAATGGTAGTTACTGTAGTAAGTAATATAGGCCTTATTCTTTTTTGTGCAGCTATTATTATTGCATCATGAGGTGTTTTACCACATACGTTTATTTCAAATTTTATTTTTTCAAGTAAAACAACGGCGTTATTTATGACAATGCCTGAAAGAGAAACCATTCCCAGCAATGTCATAAATCCAAAGTAAGATTTGGTAAGAAATAAACCACCGATAACTCCTATAGTTCCTAAAGGAATAGTTAAAATGATTATCATTGATTTTCTAAAAGAGTTAAATTGCGCAACTAGAACTAATATAATTATTAGTGCCGCAATGCCCAATTTATCTTTTATAGAATTAATACCACGCTTTGCACTGTCAGCCTCTCCTCTTAAATTCCAATTATAGCCTATACCCCAATCTTTTTCTTGTTTTTCCAGCCACGGGAGCATTTGGTTTATAACTCCAGCGGCAGTTACATTTTCTTCCAGTTCGGATTGAACTGTTATTGTTTTTGTCGAATCTATCCTGAATATTTGAGTAGATTGCCACACGGGGGTTATATCAGCAAGTTGCGCTAATGGCACTGAATCGCCTGTTTCCTGCGAAAATACACTGATTGATTTTATATCATCAAGATTAACTCTATAATTCTCGGTTGCTCTTAATATTATTGGTATTATCTTATCTTCTTCCCTGTATTCCGAAATTTCATAACCGCTAAGGGATGCCAGCATTGATACTGCAATATCTTCATTGGTAATACGAGCTCTTAATGTTCGTGGCTTATTTATGTTTATTACAAATTTCTTGCCGGGAGGTCCCCAGTCGTCTGTTATGTTGTAGGTACCGGATATGCTTGCAAGTTGGTTTTTTGTTTTGTTGGATATTTCGTACAATTTATCAATGGATTTACCTGATATTTCTATTTCAATAGGTGCATCATAAGATGCTCCAAGCTGTACCAGTTTTGTTTTTACCCTTACATCAGGAAAATTATTGTAAACGTGATTTCTTATTTTTTTCATCATATCCGGAATAATTTGATAATTAGTTGTGTTTACTATGAATATTGCGTACTTGGGGTCTATTGACCCGGGTGTGTAGGTTAGCACAAATCTTGGAGCACCTGAGCCAATAAATACAGACCAGTTTATTATGCCTTGTCTTCTTTTTTTATTTACCATAAAGGTATTTTTTAAATAGTTTTCCAGCTGTGTTACTGCTCTTTCGGTTGTTTCCACGGCTGTTTCTTCCGGTAATTCTATTTCTATCATAAATTTGGCTTTGTCAGACAGGGGCATAAATATATTAGGTATAAATTGAAAAATATAAAGAGAAAATAAAAATAAAAAACTTAAGATTAAAATTAATTTATAAGGATGTTTTAGGGTATAGTTTAACATCTTTGCGTATCTTCGGCAGAATTCAAAATCGCATACGTTTAAATTTTGTGTGTGGCTATCTATTTTTAAAAATTTTAAACATAAAAAAGGAGTCATAGTTAAAGAAAGAAACCAGGAAGAAAACAAAGTTATACTAACTACAATAAATATAGGTGCTGTGTACTCACCAACTTGTGACTGAGCAAGGTAAATAGGCAAAAATGCCACTGAAGTAGTCAATGTGGATGTTAAAAGCGGTATAAACAATTCTTGGGTAGAATCCAAAGCTGCTTTGTAGAGGTTTTCCCCGCCCTGAACATGTACAATGATTGACTCTGAAATAACAATGCTGTTGTCAACAAGCAGGCCCAGTGCAATTATCAAAGAGGCAAGAGACATTTGATCAAGCCCCACCCTAAACCAGTGCATAAAAAGAAAAGATAAAAGTATAGATACAGGTATTAAACTGGCTGCGATAAAGCCTGTCCTGATACCCAAAACAATCATCATTACTGTGATTACTACAATAATACTCTGTGAAAGATTAAAAATAAATTCTCTTATCTTTTTTTGTACATCATCAGGCTGAAAAATAGGAATATAAAAGTTTATTCCGTAAGGATAAGTCTTTTGTAATAGATTAACCAGGCTTTTAAGTTCTTTTCCAAGCTTGATAATATTTCCTCTTTTTTTCATAGAAATCGCAAGCATTAGGGCTGAATTGCCATTGTATCTTGTTTTTATAACAGGAGGATCAATATAACTTCTTTTTACCTCTACAATATCTTCCAGGTAAATAAAGTCATTACTGTCCGGTAATGAAATCAATGTTTTTTTAATTTGGTCTATTGATTCAAAGTTACCGGAAGGCTCCATATATATCCTGTTATTTTGAACTTTTATATCGCCTCCGGGAATAATAATATTTGTTTGCTCAATTATATTTTTTAATTGCTCTGCCGAAATTCTTAATTCAGTAAGTTTAGGGTTTGTAAACTCAACAAAAATACGTTCATCCTGAGCACCGTATATATCAACCTTTGCAACTTCAGGTATTTTTAGGATTTCATCCTTAACATCATCAGCAATATCTTTTAGTTGGGCATAATCATACTCTTCTCCTTCAATAGCAATAATGCTGCCGTAAACATCCCCGAATTCATCGTTAACCACAAGGTCAGTGATTTCTTTAGGCAAGAAGAAAAGCACTTTCTCTACTTTTCTCCTCAGCGCATCCCAGATAGGCCGCATGTGCTTATATTCTTCTTTTATATTTACATAGACAGTTGATACTCCTGTTCTTGAAACACTTTCAATATAATCAAGCTCGGGTATTTCCTTAACAACTTCTTCAATTTTATCTGTTACAAGGTTTTCAACCCTATCAGGGCTTGCTCCGGGAAAGCTGCTTGTTACGGTTGCTGTTCTGATTATAAATCCCGGATCTTCATTTCTGGGCAGGGTAAAATAACTTGCTATACCGCTTATTATAATTATAACAAGCATAACTATAGTTAAAACTTGTTTATTTAGAGCAATTCTAGTCAAAAGCATTTTTTTGCTCCTCAAGTTTTACAATATCTCCAGGACTTATAATATTTAAACCTGTTGTTACTATTTTATCTCCCGCATTTAGCCCTGTTTGTATTTCTAATCCTTCTGCAAGTAATCTGCCTATTTCCACGTTTTTTCTTTCAACTATCCATAAGGAACGATTTTCATCATAACCGGCCAGTACAAAAACATAGTTTCCCTTTTCATCCTTTAAAACATAATTAGAAGAAATAACATAAGGACTGACTATATCTTGACGGATAAATCTGAAAATAACTTCTGTACTTAGACCTACCCTGTATTCTGGTGGCGGATTTACAAGTTTGATTTTTACAGGAAAAATAGTTGATGCGCTACCTGAGGTATAGCCTACTTCTTCAACAGTTCCGTCAAATAGAATAGTTGGTAAAATATCGAATCTTACTTTAACCTCGTCCCCTTTGTTAATCCTAAATATATATATTTCAGGTATAGAAACCTTGACAGACGGTTCTCCTATAGAGCTTAAAAGCATTACAGGAGTTCCGACCTTAACGTTTTCATTGGGATTTTTATATAATTCGGAAACAGTAGAATCCATAGGCGAGTAAAGCTTGGTATAGTCCAAATTTAATGCAGAGAGCTTAACAGCTTCTTGTTGAAATTTAAGTTCCGCTTCCGCAATTTCTGTTTGATATCGTGCATTATCCAGCTCCTGTTTTGCTATATGCCTTTGTATATATAATTTTTTTGCTCTTTCATATATTATAGATTTATTTTTTTTATTAGATTCAGCTTTTAATAATGAAAATTTTCTCTCTTGCAGCTCTATCATATAAATTTGCGGGTCAAGAGTTACTACTAATTGGCCTTTTCTTACAAAATCACCCAGATTAACCGTTATTGTATCAATTTTTCCGCTAACTTTAAAGCTTAAAACAACCTCGTCACCTGCTTCCGTAACCCCGGCAAAGCGTTTAAATTCTATGTTTGAAAATTCTTTTAATTCAATATAATTTACAGAACGATAAAGTTTTGCTTCTATTTTTTTCAGAGGCTTAAAAAATTCTCGTAGAAACGTGTTGCTTATTATAAAGATTAAAATAATTAATAAAAACAAAAATAAATTTGTTTTATTTATAAATGATTTTATTTTCATTTTTGACTATGCTTTTTTATAAAATAATACTCAAAATTATCTACAATTTTTTTATTTACTTTTTTTTCTTTTAAATAACAATAAAATTCCTGTACAAATCGTTGTTTTTTATTACAGGAAGCCTGAAGGCTCATATCTGAAAGTGCCCTTTTTAACTCTATTACATCAATCAAAAAATTATAAAAAGCATTTTCTGAGCGTTCTTTAGAAATAAAAAAGTTATTCTGAGCGTCAATAAGCTCGATAATATGTCTTGTTCCGTTTAAATAAGCATCTGATACAAGTTCAAGGTTCTCTTTTGCAGACTCAAAAGCTTCACGAGTAAACTCAATATTTGGATAGGAAGCCATTATTCTGAATACTGCGTTTCTTGTTCTTTGTGCTATTTTTAATGCAGTATTTTTTTTCTGATATTTTAAGTCTTCCAGCTCTCTATCAGCTTTTTGAATACTAAAAACTTTATCCCCGCCATCAAGCACGGAAATATCGCCGTCAAGCTGAAGTCTGTAAAAGTTTACGCTTTCGCCTTTAGTGCTTTCAGTTGAAAATACTGTCCTAAAGTTTACAATAGGCAGATAAAATTCCCTTTTAAGAGTTTTTAATTCTCTTATTTTTACTTTTATTTTTTTATCAAATTTTTTTAATTCAGGGGCGTTTTCTAAAGCTTTTTCCACTAAAAAATCTCTAAATAAATCTAAAATCCACGGATTACTAAAATATTTAATGACATCTTCGCTTAAATGCCCTTTCAGGGCTGTCTTTAATTCTAATTTCCTTAACCTGAACCTTTCCTCCAGAGGCCTATCCATTATTCTGTTTAATTCAACCTTTGCGCTTTTATAAGTGGAATTTGCTATTAAGGCTTTGCCTTTTCGTTTTGCAATATTGCTTTTCCATCTGTATACGTCCGAAGCATCCGAAGCACCTGCTTGTTCTCTGGAGATTGCAAATTCAAGATTACGCTTTGAAAGCTTAAGTGTTTCCACTGAAATTTGCAGATCGTTTTCGTACCTAAGTACATTAAGATAAGCAGTAGCTGCTAATGCTGCAATATCAAGCTCTAAGGCTTTAAGATCAAATACATCTGCGCTGTATTTATACTTTTCTATTAAATATTCTCCTATTCTTTCATCAGAAAATATTAACTGTCTTGCAAAAATACCTTTACTCACGGTAGTTCCTTGAAATAATGTAAAGTTAGACGGATTTCGGTCTCCTTGTGTCCTTACGGCTCTTGCAAATACGTCAACTCTTGGTAAAAAAGCCGAGAACGCCTTGCCTATATTTTTTTCACTCGCCGCAACAAAAAATCTTCTTGATAAAACTTCCAGGTTTGCTATTAATACAGCATTAACAACATCCTGCATTGTTAAAATTCTTTTAATAGCTTTATCTTCCACATTGATAAAGTCTGATTCTATTAAAAATTTCCAAGCCGGAGTATATTTTAAATTTCTTGCTACTCTTAAATTTAGTATAAATTCATCTTTTTTATCTGTTTCAGTTAATAATTTTGAAGGCTTATGGCCTGATAAAATGCTATGTAAGTTTATTGCTACAAGTCTGCCGTATTTTATATCCAGGTCTTCTTCTGTTGCACTGGCCAATAGTTGTCGGTCTGTTTTCAGCTCGTTAAAAAGTGCGACAACCGGTATTTGATTCATTGTTGCGCATTTTAGTATACAGTTTAATGTCGGTTTATCTATATTATTAATATTACCAAGCACTAGCAGATCTGTATTGCGATTAACACAGCTCATTACATTGGTACAATTATTAACCAGAGGCATTATCGTAATATATGCCCTGATTTTACTTATTTTATTCATTATCAATTGTTTATAACCGGGATCTTTTAAATAATGATCATTGGCTAGATAAACCATTTGTCTAAAAGGAGTTATTTCTCTTATATTTTCAATGTCCTCCTGTGCAAAAACTTCGTATTTTACAGTATTTACATTTTCCGGTATTTTTCTATTTCTTAATATAGCCTCGGGTATATCCATTGCAATAACCGGTTTATCTATTTTTTTTTTGTTTATAATATAAGTAGAGGCGTAATACCCTGCAGTTAAAAGTATATCTATGTTATCATCCTCTAAAAGTTCATCAATTCGGCTATGTATAACAGATTTATCCCACTTGCCATCTGTCAATGCGTGCCTATCTATTACCAGATTATATTCTTCCGCGTATAATTCCTTAAACTCCTTTTTAAAGTGCTCATATGTTTCACGATTAAACGGAGATATTTTATCAAAAACTACCCCAATTCTTATATCTCTTGGGGGTTGAGCAAAAACGGAACCGCAACATAATATTATACTTATAAAAAATAAAAAAATTATTATAAGTTTTTTCGTAAATAAAAGTTTTTTATTTCTTATATTGTATTTATTATGATTCAAAATTAAAATTATTCTTTTCATAAAAGTATCTAATTTATTAAATTTAACAGGGTCGAATAATCTGATCTGAAAAGTATTTTTTGGCTAGTATATTTATGAATTTTTTATCAAAATATAAAAATTTTAAAAATTAGGCTTGGGAATAAAATTTTTAAACAGTAAGACTAGTGTAAAGGACTATATTTAATAATTCTTTAATAAAATTATCCTGTGGCATGTATTTTTTTTTCTTTTTTAATTGTTAAAATTAAGGAAGAAAAATCATATAAGCATATTAATTAATAAAGAGGGGAGTTTAAGATGGAACATATTATAATAATAGGAGGAGTCGCAGCAGGCGCAAAAGCTGCATCTAAAATCAGAAGAGAAAATCCTCACGTTAAAATAAGTATATACAACGAAGGTAAATTTATTTCTTATTCTGCTTGCGGATTACCTTATTTTATAGAAAACTTGATAGAAAAACCTGAAAAATTATTAATTCGCAGCCCCAAAGATTTTGAAAATAAATATAAAGTAAACGTTTTTACGGAACATAGAGTAACAAAAATATTACCAAATAAACATCAAGTAGAAATTATTGATCTTAAAACTAGTGAAAAAAGTACTGAACAATATTCAAAACTTTTGATTGCAATGGGTGCTCACGTTTGTATTCCGGATATAGAAGGAACTGACCTAAAAAATGTACATATATTAAAATCAATTGAAGATGCAATAGCTATAAAGGATAAAGTGCCTAAGTGTAAAAAAGTTATTATAGTAGGTGGCGGGTATATTGGAATTGAATTGGGTGAAGCATTTGTTTACGGCGGTATGGATACTACAATAATAGAGATGGGACCTGATATATTATCTCACCTGGATGATGAAATGTCTCAAGAAGTTCATACCTATTTAACTCACGAAAAAAATATGCATATAATAACAAATAACAGGGTAACCAAGCTGGTCGACAATTCAGAAGGAAAAGTATGCGGGGTAGAAACCGAGTCAGGTAAAAAACTTGAATGCGATTTGGTTATTTTATCGGCAGGTGTAGGACCTAATATTGATATTGCTAAAGATGCAGGTATAGCAATAGGTAAAACAGGTGCAATAAAAATAGACAGCAGAATGCAAACTAATGTTAGAGATATCTATGCAGCAGGTGACTGTACTGAACAAATAAATATGATCACAAACAAGCCTGTGTGGGTTCCTCTTGGATCGACAGCAAATAAACAAGGTCGTATTGCCGCAATAAACATGACAGGAGGCGATGCGGAATTTAAAGGTATACTTGGCTCTTCAATAACAAAAGCTTTTGAGTACTCTATGGCTAAAACAGGCATAAATGCAAAAGAAGCTGAAAATTTAGGATATAACTATGTTTGTGAAACTATTACAAACAAAGACAGGTCCGGTTATATTCCCGGGGCTGAAAATATAACTATTAAGCTAATTGCGGATAAAGACAGCAAAAAGCTTCTAGGCGCTCAAATTATTGGTAAAGGTGACACTGATAAACGTATTAATGTAATTGCGACTGCCTTAACCGCCGGTATGACGGTTGAAGAATTCCAGCATATTGATTTAACCTATTCACCGTTATTCTCTACATCAATTGATCCAATTATTGTTGCGACTTATGAGCTGTTAAAAAAGCTATAAAAATAAAAATATAAGCAAGTTATACTAACTCAAAAATACTTTTCAGATTCTTTAATTGCGAAGCGGGAGCGTTAAAAAAAATGGTCAATTTTATTTTTTATAAGCTCATTCCAAAGAGAAATCTGAAATTTAATTGAGTACCAGTATAAAGACAGTACATAACCAAATGTACTGCCTAACTAATTAAATTTGAACAAGTTAATGTTTATAGCTCCGTGTATTTTTTAAGCTTTTTATTTTTTTGTTGAGCACTTTGTATTTTTCTTTTTAGCCTGTTAATTTTTTTAACATATTTATTACTGTCATTTTGAGTAAATGCATTAAGAGAACTCAAATCTATATAAGCATTATAATGCTCCAGCGCATTAAAATAAAATCTCTTTTTTTCATAAGCTTTTGCTATTAATAGCTGTGCATCAAGGTTGTAAGGGTTTAAATCAAGACTTTGTCTCAGTATGTCTATTGATGCTATCTTTTGACCTTCGTTATAAAAAGCTTTTGCTTTATTATATTTTAATATAGCTTTATGTTCATTACTTCTAAGCTTGTCAAGATATTTTAAAGCCAATGAGTTATCAGGATCTTTATTTAATATTTTTTGACATGCCAATCTTGCTGAAGGATAAGCTCTATTCGATATTAAAATTTCACTTATTTTTAATAAATCACTTGTATTTGATATTTGGTTAACTGCAATATCAAAATGTTCTTGAGCTTTTTTATAATTTCTGAAACTCAAATGAGCTTCACCCTTAATAACGTTGGAGACAGGCTTATAAGATGAATTTGTAATGATTTTATTTAAGTATGCACCAGCCTGACTATCATTATTATTCAATCTTGAAATCTTTAATAATGCAAGGTAAAGTTGCAAATTGTCAGGAGTATAACTGATTGCCTGTTTGATTAAGCCCTCTACGTTTGAATAATCAACATCTGTCGATAATTCATTATAAACTTTAGCTTTTTGAGCCTTTTTAAAATACGCATCAGACAAGCCGTTTAAGGCAATAGCTGTATACTGCGGAGAACGCAATGCTTGATTATAATAATCAATAGCTTGATCTATCTTGTTATTATTCAATGATAATTCAGCTATTTTTAACTTTCCTTCCGTAAACCCGGGCATTAACTGTATTAAATTTTTTAACTGAGAAATAGCCAACTCTCCATCGTCTCTTCTCTGGTAAATATTGGAAAGATTCATATGTGCATCGGTATCTTCGGGCTTTATCAGCGCTGCTTTCTGGTATTGGCTTATTGCTGCTATTTCGTTGCCCTGCAATTCATACGCTTTGCCTAGCATATTATGAACCGGTGCGCTGTTTGGAAATAAATACAGAGATGTATTCAAGGATTTTATGGCTTCGCTGTATTTGTCCTTTTTAATTAAAGCTTCACCTAAATGATAGTGAGCTGTAGAATTCTTGGAATTTCTGCTGATTGCTCGTTTAAACTTGTTTATAGCTGCATCTGTTCTGCCATATGCAAGGTCAATCTGGCCCAAGCCATCTAAAGCCTTTGAACTACCCGGTTCTAAGTCTAAAACTTTACGGAAATAATATTCGGCTTCTTCATAGCTTTTTAGCTGCAAGAAGACTTTTGCTACGTTGTAATACGCCGGATGATAATTAGGAGCTATTGCAATCGCTTGTTTAAACGATTTAAAAGCATCCTGGTAATATTTATCAATGTTTCTTCTTACTTCCATATCTGAAGAGGCTGTTCTTTTATAATGAACTTCGCCCAATCCGTTCAAGGCAGCTGCGCTATCAGGATTTCTTGATAAAATTCTTTTGAATTCTCTTTTTGCAGCATCCAGTTTATATTGTTCAGAATAAATTTGCCCCAGGTAAAGCCTTGCACGCTGATCATGCGGTCTGTCTTTTAATATGCTTAAGCATTTCTGTTCGGCCGTTTTATAACTTTTTCTTCTTATTAAATTTTGTATTACGGAATAATTTCTTGATATTTTGGCATTATAAATTTTGCCTGAACTTCTTGCTTCTACTGCCGGCGTGCAATAATGCAAGCCGGTGATAATTAAAGTGCTAAAAGCTAATGCTAAAAATTTTTTTGAATTTATACTCATTTCTCAAACCCCTAAAATCTATCTTCTCTACTGAAAATATATCATGATTAATTTTAAAATTTATTTTTATTACCCATTTTACTATTTTACTTTTACAATTGGGTATGCTTAATTGTATAATCAAGATAGTAAATAATACAAAATTAAATAGTCTGAAAAATGTTTTTAAGTTATTATAATATTGGCTAAAAAACGGGGAAATGATTGATGGATAAATCATTAATAAGGCCGGAATCTCTGAAATTGCTTGAAGAATTTAAGCTATACCTGGAAGTGGAGAGAAATTTATCTGTTCACACTGCTAAAGCTTATACCGGCGATATAACAGTATTTTTAACATGGACGCAAAACAGGCTTCCGCAAGATTTTACCCATAAAGAACTTAAGAAATATCTTGCGTTTATTCAAACACAAAATTACTCTAAAACCACTGTTTCAAGAAAAATAGCAGCACTGCGCACTTTTTATAAATTTTTGTACAGAGAAAAGCTGGTATCTTCAAACCCTGCTAATAATATTAAAACACCTAAAAAAACAAAAAAATTGCCTGATTTTTTAACAGAAGAAGAAGTTGATGAAATATTGGATCACATTGATATAACTACCCCCTCAGGCTATAGAAACAGAACTATTTTTGAGGTTCTATATGCTACAGGTATACGAATTTCTGAGCTTTGCAGCCTTAATTTTGAAGATTTAAATCTGGAAAGCAATGAAATAACTGTTTTTGGTAAAGGCGGAAAAGAAAGGATTGTATTAATAAACAATAGAGCAAAGCAATACCTGGAAAAATATATTGAGATTATGCGTCGTCAAGTATGCGGAGATAGCTATTGCTCGCCTTCATCCCCTGTTTTTATAAATAATACGGGTTTTAGGCTCCAACAAAGGAGTATAAACAGAACCCTAAACCAACTTTCCCAAAAGCTAAACCTGTCTAAAAAATTATCACCTCATGTATTTAGGCATAGTTTTGCCACCAAACTTTTGGAAAAGGGTGCTGATTTACGTATAGTTCAAGAGCTTTTAGGGCATGCAAACATAAGTAATACACAAATATACACGCATGTTTCTACTGAAAGATTACGCCAGACTTATATAAAAGCTCACCCAAGAGCTAAAATGAACCTCCTCGACCCAAGGGTCGAGGTATCAGCCCCATAACTTTAAACGCAAAGCTTTGCTTTGCATAAGTTAGCTCGGGGTATTCTATCGAATAAACAGTGGAATTTCAAGTTAGGATAGAGGCAAATTAAACTAAATGACTAAAAATTCTAATAAATTTTTATTTAATTTTATTTTCTTTATTTTATGTTGTTTAATAACATCTGGCTGTAGCAAATTTGATTTAAACATAAAAAATGTAAATTTTTTAAATAAGCTGTCGCCCGGCCAATATCGCTATAAATACATAAGTAAAGGAAATGTGCCTTCCGGCAGATTATTATGGAAGTTTGATACTAAAACACAAATAAGTTCTACGCCGGCAGTTGATAAGCATTATTTATATATTGCGGCTAAAAACGGTTATGTCTATGCTATCAATAAATATACCGGGGCATTATGCTGGAGAACATCTTTAGGTTATAATATTTCAAAATCATCACCGGAAATTTATTCCAGTTATATTGCCATAGGCACGGATAAAGGCATTTTATTTTTGTTAGACAAATCAAACGGCAATATTTTCTGGCGATATAAAGCTAATGATTCAATTTTTTCTACGCCTGAGGTTTATAATACTAATATTTACTTTGGATCCAGAGATAGAAACCTTTATTCAATTAATCTTTCCAGCGGGCGTAAAAACTGGGTATTTTCTACTAATGGACCTATAGAATCTTCACCTACAATTTTTAAGAATATGCTTTATTTTGGCTCTTATGACGGTAATTTATATGGTGTTAACCTTTTAAATCCTAAAAAAAACTGGATTTTTAAAACAGAAGGGCACGTGGTTTCCAAGCCAGTGATATCCGGTAACAATATTTACTTTGGTTCTACCGACAATTATCTTTATGCGATTTCATTAAAAACATTTAAGCCTGTATGGAAAAAATGGTTAAAAGGCATCGTGGCATCTACACCGGCATTTTATAAGGGAAATATTTTTGTTGGAGACGGAAAAGGCTATTTTTATTCAATAAATGCTAAGAACGGAAACGTAAACTGGCAAGTCCGAACAAGTGGTGCTATATTAGGATCTGCCGCGGTTGTTGATGATCATGTTTATATTGGGTCCGGGGATAAAAATTTATATTCGTTTAATACAATAACCGGAAAGCTTGTATGGGCATTTAAAACAGACTTTCCTTTGTTTGCTTCGCCGGTTGTTAATGATAGTATTGTATTTATAGGTACAAAAGAGGGAATTATTTATGCACTCAGGTAATATTGCAATTATAATACCGGCTCGTTACGGATCAACCAGATTACCCGGCAAGCCTTTGTTAAAGGTCAACGACAAGTCTATAATTCAATTGGTATGGGAAAAAGCTATTCAGTCAAAATATGCTAATAAAGTTATAGTTGCAACAGATAACGATGATATTTATCAAACCGTTAAATCGTTTGGAGGTATGGTAAAAAAAACATCACCTCACCATCAAAGCGGCAGTGACAGGATTGCTGAAGTTGTTAAAAACAATCCTGATATAAAAATAGCTGTTAACGTGCAGGGAGACGAGCCTTTAATTACATCTGAGAGCATAGACAGTGCCATAAAATGCTTGGTTGACGACAGCAGTGCTGATATTTCCACTTTAATTAGAAAAATTGATGATAAGTCCGAAGTAAACAACCCTAATCTGGTTAAGGTTGTTACGGACGTGCGAGGCAATGCTCTTTATTTTTCCAGGTCGCCTATACCTTATGAAAGAGAGAATGCGAGTATGGATTTTTATGCTCATATTGGCTTGTATGTATATAGAAGAGAGAGTTTACTTAATATGACGGCTTTAGCGCAGGCCAATATAGAAAAAGCCGAGTGTTTGGAACAATTAAGAGCTTTATATAATGGTATAAAGATAAAAACTGTTGTTGTTAATTACAAGCCAATTGGAGTTGATACGCCGGAGGACCTGGACAAGCTAAGAGAGATGCTTGTAGTATAGATATAGATAAGGAAGGCATATTATTTCCTGTTTTTAAAGTCCGCTTAAAAGCATAAGAGAAGCAAATCCGGCAATTACAGCCGTTACAACTTTGCCCCCTTTAATTTTAGTGAGTGATGGTTTTCCATCAGAATGAAAGGTATCAGCAAAAAAACCTTTTTCCCGTAAAAATCTATCACCACTTTTGTTGACATATTCATCTGTTTTAGCCCCATTTTCAAGGATTCGCTTTAAACCTACCGAGTTTTCAGGTCCTTCTGATGTCTTGACTATTTTATGACCACCAGGTAGTTTTTCATAAGTTTTTTTATAATATTCATACTCTTGAGCTCCTGTGTCCGGATTAATTACTCTTTTAACATAATACAATGTTTTTTCATTTCCCTGCTTCATATATCTATATGTATCTGGATAGCTATTACTTGGCACAGCTATTGAATTTTCCGGAAGTCCTTCAATTCCAACCGGATTAAAGTATTTAGAATAAAGCTCTCCAGTATTACGATGAAAGTATACTCTGGTTAAATTATCTGAATCTCTTATTGGCACTAAATAAGCTGGTCTCGTTGTTGTAGGTTCTGGCATTCACTTTTCCTCCTATTTATAAATAATCTAAAAAAAATCCTATAATAACTTCTAATACTCTTAAAACTCTATCAGCCTCCGCCTAAGAGCGTAATAGCAGCCAATGCGACAAGCACAGTCGCTACAACTCTGCCCCATTTGGTTTTAGAGAATGATTTTCCGATATCATCACCAATACCTTCATATGTATTAGCAAATATTCCCTTTGATGTACGTTCAAATACTTCACCATGTTCATTCTGAACCATTTTATTTCCATTCCGGCTTGAGATTACTTTTAAACCTTCTGAGCTTGCTTCAGCAGCTTTCCGTACTGTTTTTTTTGTAATTGCTACAACATTATAAGGAAATTGATGAGTAGCTGCTGGGGTCTGATTTATTTTAGCTCCTCCTTCCTGAGGTAAGACTATTTTAAATCCATCAGGCAGCTTATTATAAGTTTTTTGTAGCAAAGTTCGACCGCCATTTTCATATTTATAATAAAAACCTGTTTTTTTCTTTTCACCAATTTTTTCCCGTAAGGGAAAATAACCACTTTTGTTCTTCTGACATAGAGTTAAATCTCTTAGTTCAACCAATCTTCCTAAAAGATCTTCTGGTCGTGAATAATTTTTTTGATATAAACTCCTTGTTCCTCTCTGAGTGTATACTTTATTTCCATCTATAGTTCTTCCTATTGGAGTCAAGTCTTCTCGCTTTACTGCCGGCATTCATTCCCCTCCTATTTATAAATCTAAAAAAATCCTGCAATAACTTCCAATACTAGCAAATACTATCAAAAAATACATAACCTGATGCTATCACAGCTAGAGCACCAAGCGTTCTGCCCGGGCATGCCTTAACCAAAGATTCACCAGTTTTACCGGCTAATGGCTTATATGTATTTGCAAACAAACTTCGCGCTTTTTGATATCTTGCACCATTTTTCATATATTCTTTAGCTCCTGTTTCCACGTTCCATCTTGACTTTATACCTACTGAATTTGCCGGTCCCCAATCTGTGTTTACGCCTAAAATTCCTAATAATGACACAACATACTCCTCCTCCTATACTATTTCTAAAATACTTTTCAGATTATTCAATCGTGTTAAACCTAATAAAGTAAACTAAACTCTGAAAAGAGTAATCTAAAATTTAATTTAGAACCTGTATATTAACCCCGGAATAAAAAATTTCTCATTAAAATATTTTTGAGTTGTATACTTCGCTTTATATATATAAAAACAAAAATATTCAAAAATTGCCTTCAATTTATAAAAAAAATAAAAATAAAATTTTAATTATAAAAAGAAATCGACTCCAAAAAATCGATTTCTTTGGCTAGGATAAAAATTTAAATTCTATATAATTTATTATATTTGCGTAGGATCAGGCTTTTTACCGCCAAAGAGCGTACCTAAGAGCAAACCGCCCGCGATTATACCGGCTCCTATAATACCGCCTTTTTGCCATTTACCAAGGTTTTTCCACCAACCGCCCTTTGCAGCGGTTTCAGTAGCTTCAGTTGCGGTTTTTTCTACATAACTTTTTGTATATACATCTCCACCTTTTAAGTAGTATTCTGTTTTTCTAAATCCATCCGCAGGATCAAGTATTCGAGCATACGCTCCTCCTTGTGGCTTTGATGATGTCTTTGTTACTCTTGTATTAAGACCTTCAGGTGTATCTATTTTGGTAAATTTTCTTTCAAAAATTTTACCATCCTTAGCGTAGGACTTAGATCCATCTTCTGCTATCGACCTGGTGTATCCTGCTGCATTTATTCCATTTACTGGCATAATTTACTTCCTCCTATATTCCACTTCCTAAAATCAAATTTAAATTACTTTGCTTTCTATACTGTTACTCCATTAAGTTTTAAGTTTTCAACGTTTAATGTACTTAATTCTTTCCTTACATATATAAAAACAAAAGTATTTTTTTTATTTACGCACTTTTATCTAAAACATATCAGCTTTTTAATTATTTCAAACTTACTTATTTATTCCCGTACTTATATAAAAACAAAACAAAATAAAAAATTGCTCAAAGATAAACTTTTTATTGTGCTTGCAGCGTTAAACAAAATAGCCGCTAACGATATAGCGACTATTGATTTTTAAAATTCAAGCCTATACCTAAAAAACTATTTTGCTAAAATCAGCTATTTTTGAGAATTTTAATTTAAGATTACCCAGTAGTGCTATCCTGTTATTTTTGATTTTTTTGTCAGGATCCATTACCAGTACGTCATCAAAAAATTTTTGAATTAAAGGTATTGAATCTTCAAGCTTTTTGACCAGCTCGTTATAGGTTATTGACTCTGTATCAATCCTAGAGACCGCATCCCATAATTCGCATTCTATATCCTGGGTAAACAAGTTCTTTGATACCTCTAAAGAGTATTTTTCGGATTTTATAATTCTGTGTACCCTGTTTGCACTTTCGTGGAAAAGGTTATAATTCTCTTTTTTAAGCAGATTATCTAATATTATTAATCTTTCTAAATCGTCTTTTAAGTTTGCTAAAGGATCATTAATTTCTAAAACTGCATCAACAATGTCATATTTATAGCTGTCAGTTAAGTATATTCTTAATCTTTGGATTATAAATTCCCTTATACTCTTTTGTATTTTATCTTTATCATCAATTTTTAAAGGTATTACAGCCAAAGCTTTTTCAATAAGTGCCGATAAGTTAAAGCATATATCTTTCTTTAATATTGTTGTGATTATACCAAGAGCTGCTCTTCTTAGGCCCAAAGGATCAGCGGAGCCGGTTGGAGATTTACCCAATGCAAAAACTCCGCAAATAGTATCAATTTTATCAGCAATACCGACTACCTGGCCGGTTATAGAGTCAGCAAGTTTACCGTCCGCGGATAGAGGGTAGTAATGTTCTTTTATACCTGTACATACTAAATCATTTTCGTTATCCAGCTTTGCATATTCTGCGCCGATGGAACCTTGAAGTTCTGTAAATTCAAACACAAGGCTGGTTACCAGGTCATTTTTACAGAGTTGCGCTGTTCTTTTTACTGACTGGATTGTTTTATTATCAAGTGATAATTCTTTTGCAATAAAGCCGGACAACTCTTCAATTCTCTTAGATTTGTCATAGAGAGTACCTAAACCTTTTTGAAATGTTATACCCTTTAAATCTTCTGACTTTGATTCTAAAGATGTCTTTTTATCTTCATTATAAAAGAATATAGCATCGTCAAGGCGTGCTGTTATTACTCTTTCGTTGCCTTTATTTATGTTCTCAAATTTATCACCTACATAGTTTGTTGTGGTTATAAAGTAGTTTAACAAGTTCTTCCGCTCTGTATCATAGACAGGGAAGTAACGTTGGTGCGTGGCCATAACCGTAATAATTACATCATCAGGTATTTGAAGATATTTTTTATCAAAATACCCGACAGCCGCAACCGGCCATTCTACCATATAATTAACCTCTTGAAGCAAGTCTTTATCAATGGATACACTGCCTTTTTCGGATTCTGCTGCTTTTTGAGCCTGTTTTTTTATTTCTTCTTGTCGTTTGTCGGGTTCTACTATTACGTTAACTTTTAGCAGGTCCTCTATATAGGTTTCTGATGATTGTATTTCAACCTCTTTAATCGGAGAAAACCTATGTCCCTTAGATATCTTAGATGATACAGCATTACCGATTTGTATTTTAATCTCTTCTTTGCCCAGTATTGATACTATCCATCTTATGGGGCGAGAAAAGCGGATATCCAAGTCTCCCCATCTCATAAAATGTGAGCCCTGAAGCTTTAACACACTTTTCGGAACTATCTCTCCAAGCACTTGTTTTGTTAACTGCCCTTTTTCTGTTATATTTGCAAACAGGTATTCTATCTTGCCTACTTTTTCTTTATAAAAATCTTCTTTAGCTATATTATTTCTTTTAGCAAAGCCTTCACCGGCTTTTGTCAGATTGCCGTCTTTGTCTAATGCTACGTGAACAGGCGGACCTTTTACTTTTTTTGTTAAATCCGGCTGACATTCTGATATATCTTCTATTATTAAGGTTAATCTTCTTGGTGTGCCGTATGTTTGTATATTTTTATATTCTATTCTGCTTTCTTCCAGAGCTTTAGAGGTTATTTCCCTTAATTGATTCATTGCTGACGGGATAAATTTATACGGAAGTTCTTCGGTTCCCAGCTCTAATAAATAATTAACCACAGTTATTGCCTTTCTATAACTCCATTTATATACATTATGCCCTTTATTATTAAATTATTGCAGTAGAGAGAGAATGAACCTTCGGCTCTACTCTTTTTCTTCTTTTTAATAAGTCAACAAATGCTTCTAAACGAGTAATATAACCGGCTCGTCCCATATGTTCATCTAAAACAAGTGATAAAACAGGTATATCCTCTTTACATCTCACGTTAGGCAAAATATTTTGAGCAACGATTTCCGGCATACAGGTAAACGGTAATAAATGTACAACTCCATCCGCCGAATGATGTTTTCCTGCTAAAGCTACGTCTCCTATTGATTCAATTGCGTCACCGCCAACATCTCTTTTAAGAAAAGATCTAGCTGAACTGCGGGCTTTTTCTTCATGCGTTTTTCCAAACCTTAAAACAGAAGGCATTATAGAAGCTTGTACCCAATCGCTTAGATTAATTTGCCTGTTTACGTGCACTCCTAGTCGCCCAAGTTCTTTTTCTATATCAAGGTTAGAAAATTGATCAAGTACAACATAAACTTCTCCTACAAGATCTATGGTTACAATCTCCTTATTCTTATCTATAGGCGTTGATTTGATATATTTAATTGTATTATTTTTAGCTTTTAGAGCTTCTTTATAGCCAAGAGCAGCTTCTATCTCGCCTAAGCCTCTGAAGTAACGTTTATCCGCATCACCCTCTTTTAATTCTCTTGCCCTGTAATACGCAAGTACTCTATCAACGTCATCGAGAATTTTAATTTTTAATAACGCCATGTTGATAGCCCTTATAAGGGTTATAGGATTTGCGTTTCCCGTAGCCTCTTTAAACTTGATATACAGCTCTTTTAACTTACCTTTATATAAATCAAAATTTATAAATTTAACATCATAGCCCAGGTCTGTTAAAGTAGTTCTTAACGAAGTACTATATTGGCCTAAACGGCAAATACCCGGACTATCAATCATTAACACTGCTTCTGCACCGTTTTCAATAGCTTCCATATAATTACCAAGGACTAATTTATATGGAAAGCATACAGCTTCGGGGCTGTTAAGACTACCTAATTCCAGTGTGCGCTTGTTGTTATAGGGGGGTACAACTACCTCACCGCCAAGTATTTCTATGGCTGTACCAAGAGCTATATACAGTTTGCCCATATGAGGAAATGCAATTTTCATTATATAATTGACCTCTTATTTGTTACTCAACGCCCACAAGTTTTTTTTCTTCTTCTTTCTTGGGGACTTGTTTTTTAAGGCTATTAACAATACTAGTACGTTTTTTCCTGATCAACATATCCGTGAATGCTTCTATTCTGGTAACAAAACCAGCTTCCCCGGTATGCTCATCCGTAGTTAAATTTAATAACGGCTTGTTAAATCTCTTTGCGTAGCGAGTGATTCTCTCTATCATAAGAGAATCAGGGCCACAACCAAATGCCGTAAGAGTAATTAAACCGTCAATGTTATTATCTTTTAGATAATATCCCGCTGCGCCTGTCATTTCATGTTCATTAGCCCAGTATAAAAGTGTATCAAGATTTCTAATCCCTTGCTCCATTTGTTCCGTAGTTAAATTATAAGCAGTATAAGCTTCTATATCTAATTGCTTAAGCTTTTTAAACATTTTCATGCTTACTTGCTCGTCATAGATATTATAGCCATGAGAAATCACGGCAACTTTTACCATGCCCTCTTTTTGTGTAGAGACAAGTGAAATTTTACCATTTATAGCATTTCTCATTGCAGTAGGTACATCAACACCGGATCTTGTCATTAGAGTAAAGTTATTCATACACTCCCAGCCCGCTTTTGAGGCTTTTTTTATAAGCTTTTTATTTGTTATGCCCAAAGGCGCTACTGATTCGTATAAATATTGATAAAAACCTTGTTTAGGCTCTGATTTATCCAAAGTTGGCTCTATCAAAAGAAAGTTTTTATTTACAACGTTTCTGATTAAGTCAGGTAATCCTCTTAGCTTGGAACAATTATAAATTTTAGGTGCAATTGATTGAATGCTGGGTGAATAAATTACATCTATACCTTTATCAAGGAGGTTTAACACATGTCCTGCATATACTTTTACAGGTAGACAAGTCTCGGAAACAACAAGTGAACTACCCGCAGAAACTAGTTTCTTTGTAGTTTTATCAGATAAAACAAGCTCTATTCCCAGTTCACTAAAAAATCCATGCCAAAATGGATAGTAATCATAATAACTTAAAGCTCTTGGTATACCAATTTTCATATTTATTTAACCTCCATAAAAATCAGCTTACGCTGTTTTTTTAGATCTTCTACGTCTATTAATTAAATCTACGAAAGCCTCAAGTCTTGTCACAAGACCGGCTTTTCCTGTCATTTCGTCCATAGAGAATGATATTACAGGAATATCCTCTAATTTACTGACATTAGGAAGAATACACTGCGTTACAATTTCCGGATTGCAGTTAAAAGGCCCAACGTGGATTACGCCGGCAATATTTTTATCAGCAGCATATATAACATCGCCTACAGATTCTAAACACTCTCCGCCAATGGCTCTTTTTATATATTTTTTAGCCATTCTTGCAGATCGGTCTCTATGAGATTCTTCTTTTTGCAAAAACCTGGGCATTAAGGTGTTGTTGCTCCAGTGAGAAAACATTATCTGCCTTTCGACTTCTACACCAAGCTTTCCAAGCTCTCTTTCTATTTCCATATTGGTAAACGGGTCAAGTTGTACAAAAAATTCGCCCGTTAAATAAACCTTTAATATATCCTTTTTAGAATCGTGACTAACTTCATCATATTTTTTATTTATGTTTTTTAAAGCAGCTTTTAATTCTTTAATTGTATCTGCTTTATGTATTTCTTTTTTTGCATAATTATAAACGTTTTCTGCGCTGCCTTTTTGATATTCTCTCGGCCTTAGGTACAAAAGTTTGTTTTCAACTTCGTCCAGTGCATTTATCTTGGCTAATGCTATTCTTATGCCTCGAAGAGTTTTTAAAATATTTGTGCTGCCTGTTGCATAACTGAATTTTTTGGCTACTTCTTTTAATTTGCCTTTATACATGTCAAACACAACCATTTCAAACTCATACCCGAGTTCTTTTAGTTTCGCTTCCGCCATTGTCGCATAATTGCCCAACCTGCAGCTGCCAGGCGCCTGAAACATTAACAAAACATTTGCACCTGATTCCAGGGCCTGGATGTAATTTCCTAAATTTAGTTTATATGGCAGGCAAACCGTTTCTATACTATGCCTTGTCCCTATTGTTAATGTTTCAGAATTATTCTCAGGGGGTAACAGAACCTCTGCCCCCATTGTTTTTAGCATAGCACTCACCGGTATATATATGTTTCCCATATGAGGAAATGCAACAACTCTTTTTGATTTATACTTTGATGTTTTTTGCATAATTTATTTTGTTACCAATTCTTTAAATTCTCCAGGTCCGCCAACTGTACATGCCTCAGGGCAAATACTTTGGCACGCTTGACAATCTACGCATTCATTTGCGTTTATTTGATATACAGTATCTTTTTTGTATATAGCATCAACCGGACATGCAGTACTACACGTCCCACATCCGATACAATTTTCTTCAAGTATTTGTCTTGGCATTTGTGCGCTCCATTTTAGCTAGACACCAACAGTTTCTTCTTCTTTAATTTCATCGTTAAGCTTTTTAACGGCGCTTAAATCTTTACCGCAGCTACAACATCCTGCTGTTTCGCATCCGCCGTGTATACCACCGTGAGGTGTTTTACTGCTGCAAAGAACGTTTCTGTCGTGATAATATTCGCCAGGTAGTGGGAATAATGTCATATAGTAATCATTTTCCCAGCTTTCATTGGTAATTTTTTCAACTTTTTCTGCGTATTCGTCTATTTGTGACATAATTTCAGGTTTTGTCAAATAGTCAGCAGCACCTCTATGAGTTTCATAAGGTTTAAATTTCTTATAATAACCTCTAAGCACCCAAGGTCTGTCAACAATCATACAAGGTCTAAGCATGTTGCCGTCGTATGGCGCACCTTTTCTGACAGCAGTCATAAACGGACTTGCCAAGGCCTCTGTTAATGTTGAATCTTTAACATTATGTGTTGCAAGATGTACAAAAGTACAAGGCTCAACATCACCTTTGGCATTAACGTGAATATATTGTCTTCCGCCTGCAATACAACCCATCATTTCAGGACCGTCCCCCCAGAAGTCAACGGTCATCATTGGCAGTGTATTTCTTGCATTGTATAGTGCTTTTTTTATATCTTCTCTTTGCTCAGCAGTAGGCATTACAGAAGGATCAGGATTTTCACCCACCGGTACGTAGTGGAAACCCCAGGTCCACAAGCTGCCTTTGTCTGATAACATTTTCATATACTCATCAGAAATAGTTTCTTCAGTATTTTCTTTTGTCATAGTCAAACTTACACCAAAAAAGATACCAGCTTCTTTAAGACGGTCCATTTTTTCCATAACCATCTTAAATGTACCTTTCCCTCTTACTTTGTCGGTTGACTCTTCCCAACCGCCTAAACTAAACATAGGTGCTACGTTACCAAGCTTTTTAAGCCTTTCAATCCTCTCATCAGTTAATAAAGACCCATTTGTAAATGCCAGGAATATACAATCAGGATACTCCTCAGCCAAGTCTAAAAAGTCCTTTCTGATAAATGGCTCACCGCCTACAACAGGCATTATATGAATACCTAATTCATCTCTTGCTTCGTCAAAAAGTTTTTTCAATGTTTCATAAGACATATCTTCTTTTTGCTCGTAATTATGAGCCCAGCAGCCAGCGCAGGTAAAGTTACACTTTTGAGTAACACTTGTCAACAGAACTGTTGGCGGGTAGAACCCGTTATTTTCAAAAAATCTTGCACGTTTTCTCTGGTTATCACCATAGTACCCGTGAACAAAAAAGTTTAGTAAAAACTTATTTCTACAGTTGGGATGTAAATCGTTAATAATTCTCTGCCACCAGGCTAAATGCGGGTGATCAGTTTCAAACAACCATCTCATTCTTTTGGCGTGCCTTACGGACCCTTCTGACCCGGCTATCTTTTCAAATAACTTTGTTAAATTAATAAGATTTCTTTTACTAGAAGTTCCTATTAAGTTAACTATTTGCCCAACTACAAATTCCATACCTGCTTGTTTAAGGTGATCAATATAACCTCTGCCGCCTCTTGCCTTCCACATTAAATCTTGGGGTAAAACTCTCATTTTGTTCGTCTCCTTATCGTCCCAACGTAATTTTACTAATTAATTATAAATATAATTAAATTTTATTTATACTGATTATATACAGGTTTTAAATTAAATTTCAGACTTACTCTATTTCTGAAGATAGCCTGTTTTATTAATTTTAGTACGACTGAATTATCTAATAAAGTATTTTTGAGATATTATATTTTTCCCATAAAAAAAATAAAAAATACAGTAGGATTGGATAAATTTATCTGATTTGTTAATAAATATTTAAAATGCAGCTTGTGTAGTAATTAATAGTCTTAATTGCATAATCAAATTCTATAAAATAATAAAATAAATAAATATAACTTACCTGAGCGGAAGTAAATTATATTTGAAATCTGGTAATACTCATCACCTTTCTTATGTCATCGCTATAAGCTTTTGATATAACCAGCTTTTATTTTTTTAACCAGATAGGCTCTTAGTCAATACTATAAATGCAGCCGCAATAACTTTGTCGATACATTTTATATTTACGAGACAGCTCAGTACTTTTTTGAAAACCGTTGTTTTTTTTAAAATTCGCTTGTAAGAAGCTTAAATTATACTTTTTAGCTAATTCAATGCCTATTTTATTTATTATTTCAGCATTTTTATGGGGACTAACCGTTAATACTGTTGTAAATGTATCAAATCCACTTTTGCAAGCGTATTTAGCCGTTTCTTCCAATCTTATTTTATAGCATATCTTGCAGCGTTTACCTCCTTCTTGACAGTCTTCCAGGCCTTTAACCCGCTCAAACCAAGTATCAACCGAATCTTCTTTTAAAATCGGGGGATACTTTTTTATCTCTGAAAAAGATATTAGTTCTTCCAGGCGCGTTTGATATTCATCCAGTGGATGAATATTAGGGTTATAAAAAAAGCCATGCGGGATAAAGTTATTATCTGTTAAATATTGAAATACATATGTGCAACAAGGGGCACAACATGTATGAACCAGTATATTTTTCTTTTCTGTTTTACTCATTTTGTAATACCGCACTATAAGTATTCTGGTGCAAGATTAAATTTTAGATTCTCTTATGTTTATTTTATTTCGATAGAATACCCGGACCCCTGGGGCACTAACTTATGCAAAGCAAAGCTTTGCGCTTAAAGTTACGGGGATGATACCTCGTCGAGGAGGTTCATTTGTTTTAAACTTTTTTCAACTTCTTGTTTAAGCTCTTCATAAGGCATAATTCCTTCATATTTTTTCATACCTATATAAAAAGTCGGAGTAAGCTTTATTCCCATTTTAACCCCTTTACCTGCTTCTTTTTTTAATTTTTCCAAATTACCAGGGTCGTTTATATAAGATTTTAGTTTAATAATATCAAGATTTAAACTTTTTGCAAGAATTAACAGGTTTTCATCACTTAAATTTTTCTGATTTTTAAATAACAAGCTTACCATATCCCAATATTTTCCTTGCTCTTTTGCTGCACGTGCGTATAATGCTGCTTTGCAACTATATTTATGGCCTGTGCTTTTTACATAAGGATTACAATTTGAGCTTAATGGGAAGTCGTAATGTAAAATCATTATATTATCAAAGTCTTTAGCCAGTTTTATAAAGTATCCGTTTAATGTAGCGCAGTAAGGGCATTCAAAATCAGAATAATCTTTTATTATTAAAGCAGGTTTTTTTGAACCTAAAATGTTTCCTAAATTTTCTGTTTCTGTAATGAGTTTTATTGATGTTTTAAGTTCTTGTTCAGGCTTTAAAATCAATATGTTACTTTGGCTTGTAAATATTAATACTGCAATAGCGCAAAGAATTCCAAATATAACAAGATTTCCTAATATTTTATCTGCTAGAACACTAACAGTATCTTTTTTGAAGTTATTTAAATGAACAATCAGTTTATCGTCAATTCTGGTAACAATAAACAGGAACAGGTTTACAAAATAAGTGGCAAAACATAGAATACAAAGCTTTTTGATAACTACATAAGAAATAAATGCTAATATTATTGATATAAGCAATGAAATAAGAGACAAAATGCATATAAAACTGGTCGGATGATTAAAAGATTTAAATAATTTAAACTTTTTAAAAGGAAATACGCTAATTCCAAAAATTAAAGTATAAAAAAATAGTCCATAAAGGGCCAATGGAATACCTAAAAAGTGTGAAAAATTTGTTTTTGCTACACCATCGCAGTCTATATAGTCATTTACGCTGCAAAAACTTTTAGTTACAACTTCTCCAAAATTAACATCAAAGAAAATAAAAGCTAATTTTAAGCTTACTAAAAAACCTGCAATGGAAAATAAAGGAATTAAATAGCGTACAATTAACTTTTTAATGCTGTTATTCTCTGTTTGAATCGTATCAGCAGGATTATTTGCTGTTTTTTGTCTTTTTTTCTTGCCCATATTATCACTTTACCTTTTTATACTTCCATCTTAATTTTAATTTTGGAGGATTGTCATCACCTTTTTTATGTAATCACTACTAACTTTGATATAGTTTAAGCTTGCTGCCAAAACACACGATTGAATAATCTGAAAAGTATTTTGGAAATAGTGTATACATATTAACATATATCCCTGTATTTATAAATAAGTAACAAAATGTATATTATATCAGATAAGCAATTTTTAAAGCTTTTTTGTTTTTATATATATAACAAACTATATTTTTATATTAACAAATAGCACAATTATCAGTTGAATAAGCATTACAAAAAAATTAAGAGTTATTTAAATAAAGTATAAATAAATTTTAGACTCCGCAATAATTTATAATATTAAATTATAAATTAATAACTAATTTAAAGCAGTCTATTCAGTAGTATATACAGAATCACAATCATCGTTACGCACATTTATTTCTCATTTTTATCATATCCAGACAGAAGCAGGTACGTTTTATTCGTACTTTATCTTCTATTTTATATTTATTCATATAGATATCTCTTATTTAACAGTCGGTATTTTAATAAATATCGACTATTTTATTGTGTTTTAGTATTTTAAATTTTTAAATTTTAATATCTATATCCTTTTTAAGGATTTAATATTTTAAATAGACTAATTATAAAGAAATATAGCCTAAAAAAAATTTTTATTTTTTTATAAGATTATAGCAATTTTAAATTTTTATTTGTTTTTATATATATAACAAACCAAATTTTTATTTACCAAATTTTAAAATCAAAAATAAACAACCCACTATATTAATTGAATTTTAGCACAAATTAATTGTATAGCCAGCACAATATTTATTCATCATTCATTCATCATTACCATCGTAAAGCATATAATCAGGAGATTTAAAACATGATAATTAATATTTTATATTTAGTTACTTTTAAGTAATTAAATATAGATTATATAATATTTTAAACTATAGAAGTAACCATTTTTTAAATCATCATAGTCCAATTTAAGCAGGTAATTAAAACTAACCCTCACTCTCAACACTCACACTCTCTGTAGAAGTTCCCGTTTCGGTTAATATTCGATACTTAATATTCTTTCTCTTTCCTTTATATAAATGTCTCTTATCTGGCAGTCGTTTTTCGACTGTTTTATTTTGCGAGACAGTCACTATCCTCGACAAATCATTATTATTCCGATTATCAATTAAATTTCAGATTACTCTTTTCAGTTTTTTTAGCAATTTTTAAATACTTTTTGTTTTTATATATATAACACATTACATCCTATTATAAAACATACTATTATATATAACCAAATTTTTTTTTATTAAATCTATTAACATATCCATCAGTATATCAGCACAACCATTATTAAATTTTTATTCATTGAATTAGATAAACATTTCAGATTCTTTAATCAGATAAAAACTAATAAAATTGTTCTCTGAATTGCGAAGCAGGAGCGTTAAAAAATGAAATGGTCAATTTTATTTTTTATAAACTCATTCCAAAGAGAAATCTGAAATTTAATTGAGGACCAATATAAAAAGTTTCAAAATCATCATCGTTACACATATTAGTTAGCTCAATACTTAGTTTTTTCTCAAATCCAATAGAAGTTCCCCCAGCCGTATATTATTCTATTAATTTAGCCTTTTATTTATTTTAGTTCTCTTCTTTTTCCAAATAAAAGTCTCTTATTCACAGTCGGTATTCAAGAATACCTTGACTGTTTATTTTTTTGTTTAGGGGTAAGTTAAATAAAAATTTATATTTAAATATCTTAATATTTGTCGTTTAAATGTCAATAAAATAAAGAGACATTTTTTAATATATATATATAGCATATTATGTACAGAATTTGAATCATCAATAAAATAATTAGTAGTTATTTAAATAAAATTAAAAATAGTTTATTTAAATTATGTCTTTGCGGGAGCGTTAAAAAATGAAATGGTCAATTTTATTTTTTATAAGCTTATTCCAAAGAGAAATCTGAAATTTAATTGAGGACCAAAATATTTATTATTTAGATTAGAAGTGCATATTGTCAGTTAATCCAGGCAAAAATAGGAGAGTTAATATGGTACTTACTGATAATGGACCGAATTTTATAAATTATTATTCCAGAGTCAGCGGACCGGGGCGATCCGTTAGCTTTAATTTCGAATCCGACGAATATGAAGAATCAATCTGTTTTTCTTATGAAACAGATACAGATCAAGGTGACTTTTTTGACTGTGATAAAAAAAATGACTGTAATTGTGATAGTTTGTTTGGATGCTCCGACGAATGTTCGGATGAAACTTGCAATGCCAAAAGTGACATTTGGGGAGGAGGCCGATTAGGCGGCTTTATGCAAGATTTATTTGGAGGAATAAATAACATGCTCGGAAGCATATCAGGACCCGTGCAATGCCAAAATAGCTTAAACGGTGGAGGATCACGTCAAAAATCCGGGCAAACACAAGAGAAGCAAAACGTCGAAAGTGGTGGTGCCGCTCAAGGTGGAGCTGCCGGGCAAGGAGCACAGGGAGCTATAAAAGGTGTAGATAATTATATTAAAGGTGGTGGAGGTAAACCACAAACTTATAATGTAGGCGGCTTAGGCAAAAATAAACAAAAAATAGTAGCAGCAGCAAAAAACTCCGGGGCCGATGATAAAACAATAGCAGCATTGTTAGCAATAGCAAATCAGGAAACTCAAAAAATGGATACTAATTATAATCATGGTGATGGTAAAGGCGGAGATTCAGCTTGTTTTACACCATTTAAATGTAACGCGTCCATGATTAAAGAAGCAGCAGAAGATGGGGCAATCGATAAAAAATATATAAATGACCCTGCATCTATAAATAATAACCTTGAAGATGGTGTAAAAGTAATGACCTCTTTAATGAAAAAGTATGGAATGAAGAAATTTATAGATTATCTAAGAGGAGGAACTTCAGGACGAGACGGAAACTATCCCAGATCAAAAATTGATGACTATGATCAGGCCATGCAGAAATTAATTAGCGCATATGCCAACAATAAAGATCTCTGGACTAACGATGAAAGAGTGAAAAGTGACGTTAAAGCAATTTAACAGATTTGCCAGGTAATGAGCCTTTATTATTGATATAACCAGCTTTTATTCGATAGAATACCCCGGCCTCCGGGTCGCTAACCTATGCAAAGCAAAGCTTTGCGTTTAAAGTTATGGGGCTGATACCTTGACTCAAGCGAGGAAGTTCATTTTTTTAACCAGACATGCTCTGAATTTAATTGATGGGTAGTATAAATTTATGTCAGTCCACAAGCTGCTGTAAGTCAATATTTAGGATAATCATGCACTGACAGGAGTTTAAGGTGTCATGACTATTACCTGAAAGACGATTGTAAGACAAAATTACAAATGATAAAAATAGAGCTAATAAAAAAAACTGACTACCTGTGACAAGCAAGTAGAGATTAAACTACCGCCACTATTCATTTATTCATTTGATAGTGGGCAGGATTGAGGCTTTATACCAGGTTCTCAATTAAATTTGAGATTTCTCTTTTCAAAGTTTAGCTTATTTTATCAGATTTAACAGGATTGAATAATCTGAAAAGTATTTTAGAAATAGTATACCAGGCGCAGCAAGAAAATAAGAGGTAAAAAATGAAACGATTTTATGAGGGGAAAAAAGTAAACCTGCGAGAAGCAGAGGTAAGCGACGCTGAATTTATCCTAAGCTTAAGACTGGATGACAAGTTAAGCCGATTTATAAGCAAAGTAGATAATGACCTTGAAAAACAAAAGCAGTATATACTTAACCATCAACACAAAGGCGAAGACTGTTATTTTATTGCTGAAGGCAAAGATGGTGAAAAGTATGGTACGGCAAGAATTTATGATGTTAGAGGTGACTATTTTCAAGGCGGCAGCATGATTACAAAACATGGCACACCGTTTTACATTGTATATTGTGGCTATTTTGCATTTTTTGATTATGCTTTTTTTGAGTTAAAGAAAAAATGTTGTGAAATTGAAGTTACAAAAGGTAATGATAGCGTTATTAATCTCCATAAAAGAATGGGAGCCACGCTAATAAATGAAGATTTTGAAAAGGTATATTTTGTTTACCCCAAAGAAACGTATATTGAATCAAGAAAAAAGTATTCAAAATATACGCTGGAAAGAGAAATTAAAGAGTTGGCTTACAGCAAGTAGTTATTTGGAAAATGATCTGGGAGCAAAAAATTATAATCCTTTAGAGATATGTAAATGAACCTACCTCGACCCAAGGGTCGGGGTATTCTATCGAATAAAAAGAGATTAGAAAAAACTCCAATCTCTCTTTTATTAATATTCAAATAAATCTTTTGCTTACAAGTAAACTTAACTTATATCAAAAGCTTACAGTGATGACCCTCACCCGTTGATTTTTGAAATTCCGGAGCTTTTAGCCAAATATAGATTGAAATTGAGCGCTTATATCATTATCTGTAGACTTGGTATGGCTATTATTCTGAGACTCTACAGCTTTTTGTTGAGCGACCATAGCATCATAATCTGTTCCGCCACTTCCTGGTGGATTAGTATTCTCAGTCTTCGGCTTTGTCTGAGTATTTGGCTTTTTTGCCCCTGCATTTAATTTTGGTATTCCACTCATAATATTTCTCCTTATGTTTTTGCAATAAACCTGTAAATAAACTTGCATGGTTTTATATTATAATATTTCCTTAATATATTAATTTTTTTTTATTAATACAAAAATATATTAAATATACAATATTTGCAAACTTGCTTTCATATTTTTATTTATTTTACTACTATGTTGATTCTTCTTAAATAGTAGACTAATCTCTGAAAAGAGTAGTCCAGGTTTTAATTTATAATCAGTATATAATTTTTGCTAATGGTTTATTTCTATTATTATAAAAACATCGAGACATTTAAAATTGCTTTTTATTCTCAAAAATAATTTTAAATCTTGTATAATATTTATCTTAAATATTATACGGAGTAATCTGAAAAGTATTTTTGAGGGACTATCTATGAATTTAGTAACGATTTCTTAACAATCGCTTAAATTTTATGCAAAATTTTAATAAATAAACTATAATATATATTAAAGAGATATAATTTATATTGAATTAAAA
>JANQHM010000041.1 GCA_028282645.1 Candidatus Gastranaerophilales bacterium
CTAAAATGTATGACATATGATTACTCCCTATTGTCCATATGTCTATTATACAATAATTAAAGTGTTATAGGTACTTTTTACACAGTCTGCTTGGGTCGAGGTATCAGACCCATAACTTTAAACGCAAAGCTTTGCTTTGCATAAGTTAGCGACCCAAGGGTCGGGGTATTCTATCGAATAAAAAATTTTTTCTTTTTAATTGCCAGATGAAAAATTTGGAAAAACAAGCAGCTTACCTTCATTACTGCGCCATCTTATCCAGCCTGTATAAACTTTTCTGTCAATGTTCATTACACTAGCCAGCACCCAATTACCTCTAACAATTTTAGGCTTGATCATTTTAGGGTTATAATAATCCAGTTTATGAAACTGCCCGGATTCATCGGGTGATAAATATATTTTTTTATATTTATCAGGTATATCATTAAAAGTATAAAGTCCGTATTTGTTACCGTATTTATGAATAAACTTATGCCATGGCATAAAATTTTCACTATTAGCAAGCGGTATCCAGCCTTTAGTCCCGTTTTTTTGTTCTATTATTATTTGTACCCATTTACGGTCAGTATCTTCGGCAGCAAAGATAATATTATCATCAGGTGTTATTGCTAAAATTGATTTAGGGTCCATCTTGGCATTTATTTTATAAACTTTACTGCTATATATGTCAGGCTCTTTATATACATCTTTATTATGATTTACCAAGCATACTCCCACTCCTGGATATTTAATACTGCTTGTATAATGAGGAAGAAAGTTTTTGGCATGTATTTTGGGATAAAACGTTATTACCAAAAGGACAGAAAAAATTAATTTGATAAATTTCATAGATGATATCCTTGTTAAAAAAAATTTCATTAAAGATTACTTTTGAATGAACTGTTCAGTTAAATTGTACCTAATAAAGCCGATTTATTAAAACTACCGAATAGAGTAATTATTTATATGGAAATCAAATTTATAATAAAAATATGAACAATAAGAAAAAACCTGACTGGCTAAAAGTAAGCGCCTTAAATGAAAGCGTGTATCTTGGCGTAAAAAATATACTGGATAAATACAAGCTAAAAACAGTTTGCCAATCTGCACTATGCCCAAATATTAATAAGTGTTGGCAAGAAAAATCAGCTACATTTTTACTTATGGGGGATATTTGCACAAGGAATTGCAGATTTTGCGCCGTTAAAAAAGGTATACCCGATAAGCTTGACAATAGTGAGCCTTTTAATATTGCACGAGCAGTAAAGGAGCTTGGTCTTGAATATGTTGTATTAACCTGCGTTGACAGAGACGACTTACCTGATTTTGGTGCAGCTCATTTATATAAAACAATAAAAGAAATAAAAAGTATTGATAATAATATAAAAGTAGAAGTATTAGTACCAGATTTTTCTTTAAATGAAAAATACATAAATATTTTATTAGACTCAAAGCCTTATGTTATAGGCCATAATTTAGAAACAGTACGTAATATATCATCTTATATAAGGGATAGAAGGGCAAATTATGATAAATCACTTGAATTTTTAAAGCTAATAAAAACTTTAGATTCAAAAATAAAAACAAAAACTTCACTTTTAGCCGGATTGGGTGAATCTGAAAATGATATATTAAAGACTTTACAAGATATAAAATATGCAAATGTTGATATAATTGTAATAGGTCAGTATTTACAACCCGGTAATAAACAAATAAAAGAAAAAGAATATATTGATATTCAAAAATTTAAGCAATATGAAACTTTTGCAAAAGAACTTGGATTTAAACACGTTATTTCTTCGCCATTAGCAAGAAGTTCGTATAAGGCAAAAAGTTTAGGTAAGGAATAATATGAAAGTTTCTGTGATAATTTCTTTAATTCAGGAAGATACAGCTAGGCATTATGAAATAGAAAGAATGCTTTATTCCGTGCTAAATCAAAATATAAAAGATGTTGAGATAATAATATCAGCGTATAATATTCAAGAACTAAAGAATAAACATAAAAATTCTTGTATAAAATATATACAAACCCGAATAGAGAATACACCGCAGGTTCTAAATAATTCAGTAGCAAGCTCTAACAGTGATTATATTTGTTTTTTGGATATTAACAGCCTGTTATTATTTAATTCTCTGTCTGAACGCCTGGAAATTTTAAGACAAAATCCTGAATATATAGCATGTTACAGTTTTGGATTGGATGCGGATCAAGATTTTAAGGCAAAACAAACAAAGCATAACAATATATTTTTTTATAAAATGTATGATAATTTACCTGAAAATAATATAAAATCACTTCTTTTAACGGATATAATACCTGATTTAGCTTCTATTACGGTAAAAAAAGAAATTTTTAATAATATTAAATTTGACGAAAACCTTGACGAATGTTATGCCTTAGATTTTTTTATAAATTTATTTATAAAATATGAAAATAAAATAAAACAACTGAAAGAACCTTTATATCTAAACAATGCTCATATTGACTTTAAAAATTATAAAAAAAAATCTTTAGTTTTAAAAAGTTTAAATCAGCATTCTCATGTCTATGATAAATTTTTTAAAAAAGATACCCGGAATACGCTTAGTGATATAAAAAATAAAGTTTATAGAAGTTTATATTCAAAGTATCTTTTTATAATTACAGAATCTTATTCCGGTGATTTTAAATTATTATTTTATATAATCGGATCATACTTAAAAAAACTTGCAAACAATAAACCGGATATTTATGATTTTTATTTTGTCTTTATTTTGTTAAAAAATATAAGTAATATACGACCAAAGTCATAAAAACTCAACGTTTTTACGTATAAAAATATTTTGATTTTTAATATATACTAATAAATAAGAAAATATTATTTGGGATTGAGTCAAAGATGTTTTTTAATGACAATAATAAAAATAATAAAGAGTTAATTAAGACAGATGTTGAATCCTACTTTCCAATGGGACGGAAACTTTCTGTGCGAAGAGGCAGCAGTTCTGAATATTATCCATCTTATGTAAAAGATATTAATAATGAAATGCTTTTAATTGATACACTGATATCAAACGGCATTCAAATGAGCTTGCCCCCGCGTTCTGTTCTCCAGGTTGGGAGTGTAACAAAAGAAGGTCTTTGGACCGGCGAATGTACGGTTCATAGTATTGCAAAAGGTTCTATATCAGGTTTATGGATAACATTGCCGGGATATCTGGAAAGATTACAACGCAGGGAATTTTTAAGAATGGATTTTAACTTTGAGGTCAAACTCAGAGTAATGCAATTAAACGGATTAGAAGTAGCTTCGGAAAGCACGGCTAAATGTGCGAATTTAAGCGGCGGCGGCATTGCAGTAATAACCAAACATAAAATTACAGCAAGTAAAAAGTTAAGAGTTCTTTTTAGTGCAGCGGGCCTTAAGGTGGAATCAGAAATAAAGCCTGTACATGTACAATATGATGCTGAACAAAAAACATTTTTAACAGGTTTTAAATTTATAGATTTAGAAACTTCTGAAATAAATAAAATTCATAAAATTGTACACAAAAAACAAATTGATATGAGACGCAGGGGCTTAATCTAATCCCCAAATGCTAGATAATTAAAATGGAAGGTAGTGGTCAGCTGAGTACTGGTGCTTACAAGTAAACTCAAGTTATATTAAAAGTTTACAGCGATGACACAAGAAAGGTGGACCATCACCAAATGGAAAAACAATTTTTTATTCGCAAAATATTTCCTGACTGTGTAGACAGTACATTGAAAGATATAGGCTTTTTTAAAGGTTATATAAATAAAGCAAAAAACAAATATAATTTTTTATTAGTCAAAATTCATAATTTAACTTGTGCCCAGGCAAATACTATAAAGCAGCTGGCTTTATCTTCAGGAGCAGATGCAGCGGTTCATAAAGGTGTAATTTCTTCAGAAGTTGAAAAAACAGATTTAATAATAGGTGCAACATATTCACAATTGCAAAAGCTTATAGATAAACTAAACTTACAACCTTTTGGCTTAAAAAAACTAGCACAGGAACTCGATAATTATTTAAATTTTGATCTTAAACCCTTAAAAATAAGAAATACAGAATTTGATTGGGCAAAAAAAACTTACATAATGGGAATTTTAAATGTAACGCCGGATTCTTTTTCTGACGGGGGGAATTTTAATAATATAGATGCAGCTTTGTCTCAAGTAAATAAAATGCTCGAATATAATGTTGATATTATAGATATAGGCGGTGAGTCAACAAGACCCTGTTCAAAAGAAGTATATCCCGATGAAGAATTACGCAGAGTAATTCCGGTTATTAGGGAAATAAGAAAATTAAATGCTGATATCCCTATAAGTATTGATACAAGGCATTCTGTTGTTGCTAAACAAGCTGTATTAAACGGTGCGGATATAATAAATGATATTTCCGGCTTTGATTGGGATGAAGAAATGCTCGATGTTACGCTGGAATTGCAAGTGCCTGTAGTTATTATGCATAGCCTGTCCAGCCCTGAGACAATGCAGATAAATCCTGAATACAATCAAAATGTCGTGGACTGCATTTGTACCTATTTATATGAAAAAACTCAAAAATTAATTAATTCCGGAATAAAAAGAGAAAATATAATTATTGACCCCGGTGTGGGCTTTGGTAAAACACTAGAGCATAATATAGAAATAATTAAAAGGATTCAAGAGTTTGCTTCATTAGGCTTCCCTTTGCTAATAGGTATTTCCAGAAAATCCGTAATATCAAATATAATAGATTTGCCCGTTACAGACAGAGAAGATGCCAATATTGCTCTTAATTCCTATGCTGCTGCTTATGGTGCCAATATTATCAGGGTTCATGATGTTGAAAAACATTATAAAGCTTTTGCAGTACTGGATAGAATTATTAAAAAATAAACTTTATTTTTGGGGTATACTTTTTGTACTGATTTAAGTTTTAGATTTATCTTTCTGTGCTTAATCGGGTATAATTATATTAAAGAATCTGAAAAGTATTTTTGAATTAGTATAGATTTATAAATATAAATTTTTTTTAAATTTTTATAATATATATAAATAATAAAGTAAGTGGAATAAAACATAAAATTGACTGAAAATAAAATGAGTAAAAAACCGATAGTAGCAATAGTAGGAAGACCCAATGTGGGTAAATCAACCTTTGTTAACAGGCTGCTTGGGGCAAGAGAATCCATAGTGGATAACATGCCGGGCGTAACAAGGGACAGATTATATTTTGACGTGGAATGGACGGGTAAGCCTTTTACGGTAATAGATACCGGCGGAATTATACCGGATCTGAAAGATGAAATAATGACATCAATATACTCTCAGGTAGAAGTGGCTACGAGAGAAGCGGATGTAATAATATTTCTGACTGACGGCACAGAAGGCGTAACCCCGGTGGATGAAGATATTGCTAATGTGTTAAGAAAAACCAAAAAACCGATTTTATTAGCTGTTAACAAGATTGATACACCCGAAAAAAAAGACTTAATAAATGATTTTTATTCTCTGGCAGCAGGTATGCCTTTTCCTGTATCGGCAATGCACGGATCCGGGGGCATAGGTGATATTTTAGATGAGTTAACGTCTTTATTTCCTGAAGACATAACAGGGGAAGAATCCGGGGCTATTCGCCTTGCAATAGTGGGCAGGCCTAATGTAGGTAAATCATCCTTGATTAATTCTCTTTTAGGTCAAGAAAGAGTTATTGTAAGCGATGTAGCAGGCACTACAAGAGATTCTATCAATACAAACGTTGACTATGAAGGTGAAGAATATATTTTAGTTGATACAGCAGGCATAAGGCGAAAATCAAAAGTTGAATACGGCATAGAAAAATTTTCCGTAATCAGGTCATTAAAAGCAATAAGAGAGTCAGACGTAACAGTTTTGCTTGTAGATGCTGTAGAAAACATCACGGATCAGGATAAAAAGATTGCACAAATAAGCAATGAAGCCGGTCGGGCAATAATTGTTGCAGTAAACAAGTGGGATTTGGTAGAAAATAAAAATACCTGGACCGTAAACAGCTATACCAAAGTAATAAGAAGAGAAGCTCCTCACTTGAGCTTTGCTCCTATTTTATACATAAGTGCAATGACAAAAAAAAGAATACATAAAATATTTGCACTGGCAAAAGAGGTTTATGCTGAATCCACAAAGAAAGTAGCAACAAGTATTTTAAATAGAGTTGTGCTGGAAGCTTTTTTATTAAATCCGCCTCCATCTGTTAAGAATAAAAGACTAAAAGCATATTATGCAACACAAGTTGGTGTTCAGCCACCGACTTTTGCATTATTTGTAAACGATAAAAGCCTTTTAATAGATACATATCAAAGGTATTTGGAAAATAAATTAAGAGAGGCCTTTGGTTTTGAAGGAACTCCAATAAAAATAGTGTTTAAAAATAAAAAGAAAAAATAATAATTAAGAGTATGTGAGGGTGAAAATATGTTATTTGATAATTTGTATTTAAATACAGCTATAATAGTAGTTATAGCATATTTGACAGGGGCTTTTCCCACCGGATACTTATTGGTAAAACTTAAAAAAGGTATAGATATAAGGACTGTAGGAAGCGGCAGTACAGGTGCAACCAATGTAAAAAGAATACTCGGAAAAAAAGAGTATATTGCCGTTATGGTTGTAGACGCTCTAAAAGGTATTTTCCCCGTTGCTTTTGCTAAATACCTGGAAGTTAAACTGGGAATATTCCCTGAATATTCTATTTTACCTGTTTTAGTAGCAACCGCTTTAATAATTGGACACAGTAAGCCTGTTTATATAGGCTTTAAAGGCGGAAAATCTGTTGCAACAGGCGTTGGTTCGGTTGTCGGACTATCCTGGCCCGTAGGATTAGTAGCAATTATTCTCTGGTGTAATTTAACCTGGTTTACCAAAATAGTCTCAATCTCTTCTATTATAACTATTCTGCTAACTCCTATCCTGATGTACTTGTTGAAACAACCTGTGAGTTATGTTATATACAGTACAATAGGTGCTCTTTATATTGTATATCTTCATAGAAGCAATATACAACGTCTGATAGAAGGTAAAGAAAATAAAATAAGAGAATAAGCGGGGAGTTTTATATAATGAAATTAACGGTATTGGGAGCGGGGAGCTGGGGATTAACTCTTACCTGGCTTTTAACAAATAATTTTGATGATGTAACTATTTGGTCAAGGAGAGAAGACTTATCAGAAGAATTTTTAAATACAAAATCTGTTGAATTTCCCGTAAAGGTCCGGCTTGATCAAAAAGTTCAAATAACTTCAGACTTAAAACAGTCCATAGAGGGTTCTGACATAATACTTCTGGTTGTATCTACATCAGGAATTAGAGAGGTCTCTAAAAAATTAAAAGAAGCAGGTATTAAGAGTAATCAGATAATAGTAAATACCTCCAAAGGGCTGGAACTGCCCGGCCTGCAAAGAATGAGCGAAGTTATAGAAGAGGAACTGCCCCAAAACGATATTGTTGTACTATCCGGCCCGACTTTGGCAAAAGAAGTATTAAAAGGGTTGCCTACAGCCGCTTCTGTTGCCTCAAAAAATACCGGGGCTGCTGAATTTGTACAAACACGCTTAAATGTACCGGGCAAGTTCAGGCTTTATACTAATTCTGACCTGGTAGGCGTAGAACTGGGCGGTAGCTTAAAAAATGTTATTGCTATTGCATCAGGCTTTGTTGAAGCTATGGAGCTTGGAGATAACGCCCGCGGGGCTATTTTAACCAGAGGAATGGCGGAAATAGTAAGGTTAAGCATTGAATTAGGAGCAAATCCTAGTACATTATATGGTTTGTCCGGCGTTGGAGACTTGATAGCTACTTGCAGCAGTCCCTTAAGCCGTAATTATCAAGTTGGGTTTAAACTGGGACAGGGCAAAAAATTGGATAATATTTTAGAAGAATTAGGCTCTGTTGCTGAAGGCGTAAAAACGTCCAAAGCTGTATGCGAGCTGGCAAATAAGTTAAATATTCAGGCACCTTTGGCAAATGTAATTTATGAGGCTGTTTATACTGATATTTCAGCTAAAGAAGTTATAAATAAATTGATGAACAGGAACTTAAAAGAAGAAGAATTTTATCAATTTAATATTTAACTGGATAAATATTAAGTGCCCAAAATCATTCTATTTAGTGCTAAGCAATGACATAATTATTATTTAAATTTTAAATGTAACAATAATTTAACAAAGTAGCCCTTTTTTTGCAAAATCCAAAATAAATCGTGAAATAAAATTTTTGAACTGCTATAATATATATTAAGTAAATAAAAAATATATTAAAAGGAATGGCAGTTTGGAAAACGAAGCAGTAAAAACAGAAGATAAATCTCAAAAGGATAATGACAAATACGCCGCATTCCTGTACTACAGACTGCGCAATGAAATTGTCATACTGCGTCGTTTTGCCAAAAATTATAAACTTGGCCACCTTAAAGGCCGCTTCCTTGAGATGATAAAAACCACAGAAATGAAATTTGATATAGTAGGCAAGGAATATATGCACATAATGCGCACAGGGGGCTGGAGCAAGTTTTTAATAGAAAAAATGGAATGGCTTAACCTGGATGTCCAGTTCTTTGCAAATGATATAATAAAACAA
>JANQHM010000191.1 GCA_028282645.1 Candidatus Gastranaerophilales bacterium
GCAATTATATAAGTTAGAGGATGATTTTGACACTAAAAAAATTGTTGAGTTATTAAGTGACGGGCATTTTAAATTTAACTTTGCTGAAGCGGCCAGGGAGTTTAACTTTATAAATAGTGCAAATTCTTATTCTATAGTTATTCCTTATGATGATAATGCTAAAAAGCTAATTGAGGATGCAAGAAACTCTTTGTACCCTACAAGCTTTACAAGAAAGCTCAGGCCTTATAGTGTAAATATTTTTGATAATGAGTATAAAACATTGGCCGGGGCTTTTGAGGAGATTGGAGATGCTTTTATTGTATTAAGGGATGATGATTTATATAAGAGGCAGTTGGGTTTAACTATACCTGAAGATTTGATGTTTATGAATATTTAGTATTGTGTTATATTGTTGGTGTCGCTAAGCTTAGCGTGGATTGAAACATATGAAAATATTAATAAGGGTAGAATTTCTTTTTTGAGATTCTACTTTTTTGTGTCTACGATATATAAAATTATAATTGACATAATAAATTTTTTGTTGTAAGATTAAATTTAAAATCCAATAAGTTTTTCATATGAAAATACTAATAAAGGAGAAATAAATGAGCAAAGCTAAAAAGGTATTTAAATTAAGCATTAACATTTCAAAAAAAATCAATCTAAACCTATCTCTTGAACTTGAGTATAATAAAAAGAAAGAAGTAGAAAAAATTAATCTTTATCAATTTATTCTGGAAGAAGCTCAAGAAAAAACACCAATAAACTTAAAGGATATCTATTATGGCATAAAGTTATATCTTAAGCTTGTTTTAGCCCTTTTTTATTTAATACAACTTCTATTTTATTTTTATTAAAGCATAAGTTAATAATACATTTAAATAATTATAACATATACATAAAAATAAATAAAATAAAGCCTTAAAAAAAATAATAAATCCAATTTTTTGTTGTTGACAATTTAAATTTATATACTATTATTTGTTTAGTATTTATTAAAAATTTGTTATCATTTTAATATGATAATTATTATTTTAATAAAATAATAATATATAAATGTCTAATTCTGACATAGATGTGTAATAAAATAATTTTAATAGAAAAAAATTTACTAAAATAAAGGAGGTATAAGTGACACAAGAAAAAAAAGGAATCAAACTTAAAGTCTGGGGTAACTATGCGCTCTTTTCACGGCCTGAAATGAAAGTAGAACGTGCAAGCTACGACGTAATGACACCATCAGCAGCAAGAGGAATACTGGAAGCGATTCACTGGAAGCCATCAATAAGATGGATAATACGTAAAATACACGTTATAAATCCCATAAAATTTGAAAACATAAGGCGAAATGAAGTAGAAAACAAGATCTCCGAAAGAAATGTAAGACAGGTAATGACCGGCAGAAACGTTGAACTTTATCAAGTTGCAACTCAAGAAAGGCAACAAAGGGCTTCAATGGTACTAAAAGATGTTTGCTATGTTATAGATGCCTGTTTTGAAATGACAGACAATGCAGAACCTGAAGAAACAGAGGAAAAACATTATAATATCGCCCTTAGGAGAATGGAGAAAGGGCAATGTTTTCAAAATCCTTACTTTGGATGTAAGGAGTTTCCGGTTAAATTTGAGCTGATAAGAAATGATGAAGATATTCCCAAGAGTTTTTATGTTGGAGAAAGAAGGCCACTAGGACTTATGCTTTGGGATATGGACTTTGCTATTGATGTAAAAAAACCGCCAGCTTTATTTTTTAATGCAGAAATTGTTGACGGGATAATTACAGTACCAACTAAAGAGGAGCTGAAACGATGATTATTAAAGCTCTTTGTGATTATTATGATACGCTGGCAGATCTTGAAGGTGTAAAAATAGCCCCTTTAGACTATAGTAGTACAAATGTATACTGTGCTGTGAATATTTTATCGGATAAAAACTTTGAAATTATTGATTTAAGGAATAAAGAAAAAAGAAGAAAAAAAGAAGTTCTTATTCCTAAATCAGTAATAGTTCCAGAAAGACTAAAGAGAAGTTCAGGAGTTTTTCCCTATTTTTTATGTGACAACGCTGAATATGTTTTTGGGGTTAAATTTGATAATAAAGGTAATATAGTTAATTCTGCTAACTCCACTAGAAAATTTGAAGCTTTTAAAAAGTTACATAATGATATTTTGAAAGATTGTAATGACGATGGTGCAAAAGCTATTCTAGGCTTTTTGAACAATTGGAATCCTAAAACATCATCAGAAGAAAAACTTAATGATTGTGATAAAAGTCTTTTTAGTTCAGGTAGTATAGTTTTTTTCTTTGATGGTAAATATATTCATGATAAAGAAGAAATCAAAAAACTTTGGGAAATTTATAGATTTAATTTGAAAAGCAAAGTTCTAGGGCAATGCCTTGTTTCAGGTAAAGAAGCAAAAATTGCAAAGCTGCATCCTAATATAAAAGGGGTTAAGGCCAAAAATGCACCACCTGCCGGGGCTGCAATTGTTTCGTTTAATATTGACTCCTTTACTTCTTACGGCAAGGAGCAAAGTCTTAATGCGCCTGTTAGTGAAACCGCAGCGTTTAAGTACACAACAGCTCTTAATCATATTTTGCAAAATTATAATCAAAGAGTACAAGTTGCTGATGCAACAACGGTTTTTTGGGCAGAAAAAATAGATAAACCCTACTGTGATTATGCTCTAGAATTATTAAGCCCGGGTAGCTTTGATTCTGATAACAAAGAAGCAACTGAACAAGATAAAAATAAAGAAAAAGAGATTAAAGCTGTTTTAACTAATGTAATAGCAGGAAAAAAAATATATGAAGATGCTCCAGATGTAAATGAAAATACCAAGTTTTATATTTTGGGGTTATCTCCAAATATTGCAAGGCTTTCAATAAGGTTTTTTCATCAGGATACTTTTAGCGATTTTGCAAAGAAAGTTGCCCAGCATTATGAAGATTTAGAAATTGAGGGCATCCCTCTTGATATCTACGGAAAGCCGGAAAATATTCCCCTTTGGAAAATATTGGGTGAGACTGTTGTTCAAAATTCAAAAGATAAAAAAATATCTCCGCTGCTTGGCGGGGCAGTGATGAGGGCGATTCTTACCGGTGCTGTTTATCCGTTTGACCTTTATGCGGCAATAATAAGGCGTATAAGGTGTGAACCCGATAAACAGGTTAATTATATAAGAGCTGCGCTTATTAAAGCTTATCTAAAAAGAAAATATGAAGATAAAAATAATGATAAAGAAGAAAGTAAAAAAAATAAAGAAATCATGGAGGTTTTACAAGTGAGTTTAAATGAAGAAAGCACAAATACGGCGTATAGGCTGGGCAGATTATTTGCTTTTCTGGAAAAAGCACAGGAAAATGCTAACCCCGGAATTAATGCAACAATTAAAGATAAATACTTTTCAACTGCTTCAGCCTCACCTGGAGCTGTTTTTCCATTGTTGTTAAGGCTAAATAATCATCATATATCAAAGCTTGAATTTAAGGGTAAATGGCTTGATATAGAGATAGGTAAAATTTTTAACGGAATTGATAAATTTCCTGCTCATTTAAATATGGATGAGCAAGGTCTTTTTATTCTTGGCTATTACCACCAAAGACAGTGGTTTTTCCGTAAAAAAGATGAAAATGACGTGAAAGACGAACCAAAACTAGAACTAGAAAATGTAGCAAATGCAAAAGTTTAAATAGAAGGAGATAAGGATTATGAGTGAAGTTGTTAAAAACAGATACGAGTTTGTGGTATTTTTTGATGTGGAAAACGGTAACCCTAACGGCGATCCCGACGCAGGCAACATGCCAAGAATAGACGTAGAAAGCGGGTTAGGCCTTGTTACAGACGTTTGTTTAAAGAGAAAAATAAGAAATTTTGTTGAAATTAAAAAAAATGATGAACAAGGCTATAAAATCTATGTTAAAGAAGATGCCTCATTAAATTCAAAACATAAATTTGCCTATGAATCCGAAAAGCTTGACCCAAAAGCAAAAGGCATTGATGTAGATAAAGCAAAAAAATTCATGTGTAAAAACTTTTTTGACGTAAGAACCTTTGGAGCAGTTATGTCAACAGGAGATCATAGCTGTGGTCAGGTAAGAGGGCCTGTTCAGTTGAATTTTGCCCGAAGCCTTGACCAAATTGTCCAGAGCGAAATAACCATAACAAGACAGGCAATCACTAAAGACACAGATTTTGAAAAGAAATCAACAGAAATGGGAAGAAAACATATAGTCCCTTACGCGCTATACAGAGCAGAAGGCTATGTTTCTGCTCTACTCGCACAAAAAACAGGCTTTAGCGAGACTGATCTTGAGCTTTTATGGGAATCTGTCGAAAATATGTTTGAACACGATCACTCTGCTGCAAGAGGAAAAATGGCCGTCAGAAAATTATTTGTATTCAAGCATGACAGCGAATTAGGGAATGCTCAGTCTCATAAATTATTTGAGCTTATAAATACAGAATTAAAAGATGACTCCAAAGCCCCGAGAGCTTTTTCTGATTATCATGATATTTCAGTTAAAAAAGATTTGATTCCTAAGGGGGTAGAATTAATTAAGGAGTAAACTTAATTGAAAGATTGTAAGCCTAAATATCAAGAAGAAGACTTGCTTTTACTGTCAGGAATTCAGCATATAGCTTTTTGCGAAAGACAATGGGCATTAATACACGTTGAAAAGCAATGGATGGAAAATATACATACTTTTGAGGGGCAAGTTCTCCACGAAAGAGTAGATGACCCTTACTTTAAAGAAACAAGAAAAGATTGTATTACATCGCGCTCTATTCCTGTAGTGTCTTATAGTTTAGGTCTATATGGCGTGGCTGATGTTATTGAGTTTGTCAGGGTTGATGATCCTGGCAACTCGGTTACATTGCCTAAACGTAAAGGTTTTTGGTTGCCTAATATTGTTGAATACAAAAGAGGCAAGCCTAAAAAAGATGACTGTGATAATGTTCAGCTTTGCGCTCAGGCAATATGCATTGAAGAAATGTTTAATATCAAGCTGGAAAGCGGCTCTATCTATTATGGAAAAATTCGACACAGAGAACAGGTAAGCTTTGACAGTGATTTGCGGCAAAAAACAGAAGATCTGGCAATGCTTATGCATAAACTTTTTGATGAAGGAATTACACCTAAAGCAAAATATAAAAAAGCCTGTAGAAGCTGTTCTTTATTTGATATTTGTATCCCTAAAATGCCGAAATCACGAGTTAAAAATTATTTACAAGAATTCCTTGAGAAAGAAAACCAATGAGAAAATTATTAAATGTCCTTTTTATAACAAGCCCTGATTCTTATATTACAAAAGACGGGGAAAATATAGTAGTTCTTGTAGATGGGGAAGAAAAATCCCGTCTGCCTGTTCACGTACTCGAGGGTATAATATGTTTTGGCTATAGCGGCGCAAGCCCGGCAGCTATGTCATTATGTACAAAAAGAGGTGTCGGCCTTACTTTTTGTAATGAATACGGTAAATTTCTTGCGCGAGTTAGCGGAGAAGTACAAGGTAACGTACTTTTGCGAAAAAAACAATATAAAATTTCTGATTTAGAAAGTGAAGCTGTAAAAATTGCTAAAAATTGTGTTTATGCAAAGATTATTAATTGCAGAACCGTAATAAACAGAGCAATAAGAGATCACAAGGAAGTGGTAAACTCTTCATCATTGGAAGATATATCCAAGCGTCTTTTGCGAAGTGCAAATCAGCTTGAACATACAGAAAGCCTTGATACATTGCGAGGAATAGAGGGTGATTGCGCAAAAAATTATTTTAGTATTTTTAATGAGTTTCTCCTTTCGCAAAAAGAAGATTTTTATATGCAAAATAGAAATAAAAGACCTCCAAAAGATCGTTTAAATGCGCTTTTATCTTTTTTGTATACATTGTTAACTCATGATGTCAGGTCCGCTCTTGAATCGGTAGGGCTTGATCCTTGTGTAGGATTTCTTCATCAGGATAGACCAGGTAGGGTGTCGCTTGCTCTTGATCTTATGGAAGAGTTAAGGCCTGTTTTGGCAGACCGTTTAGCTTTATCACTTATAAATAAAAAACAAATTAATAAAAACGGTTTTACTGAAAAAGAAAGCGGTGGAATCTTAATGGATGATAAAACAAGAAAAGAAGTCCTTGCAAACTGGCATAAGCGCAAACAACAGGAAATAATACATCCTTTTTTAAAGGAAAAAATTCCTTTGGGGTTAGTGCCATATGCTCAAGCAATGCTTTTAGCAAGGCATTTAAGGGGTGATCTT
>JANQHM010000210.1 GCA_028282645.1 Candidatus Gastranaerophilales bacterium
TTCTACGGTTTTAACTACTGATGACATAGGTTCTGCTCACTATCCTTATATGGGTACAGCCGGTAATGATAACTGGACCGGAACCGCTGCCGATGAAAAATTTTCGGCTCTTATTGGTAATGATATTTTAAACGGTGCTAACGGCAATGATATTTTAGAAGGTGGAGCAGGTAATGATAAGCTCTATGGTTCTAACGGCAATGACACCCTTGCTGGTAATGAAGGCAATGATTCCTTATATGGCGGTGCTGACAATGATACTTATCTGTTTAACAGCGGTGACGGACAGGACACCCTTTCTGATAACGTCGGTACTGATTCCATTGTTTTTGGCAGTTCCATTAAGGCTGAAGATCTGACGTTTACTAAAGTTGGAAATCACTTGGCTATAACTTTTGCCGACAATAATACTGATAAATTAACCATAGAAAATTGGTTTTACAGTGCTGCTTACAGAATCAAAAACTTAAAGTTTGCCGATGCTTCTGTTATAAATGATAGTGTAATTGGTACTGTTGATTATCCGATTTTTGGAACCTCAGGTAATGATACCTGGAATGGCTCAACATCTGATGAACTGTTCTTTGGTCTTGGCGGTAATGATTCTCTCTATGGTTCTAACGGTAATGACACCCTGGATGGAGATGCAGGTAATGATCGACTCTACGGTCAATATGACAATGATTCACTTATTGGAGATCTGGGCAATGATTCTTTATACGGTGACGTTGGTGATGACACTTTAATTGGCGGCATTGGTAATGATAATTCAGAAGGCGGAGCCGGTAATGATTCTTATTTCTATAATGCAGGAGATGGAAAAGACATTATTCTCGACTCTGCCGGTATTGATTCCATTACCTTTGGTAGTACAATTGAGGTTGAAGATTTAACTTTTACTAAAGTCGGAAATAATTTAGCCTTAACTTTTGCTGATAATATTACAGATAAATTAACTATAAGCAGTTGGTTTTACAACAATAATTACAAAATTGAAAAATTTAACTTTAGTGATTCGTCAGTTTTAACTATTAGTGACATAGGTACGGCTGATTATCCCATTTTTGGAACTTCAGGCAATGATACCTGGAATGGAACAAGTAGCAATGAAAGATTTTTTGCCCTTGGAGGCCATGACTCTCTCTATGGCTCTAACGGCAATGATACCTTAGACGGTGGCAGTGGTAATGATAGGCTCTATGGGCAAAATGATCATGACTCAATTATCGGTGCGGAAGGTAATGATTCCTTATATGGAGCTGCTGGCAATGATACTTTAATTGGCGGCACGGAAAATGACTACTTGGATGGAGCAACCGGTAATGATTCTTATTTCTATAATGCAGGCGATGGGCAAGATATTATTACTGACTCTAAAGGTATTGATATTATTACCTTTGGTAATACCATTGAAGCTGAAGATTTAACTTTTACTAAAGTCGGAAATAATTTAGCCGTAACTTTTGCTGATAATATTACAGATAAATTAACTATACAAAGCTGGTTCTACAGAGCTGATTACAAAATAGAGAACTTTAAATTTAGTGATTCTACGGTGTTAACTATTAGCGACTTGGGCACTGCTGATTATCCGTTTTATGGTACAGCCGGCAATGACTATTGGTACGGTATAACTAAAAATGAAAAATTCTTTGGTCTTGAGGGCAATGACTCTCTGTACGGATATACCGGCAATGATACACTTGATGGAGATGCCGGTAATGACAGACTTTACGGACAAGACAACAATGACTCTATTATGGGAGATGCAGGCAAGGATTCATTGTATGGCGGTAACGGTGATGATACTTTAATCGGCGGCACGGAAAATGATTATTTATCCGGAGATGCAGGTAATGATTCTTATTTTTATGATGCAGGGGATGGATATGATACTATTATTGATTCTGATGGTACTGACTCCATTACTTTCGGAAGTACAATTAAGCCTGAAGATATTACTTTTAGTAAATCAGGATATGATTTAAATATAACTTTTGCTAACAGTAATACTGACAAATTAACTATTCAAAGTTGGTTCTACAGAACTAAGTACAAAATTGAAAACTTTAAATTTAGTGATTCCACGGTGTTAACTATTGATGATGTAGGAACGGCAAACTATCCGTTTTATGGTACTGCCGGTAATGACTACTGGTATGGTATAGCTAAAAATGAAAAATTCTTTGGCCTGGACGGTAAAGATTCTCTATACGGTTATGATGGCAATGACACCATCGCCGGTAATGCAGGTAATGACTATCTGTATGGGCAAAATAATAATGATTCGCTTATTGGTGATGAAGGACAAGATTCCATATATGGCGGTAACGGCGATGATACTTTAATCGGTGGTATAGGTAATGATTATTTATCCGGTGATGCCGGTAATGATTCTTACTTCTTTAATGCAGGAGATGGAAAAGACATTATTCTCGACTCTGCCGGTATTGATTCCGTTACTTTTGGTAATTCACTTAAAGCTGAAGATATTACTTTTACTAAGTCAGGATATGATTTAAATATAACTTTTGCTAACAATAATACTGATAAATTAACCATTCAAAGCTGGTTCTACAATAGCAAATACATAATTGAAAAGTTTAACTTTAGTGATTCTGCCGTATTAACTCAGAATGATGTAGGAACAGCAGTTTATCCTTTATTCGGTACTACTGCTAATGATTATTGGTATGGTACAAATAACGATGAAAAATTCTTTGGCCTTGAAGGTAAAGATTCACTATACGGAGCTAATGGCAATGATACCATAGATGGTGGTCCCGGCAATGATATTATTTATGCACATAATAACGATGATTCCCTTATCGGTGGAATCGGAGCGGATTCATTATACGGTGAAACCGGTAATGATACTTACTTTTTTAACCTTGGAGACGGGCAAGATGTTATTGCGGATTCCAGCGGAGAAGATACTATTATGTTTGGCGGTTCCATTGCAGAAGAGGACGTGATCTTTACTAAAGTAGGCAATAATATGGAAATAACTTTTGCTAACAATAATATTGATAAAATAACCGTACAAAATCATCATTATCCTACCGGCACTTATAAAATCGAAAACTTTGTTTATACACAAGGGCTTGATGTTATTGAGGGCAGTGATGGTAATGATACATTAAAAGGAACTGATGCTGATGAGCATTTAATAGGCAAAGACGGCAATGATTCACTTTATGGCAAAGGTGGTAATGACAGCCTAAGCGGTGGTAACGGTAACGACAAACTGGACGGCGGTAACGGAGCTGATACCTTGAATGGCGGTGCCGGTAAAGACAGATATATGATTGATAATACGGGTGACGTTATTATTGATAGTGCCGGATATGATTTTGTTACATCTTCAGTGGACTATACCTTATCTGAAGGTACTGAAGTATTACAATTAACAAATAATGCAACAACCGGTACCGGCAATGGCTTGGATAATAATATTGTGGGGAATTCACTGAATAACATACTTAATGGTGGAGACGGTAACGATAGGATTTATGCTAAAAAGGGTAACGATAGTTTGACAGGCGGTAACGGCAATGACTATCTTAGCGGAGGCAGTGGCGTTGACACTATGAATGGCGGTGCCGGAAATGATAGATTTGTTGTTGATAACATTAATGATGTTATTATCGATAGTGCAGGCTATGACGGGGTTTACTCTTACATAGACTATACTTTGTCTGATCACATTGAAAAATTATGCCTGCGCGGTGATGCGATTATTGCTGAAGGTAATGATTCTGATAACTGGATTGAAGGAAATGCCCAAAGCAATACATTACAAGGTAATAAAGGCAATGATTACTTAGCCGGTAACAAGGGTGATGATACTTACATCTTTAATGCGGGTGACGGCAAAGACAGGATACTGGATTATGGCCTTAATACTGATGATACAGTACAATTTGGTGCGGGTATTGAAACGGAAAATATCGCGTTTTTCGACAGAGGCGGATATTACCTTGATATTAAATATGGTGATGGTGATGTTGTTTCTATTCAGCAATACAATCACCCTAAGTATTCAGTTGAAAACATAGAGGTTAAATCAGGCTTATCTGCTGATATAAATGGTATAATAAATCATATTGCAACTTATCAGGCTACTAATGACCTTGACTTTACCGGTGTTAATGATGTATCTGACGATGCACGCTTAATGCAGGAACTTCAGGTTTATTGGGTGTAATTATTATATAAATATTTTTTTAAACTTAAAAGAGCAGTCTCTAAAAAAATAGGGACTGCTCTTTTTGGTGATGGTCATCACCTTTCTTATGTCATCGATGTAAGCTTTTGATATAACTTGAGTTTACTTGTAAGCATCAGTACTCAACTGACCACTACCAGCTAAAATAATTATTCTATCCTTTGACGATACCTTTCTTATGGAGCTTTTTAGCAACGGTAATGACTTCATTCTTAATATTTCCTGTCTCTCCAAATACTGAAAACTCGTCATCAGTCAGTTCTTTAAGCGGAATAAAATCTATTTTCATAATCACATTGCTTTTTTCTCCTTTTGGTACCAAAGGTCCAGTATATTGAAGCTCTACATACTCCTGTTGTTCTGCATATGCCTGAAAATGATCGTCATGCTTGCCCAAACTTCTTAACAGAATTACTTCCTCATCTCCACGATTTGCACTAAACGTCCAGTTTGTACCTTTGCCTAAATATTTAGGCTCTTCAAGCGGACCATTTGCACATGGGTTAGCCAATATAATTTTGCTATTTACACTTCTGTCAAGAGGAAAATCTTCCCACCTGAAGTTTTTTATAGGAAACGCATCTTCTGTTTTTTTATCATCTTTATGCTCATAAAAAGCTATTAAAGAGTTAGGGTTATCGGTATTTTCGCTATACTCAACCTTTACAGGTGCTACAATCCAGGGCCCAAAGTGATGTTTACCCGTTGTATTGTCCTGCTGCACCACAAAAGTTATTGAAGAATCTTTAGGGTCTTTGGATATTATAGCTTTAGTCTCTATGCCAAACAGGTTGTCATTTGGATTTAAATTCTCAATAAACCTAGTTTCCCTACCTGAATCATCAATAAATTTACCTGCAATTTTTATTTTACTGTTAAGCATTTTCTCATCCGGCGGCCATTCTTTTCCAATATATTCGGGCCATATCTTTTGAGGCCATGGAGCCCTATATCTTAAACCTTCACCGATTGCCCTTTTACTCAATTCACAAAAAACTTCAGGATCTAATTCACTGCTTTTTACAAATAAGTGCTTTTCTTTTCCATTTTTATTTTTGTTTATTTGAATATGCCCGTCATCATTTATTTGTATAGTATAATCATTGCTATTATTTCCATTTTTATTAGTTTTTGTAGTTATAGACGGCGAGGGTAACAGTTTATTTATTGCTTCCAATAAACTTCCCGGGTTTTTATAAGCAAATGCATTACTAAACTCCAGGTTTATTTTTAATTGCTCATTTTGGGGTACAAGTTCCATACCCTTCTCTTTATTTGCTGTAGAGGCTATATCGCTGCCAAAATTAATTGCTCTATACTTTAAATAATTACAGGAATTCAACATTAAAAATTATCCCCGGATTTTAAATTTTTTATAGATACAATTAAATAAAGCTCCTAAAGAAAATTTTTTGATAATTTTTTGATAATTATTTAATATATTTTAATATTATTAAATTAAATTTTAGAAATAATATATATGATTGAATAAGTTTATTGAACAGGTATAATCTTATTTATTGTACTATACATTAATTAAACATTATTAATGAGAAATAAAATCAAATGAAATCAAATATCACAATATCTAAAAAGCTTGGCGTAATATCAGGAAGCGGAGAACTTCCGATAGTTCTTGCCAAAGCAGCAAAAGAAAACGGCTTGGATTTAACCGCGATCTGCTTATCAGGCGCAAATCAAAGAAACCTGTCAAAGTACTGTAGCGTAACTTATAACTATGGCCCGGGAGAACTAAAAAAAATTCTGGCTAAGTTACAACAAGAAGAAATAAATCAACTTATTTTTATCGGCAAAGTACACAAAGGTTTGCTTTTTAAAAATCCCAAGGTGGATTCAAAGGCAATAAGCCTTATGAAACAGGTAAAAAAATTAAACGACGATCTAATAATGCTCACCCTCATAGAAGAGCTGGAAAAAGAAAACATAAAAGTTATAGATCAATCTTTATTTTTAAAAGATTTACTTATTTCAAAAGGGCAAATAGGTAAACATGTCCCGACTAAGGAGCAATTGCTTGATATTGATTACGGTTTTCATATAGCAAAAGAAATGGGAGGTCTTGATATCGGGCAATCTGTTATAGTTCAAGATAAAATGATACTGGCGGTTGAAGCCATAGAAGGCACGGACAGAGCCATAAAAAGAGGAGGTCAATTGAGTAACGGTAAAGCTGTAGTGGTAAAAGTAAGCAAACCCGGGCAGGATTGCAGGTTTGATATACCTACGGTAGGTCTTAATACACTAAAGACAATGAAAAAATATGGAGCAACTGTTTTGGCAATAGAGGCTGATAAAACTTTTGTGGTCCAAAAAAAAGAAATGATTAAGTTTGCAGACAAAAATAATATGGTATTTATAGCAATATGAAAAAGATTTTTATTGTAACAGGCGAACACTCAGGTGATACACATGCAGCGCACGTTGTAAACGAGCTTAAGCAACTTATGCCGGATGTTATAATAGAAGCTGTAGGTGGTAAAAAGCTTGAACAAGCGGGTGTGAAAATATTTCATTCCAATTCTAATATGGGAGTATTTGGCTTTGCACCACTACAAGCCTTAATAAGCCATATAAATTTGGCTAAAAATATAATTAAATACTTAAAAAATGATTATAAGCCGGACTTAGTACTCCTAATCGATTACGGAGGCTTTAACTTAAGACTTGCCGGAGAACTAAAAAAGCATGGCATAAATATTTTTTACTATATTTCACCGCAGATATGGGCCTCAAGAAAAGGCCGACTAAAGGCAATAAAAAATAATATTTCAAAAATGCTGTTAATTCTTCCGTTTGAAGAAAATATCCATAAAAAAGCCGGAGTAAACGCGCAATATGTAGGTCATCCTCTTGTATCGCAATTGAACATGGATATATCAAAAGAAAAATTTATTCAAAAAAATAATCTTGATCCAAATAAAAGAATAATAGGCATCTTCCCCGGCAGCAGGAAAATGGAAGTTAATAACCTGGTTCCTATATTTTTAAAAGCAGCTCAATTGATTTTTAATAACTCAAAAAAAGTACAGTTTTGCCTGGGTATAGCCTCTAATATCGATGAAAATCTTTTAAATAAACAACTTGATAAATTTAAAAATAAAATAGATTTTGATCTGAAAATTATAACAAACCAAAGCCGGCAATTACTTGCAAGCAGCGATATTGCAATACTGGCATCCGGTACTGTAACACTGGAAGCCACTCTGTATAATACTCCAATGATTGTAAGCTACAAAGGTCCTACCATTGTTTATTTAATATACATTTTAATCAGATATCTCAAATTTGTTTCATTGCCAAATATCATAGCAGGCAAAAAAATCATTGAAGAGTTTATACAATTCAATGCCAAGCCTGAACTTATAGCAAAAGAAGCCCTGGAGCTTATTCACAATGAATCTAAAAGAAAGAGAATGAAGAGAGATTTGGCTGATATAAGGGAAAAATTGGGTAATAAAGTTGCATCTAAAGAGGTAGCCGGTATTATAAGTGAGTCATTAAATGGAAAATAAAAAATTTAAAGAAAAATTAAAAATAAATTCCTTATATTCATTGATTATTCCAATTTTTTACTTTTATGATTTATCTTTAAGGCATAAAAAAGTAAACTATAAAAAAGGATTACCGGCAGTTATATATGCAATATGGCACGGAAAACAATATGGACTTTCCTGCATAGAAAAAAAGGATAGAAAAAATTTAAGTATTTTAGTCAGCAAAAGTAATGATGGAGAATTAATCGCAAAAATATGTGATACAATAGGCTATTCTCTAATTAGAGGTTCAAAAGGCAGAGGTGGAGCAAAAGCGTTAAGAGAAGGAATATCCGCTTTAAATGACGGACAAAATATAGCCTACACGGTAGATGGTCCCAAAGGCCCCATCTACAAAGTAAAAGAAGGTATAATAAAAATAGCGCAATTAAGCCGGGCACCTATTATCCCTATGGCACCGCAAACAAAAGTGTTATTTGAAGCAAATTCCTGGGATAAATATCAGATTCCCTACCCTTTTGGAAAGATAACAACTACCTTCGGCGAACCTATATATGTACCCAAAGATATTACAGAAGAAGAACAGGAGTATTACAGGCAAAAACTGGAAGATAAATTACTTGAGTTAAGTAATAAAATACATAATACAGTATAGAGAAAATTTAATATAAATAATATTAATATTATTTATATATTTTTTTAAAATTAGTATAAATTGTAAAAAATAATATATAAATTCTGGACATTTAGGCACGACTTAAATAGAATTAGCTCATATAAATATAATTTAATAATAATAAATATGCAGGGAAAAATTCATGGCTACATTGTATGGCACAACAGAAAATGACAATTTAACCATTAGCAGTACATCTTTAGAAACCTATAATAAAAGTGGGAATGCGGAACATTTCAGGATCTACAATATAAATGGGCAGTTGATTAATTATAAAAGAAAAACTAACGGAAATTTAGTAAAGCAAGAAACTTATACCTACGACTTTAAGGGGAATCAATTAACGGATCTTTCGCAAACTTACAACACCGGCGGAAATATAACTCAGCACGAAAGTAATAGTTATACTTATGACTTTGCGGGAAACAGGTTAAGCAAAGAATATAAAATATACAATAAAGGAATGCTAAGTTATCGAGAAAATTATATTTGGGTTTATGACGCTGATCAAAATAAGCTAAACGAAGTTTACAAAAAGTATGATGCTGACGAGAATCTTCGCAATCATTGGATAAACTCCTGGACTTATGACTCCAATGGTAATAAGTTAAGTGAAGTATACAAAAGATATGATGCACAAGGCAATGTTATCAATATAGACGAGTTATACTGGATTTATGATTCCAACGATAAGGTATTGATTCATATAAGCAAAAAATATAATATTAATGATATTTTAACGTTCCACTGGGAATATAACTGGACCTATGATTCAAATGATAATCCATTAACTTCCGTTATACATAAATACGACTCTAACGGGGATATTTATGAAACTGATGAGACTGTTTATACTTACGATGCCCACGGAAACAAGTTAACGGATATTTATAAAATTTATAATTCCAAAGGTGATATCACCTATCAGAGGTCTTATACCTGGACTTATGACTCAGACGGAAATAAATTAAGCGAATTATATAAAACTTTTAACTTTAACGGCAGTATAACTTTTCGGTGGGAGCACACCTGGACTTATGACTCAGACGGAAATTTACTAAGTGATGTTGTAAAAAAATATAATTCTAACGGAAATCTTATTCAACTTGTTTCATATACCTGGACTTATGATTCTGATGAAAACCAATTAAGTTCAATATATCAAATATTTGATTCAAACGGAAATCTGACGGATCATAATGAAACTTTTTGGACATACGATTCTTTCGGTAATCAACTAACTGAATTACATAAAGTATTTGACACTAATGGAAATACAATTTACCAAAGAAGCTATGCCCGTACCTTTGATACTAATGGAAATAAATTAAACGAAATATATAAAACTTTTGACTCTAATGGAAATATTACTAATCATAATGAATATATTTGGACTTATGACTCAAGCGGTAATAAATTAAAGCATGAATACAAAGAATACGATCCGGATGGAAATATTATAAACGAGCAATATAACAACTATTTAGTTGTAGAGTATGATAAAGCAAACGGAAAAGCCGGCAATGACAGATTATATGGAGCGCAAGGAGATGAAACCCTTGTAGGAGGGGCAGGTAATGATTCTATTTCAGGTAATTCGGGAAAAGATAGATTAATAGGCGGAAAAGGCCTGGATACAATGCTGGGGGGCCAGGACAATGATACTTATATTGTTGATCATACAAAGGATGTAGTAACAGAACGGAAAAATGAAGGCAAAGACACTGTTTACACTTATGTTAACCATACTCTTTCCAATAATGTAGAAAAGCTGGTTTTAAAAGAAAACGCACTAACAGGTGCGGGTAATAATCAAAATAATGTTATCTACGGAAATAGCAAAAATAATACCTTAAACGGAAGCAGAGGCAATGACAAAATCTGGGCACTAGGCGGCAATGACAGTATTTTCGGAGGAGAAGGAAACGACTTTTTAAACGCCGGTGAAGGAGTTAACACACTGCTTGGCGGCTCAGGTAATGATAAATATGTTATTAAAAATGCAGCTGATACTATAATTGAAACTCCTGGAGAAGGTATTGATACAGTTGAATCTTACGTTAATCATACCATTACAAACAATATAGAGAACCTGCAACTTAAAAGCACTGCAGCAACAGGCCATGGAAATAATCTAAATAACAGGCTTTGGGGAACCAGGTATAACAATACATTAACCGGCAATGACGGCGATGATAAAATCTGGGGAAAAGCAGGTGATGACAGTCTGTTTGGAGGAAAGGGAAACGACTATTTAAGCGGTGGTTTAGGTAATAATACAATGATTGGCGGCACAGGCAATGATACGTATATTCTTTCTAACCTGGATGATACAATAAAAGAAGAACAAAACAGCGGATATGACAAAGTTTTTACTTATGTTAACCATACGCTTTCTCCTAATATCGAAAAGCTTGGCTTAAACGGCTCTGCTATAAAAGGCAGCGGTAATAGTTTAAATAATCTTATTTACGGCAACAGGCAAAATAATATAATAAAGGGTGACAGCGGCAATGACGTAATATATGATTACATAGGCGATGATACTATCCATGGCAATAAAGACAACGATATAATATACGATAACTCGGGCAGCGATGTTTATATTTTTGGCCCGAAGGACGGTAAGGACATACTGTATAATAGGGATAAAATACCTCAGCACTTTGATACTATTAAATTAGGAGAAAATATTGATAAAAGCCAGGTTGCATTCTTTAAAAAAGGAGCTGACGTAATAATACGCTATAATAAAGATCAGGAAGTGACAATAAAGTATTATAATTATTCTAACAGGATCATAGAAAGAATTGAATTAACAGATGACGGAAGCTATTTAACACATGCCGACGTTAATTTAATAGTAGATGCTATAACTACTTATGAAAAAGATAAGGGAATAATCTTTAATAGTGCCGAAGAGATTGCTCAGAACTCTGAACTTATGAATAACATTATGTCTTTCTGGAATTAGGATCATCTTTTTTTGTGATGGTAATCACCTTTCTTATGTCATCGCTGTAAGCTTTTGATATAACTTAAGTTTACTTGTAAGCATAAGTACTCAACTGACCACTACCCTTTTTTTTTTATTTTGATATTTCTTTTGGTTTATATAAAAATAAAGGTAGTAACATAAGGAATTATAACGAAAACGCAAAACGATGTTTACAGGAATTATCGAAGAAATTGGATTAATTAAGTCGGTTAACAAATCTGCAAACGGCGCAGATATTACAATAAGCTGTAACAAAATACTGGAAGATATACAAATTGGTGATAGTATCGCTGTTGACGGAGCCTGTCAGACAGTTGTATCATTCGATAGTTCAGGATTTAAAGTGGAAGCATCCCCGGAAACCTTAAGTTTAACAACTCTGCGTGATTTTAATTCGGGCCAATACGTTAACCTGGAAAGAGCTCTGATAGCAAACGGACGATTTGGCGGACATATAGTATCAGGCCATATTGACGCTACAGGAACTTTTATAAAGAAGCAAAAGCAAGGCATATCTTATTTACATTATTTTCAGGCGCCGCAAATTGTTTTAAATTATGTTATTTATAAAGGTTCTATTTGTATAAACGGTATAAGCCTTACAATAGCGTCATTGCAAAATGATACTTTCAGTATAGCTGTTATTCCCCAAACCATAAAAGATACTAATTTACAATATTTAAAGCCGGGTGATAAGGTTAATCTTGAATCAGATGTTTTTGCAAAATATGTTGAAAAGTTCATGCTTAATTATAAAAATAATGATAATCCCCAAAAAGACAATATTACTTTAGACTACTTGGCTGAGCACGGTTTTATTAATTAAAGCGAGTAAAAAAATGACGAATAAAGATAAAAATTTATATTTTGACAGTGCAGAAGAAGCAATAGAAGAAATTAGAAAAGGCAACATGGTCATAGTTGCTGATGATGAAGATAGAGAAAATGAAGGTGATTTAGTTTGTGCCGCTGAAAAAATAACTCCTGAAATTATTAACTTTATGGTAACAGAAGGTAAAGGGCTTATTTGTCTTACCTTGACTAGGAAAAAAGCGAAAGAGCTTGACTTATATCAGATGGTTCCTAATAATACCGAGGAGCAGGAAACTGCATTTACTATAAGTATAGATGCAGCAACTAAATTTGGTGTTACAACAGGCATATCCGCAAGTGACAGGTCTACAACAATTCAAGTTGCAGTTGCACCTGATGCAAGACCGTCTGATTTAAGAAGGCCAGGCCATATTTTCCCTCTGGAGGCAAAAAAAGGCGGTGTTTTAGAAAGAGTAGGACAAACAGAAGCAAGTGTTGACCTTGCAAAACTTGCGGGATTATCACCGTCAGGCGTTATTTGCGAAATTTTAAACCCTGACGGTACTATGGCGAGAAGAGATGACCTTGCTAAATTTGCTAAAAAGCATAACCTCAAATTTATTACAGTAGCGCAATTGATTGCTTACAGGTTAAGAAATGAACAATTTGTTAAAAGAGTAATTCAAACCAAGCTTCCAACAATGTTTGGAGAGTTTGATATATACGGCTATGTAAATGAGCTGGATAAAACCGAACATATTGCCCTTGTAAAGGGTAGTATAAAAGAATTTAAAGATGATCCTCCACCTGTAAGAGTTCATAGTGAATGCTTAACCGGTGATATCTTCCACAGCTTGAAATGTGATTGCGGAAGCCAGTTGGCATGTGCATTAAAGTTAATTAATGAGCATAAAAAAGGCATTTTTGTATATTTAAGAGCTCATGAAGGTAGAGGTATAGGCCTTATAAATAAGTTAAAAGCCTATAAACTTCAAGAACAAGGGCAAGATACCGTAGAGGCCAATATTTCTTTAGGCTTTGCCCCGGACTTAAGAGATTATGGGGTAGGTGCACAGATTTTACACGACTTAGGGGTGACCAGATTCAAAATGATTACTAATAATCCCAGAAAAATTGTCGGATTAGAAGGCTATGGATTAGAAATGCTTGAAAGAATTGAAATGCCTTTATGTGTAACAGAGTATAATAAGACTTATTTACAGACCAAAAAAGAAAAAATGGATCATATGTTTTAATTGGAGAAATTTAAAATGGTTAATACCTATGAAGGAAAGCTAATATCAGAAGGAAAAGAGAGATACGCAATTGTAGTGGGCAGATTTAATGAGTTTATCGGCTCAAAACTTTTAAGTGGCTGCATAGATACCCTTTGCAGACATGGCGTAAACGAGAATGCTATTGACGTAGCCTGGACACCGGGTGCTTTTGAGATACCGCTGGTAGCTGATAAGCTTGCTAATACTAAAAAATATTCTGCTATTATTTGCTTAGGTGCAATAATTAGAGGTAGTACGCCACATTTTGATTATGTATCAGCTGAGCTATCAAAAGGTATTGCCGGTGTTTCTCTTAATAGCGGTATTCCTGTTATGTTTGGCGTGTTAACTACTGATAATATCGAACAAGCAATAGAGAGAGCAGGAACTAAAGCTGGTAATAAAGGTTCTGATACTGCCAAAAGTGCTATAGAAATGGTGAATTTATTAAATAATATAAGTGATTAAGTTATTAAAAGCAAGTTTACTTGTAAGCATCAGTACTTAACTGACCACTACCCAATTTTTCTATGTCTTTGGCAAGTGCTGTTGGTGCTGCATAAGAAGTTCCCTGAATTGTTGTGGTTGAACCAGGTTCTTTTAATTGTTTTCTTATGGGATGCATTTGTTCTCCAAAAGGTTTGGCAAGCCTAACTTTAAGGCCGGACCCATCAATTATAAAATACGTATCCTCATTTTTTGAATTTTTCTCACAAATGATTGTATATTGGCCTCTTGCGTATCTGTCAAGTAAAGAATTATCAGCACTACTGCTAAGAGTTTTGCCTTTGGCATCACAAGCACCAACTGAAGTAACTCCTCTTGCAAAACTAAATAAGTTAACATATTCAGGTCCTCTGTTTCCACCGGCTAAATAAACTTTAATACCTTTGTCGATTAGATTTTCTAAAGATCTAATAGTCTTGGCAATGTTATCAATATCTTTTCCCAACAAAAACGCTCTTATCTTCTCTTTATATTTACTTAAATTATCAGGATTTAAATCATTTATTCCGGTCAAAATTTTTAAACTTCTTATTGATTTATGCAGTCCGGCAGAGATATTTACCGCCTTAAAATTACCTTCTTCAATGATTTTTTGAATTTGTTCAGGAATAAAATCAGTCAAAATTTTTATTTTATCATCATTGCTAAAACTTTTTATTAATGCATCTTCCGGTATCTGAGCTCTTAATACAGGTATTACTACATTACCGTGTGGCAGCTTTTTTTTACCCGTACCATCTATATCAATTCTACAAACTTTAAAGTCATCTATAACAGCGTATTTGGGCTGTACTGACTTAACAGGTTTACTTTCTGTCCTTGCAACCGGCCTGTTATACTGACAAAAACATGTTAACATAATACTTTTCACTCTTTCTTTCTTTTTCATAACAAATACAGCTCTTTATAAGAGCTTTTAATATTAATAGTATTAATTATTTATGATAAATTTATTAAAAAAATCAGATTATTTATTTTTTAATAGTACGGCATGCCTAACTTTTTGTCAAGAAAAAATTGTTATATTTTTGTAACAGGTCAGGAGTTTAACAAAAGTTGACTTCCATTAAAAATTGCGAATAATGTCTGGAATATATGTTTTCCCTGTTTTTTGCTGTTTCAATCACAGAAAAAGCCCCAAAGCAGCCTTATTTTTTGTATAAATTACGTGCGCATCACAAAACCCGTACTTTTAGCCTTAAAGAGAGTTAAAAAAAATATTCAATTGTATGTTACGTAA
>JANQHM010000212.1 GCA_028282645.1 Candidatus Gastranaerophilales bacterium
AACATACAATTGAATATTTTTTTAACTCTCTTTAAGGCTAAAAGTACGGGTTTTGTGATGCGCGCGTAATTTATACAAAAAATAAAGCTGCTCCAGTATTTGATCTGTGATCTGATACCCCAAAACAGGACAGATTAAAAAAAAGACCTAAGCAACAAGTAAATGATCTCTGTATTGAACAGGGGTCATTTTCTTTAGGCTCCATTGATAACGTTTGTTATTGTAATAATAAATGTATTCATTCACTTTTTTCTCCAGTTCTTCAACTGTATCACAAAAAGAAAAAAATTTTTATTCCTTACTTAGTTAAAAATTAGGTAGTGGTCAGTTGAGTACTGATGCTTACAAGTAAACTTAAGTTATATCAAAAGCTTACACCGATGCCATAAGAAAGGTGATGACCATCACCAAAAATTAAGTGGCTGTCAAGGACTTAATTTTAACAACACCCATAGCCTTGGCACGTATGTTAGCAGGAACTTCGGTAAATGACATAATAGCTATCTGAGGGAAAGTCCTCTCTAATAATCGTCTAAGAGCTAACCTTATGGGTGAACTGCATAATATAACAGGCTGATTTCCAGTTTCAGTAAGTATCTTTTCAATTTCAATATTTAAACCATCTACCAGATCTCTGGTAAATACAGGATCCAAACTTAAACTCTTGCCGTCCTGGCTTATACTGGAAGCAATAAGATTTTCGATATTAGCAGATAATGTAACCGCAAATAATTCACCGGTATCACTTTGATTATGCTGGCAAATACTCCTGGCTAAAGCTAACCTGGACTGCTCTGTTAAGAAGTCAGGCTCTCTGCTTATTCTGGAATAATTACTTACAGTCTCCAAAATAGTTTGTAAGTCCCTAATTGATACACGCTCTTTTAAAAGATTCTGTAAAACAACCTGAACCTCAGCCAAAGTTATGGCATTATCTTTAAACATATCCTCAACAAGCTCTTCAGAGTGCTTTTTAATATTATCAATAAGCATCTGAACATCAGCTCTGGTTAATATCTCCGAAGCATTTTTCTTGATAACCTCAGTCAAATGAGTTGAAACAACGGCAGAAGGACTAACCACCGTAAAACCGGAAGATTCTGCATATTCTTTATCTTTTTCTTCTATCCACAAAGCAGGCAATCCAAAAGCAGGCTCAACAGCTTTTATACCCTTCAAATTAGGATCATCGCCAACCCCGGAACTCATCGCCAAAAACCTGTCCGCATGAATTTGCCCGGATTCAATAGGAATTCCCTTAATTTTTATTTGATAAGTATTAGGATTTAACTGTAAATTATCCCTAACCCTGACAGAAGGAAGTACAATACCTAAATCCAACGCAGATTGTCTCCGTATCTGGGTGATCCTTTCAAGCAAATCGCCGCCCTGTTCAATATCCAATAGTGGTACTAATCTGTAACCTATTTCTATCTCCATAGGTTCAACCGTCAAAAGCTCTAATACGTTTTCTTTTGAAGATTTTTTCCTCTGCTTGCTTAAGTCAGCTGCTTCTTCTTGTTTAGCAACTTCTTCATCTTTTTCTTTTTGTTTTTTACCTTTTAATTTATAAAAAGCAAGTACACTTAAAACAGTACCAATAGTAAAGAAAGGCATAAAAGGCAGACCTGGCATAATACCTAAAACAAATAATAATCCGGCAATAATAGAAAGAATTCTGGGATCATTAAACATCTCCTGCCCGATATCATGACTCAATGGTGTATCCTGACCACTGGCTCTGGATACCAATAAACCTGTAGCAGTAGATATAATAATCGCAGGCAATTGAGACACAAGACCGTCACCCACTGTTAAAATTGTAAACGTAGATGCCGCAGACATAAAATCCATGCCTTGCTGTCCCATGCCTATAATCAAACCGCCAATTATGTTTATAAGCGTAATAATAATACCCGCAGTAGCATCACCTTTAACGAACTTACTCGCACCGTCCATTGTACCGTAAAAATCAGCTTCTCTTTCAATCTTTTTCCTGCGAGTTTTTGCTTCATCCTCGTCAATAAGCCCTGAGTTTAAGTCAGCATCAATACTTAACTGCTTACCGGGCATTGCATCTAGTGTAAATCTCGCTGCAACTTCAGCCACACGCCCGGCACCGCTTGTGATTACCATAAAGTTAATGGTTACAAGGATTATAAATATAATCGTACCTACAACGTAGTTTCCCCCCACAACAAAGCTTCCAAAAGAAGATACAATCTCGCCTGCATCTGCATACAGCAAAATAAGTCGAGTTGTACTAACATTCAATCCTAACCTAAAGAGTGTTGTAACAAGCAAAATAGTAGGAAATGAGGAATACTCAAGCGGTTCCCTAGCATACAAACATACCAGCAATATAATTGCAGATAATGAGATGTTTACAGCAAGTAAAATGTCCAGCAAAACAGGTGGGAGAGGTATAATCATCATTACAACAACTACAATTAGACCTACCGCTAATAAAACATCACTATTTTCGAGCATTTCCTTGATGTCAAATTTAGCCATTACCTTTGCCTTCCATTGCCTGATTTATAAACATAAGCCAAGACTTCCGCTACAGCCAGATATAGTTCAGCCGGAATTATACCATCTAATGGTACAACTTTATATAAAGTTCTGGCAAGCGGTTTATTTTCAACAATGGGAACCCCGTTTCTTTTAGCAACTTCACGGATTTTAAAAGCCACGTAGTCAACCCCTTTGGCCACAACCTGCGGTGCAGGAGCAATACTTTTATCATATCTTAATGCAATAGCGTAATGAGTAGGATTTGTAATTACCACATCTGCAGTAGGGACAGCACCCATCATTCTTTGCATCGCAAATTTTCGCTGGGCAGCTTTAATTTTAGCTTTAATTTTCGGGTCCCCTTCAGAATTCTTACGTTCGTCCTTAATTTCCTGTTTTGTCATTTTTATTGATTTTTCAAATTCAAAATTTTGATATTTTTTATCCAAAAGCCCGATAATAATTAGTACAAGACAAATTTTTATAAGTATTTCAAAAATAATATCGCTAATTGTGGCCATAATACCTAATATTTCAACACCAAGCAGATTAAAAATTTCTTGTTGCCTTGCAATAATAACAGAATAAGCTACTGCACCCACAATAGCTATTTTAATTAAAGACTTTACAAGCTCGACAATATTTTTTAAATTCGGTACAAATATATTTTTAAGATTTTTTATAAGGCTAAAAGGACTTAATTTATTAAATTTAGGCTTAATAGCCTGCATAGTAAATAAAGGTCCTACCTGAAAATAATTCATTAATAATCCGATAACCATCATTATAATTAAAAAGGGAACCACAACATAAAATAATATGCTAATATACGGAGATAAATATCCCATCAAGTTTTCTCTACTGATTTTATCCGGATTTAAATCAGTAAAAGTATATATAGCAACAAATTTTACCTGACTGGTAATAAAAGGCATAAACAAATATAAGGCATACATGCCTATAGATAACATAACAGCATTATTAAAATCCTGACTTTTGGGTATTTTGCCCTGATTTCGCATTTGAGAACGCCGCTTGGGAGTTGCCGATTCTGTCCTTTCGTTTGCCATATTACCTCATCAAATAAAAATTGCTGTAACCTGCTGTAATAACTCCGGAATAATTCTTGCGAGATAATCCGCGGTAGCAAGAATAAACAAACTCATAAACAGCAGTCCCACGTAGATTTTTAAAGGAATACCCACCATAAATATATTCATTTTAGGCATTAACTTTGCCATAAATGCCATTGAAATATCAGAAATAAACAATAGACCGAAAATAGGAACAACTATCCTAAAAGAAAGCGAAAAAATATAGCTGATATACATCAAGACTTTATCCATAATCTGTCCGGCAAAGCTAAAGTCAATACCTATAGGTATAAAGTTATAGCTGTCATTTAAACTGGAAAACAGCCACAAATGTCCATTAACAAATAAAAATACTAAACTTGCGGTATACAAGTAAAACTGCCCGACGATCGGCACATTTTGGTGGGTAACAGGATCAATAGACTGAGCCATTGTAAGCCCCATTTGCATACTGAGCATTTGCCCGCCTACTTGTATTGCCACAAATATTAGCCCCGCACAAAATCCTATAAGCACACCCACAAGAAATTCTTTTGCAATGTATAAAGTCATTGTAATAAGGTCGTGCGGTATCGCAAACGTAACATTTTGTGCGATAATAGGAAACATAACAAACGCACAAAACGCAGCCAGTCCTGCTTTAACAGTAACAGGAATAGGATAAGTAGAAAACAACGGTGCAGTAACAAGTAAACCGCTAACCCTTGTCATAACAAGCAGATAAATCAAAATGCCTTTAATCGAAAATATATTTGCTAAATCTTGATCCATAAGCCCCTTTAACGAATATAACTGTTTAAATTAGTAAATATTTCTGTAATACCGGTAATATAAACATCAATCATCCACGGTGCAAGAAAAATTATAGTTAATATACCAGCCAAAATTTTAGGTACAAAGGTTAAAGTAGCTTCTTGCAATTGGGTAACAGACTGAAAAATACTGACTAAAATACCCACAACAAGACTGACCAGCAAAACAGGCCCGGCTAACTGTAATATTAAAAATAAAGTTTTCTGTAGCAGATGTAAAAACTCCTGTTGATCCATAAATCAAACTCCAAATTCTTACTGTGCAAAGCTTGTGACTAAAGACTGCGCAATCAAATGCCACCCATCAATCAAAACAAACAAGATTATTTTAAAAGGTAAAGATATCATAACCGGTGGCAGGAATAACATACCCATAGATACAAGTATGCTAGACACAACTATATCAATAACCAAAAACGGTATAAATATCATAAATCCTATTTTAAAAGCAGTTTTAAGCTCACTGATAATAAAAGAAGGAATCAATACATAAGTAGGAATATCCTCAATAGTTCTGGGCTTTTTAAGTTTAGCCATTCTCACAAACAATGCCAGATCACTTTCCTCTGTTTGCTTAAACATAAACTTTCTGATAGGCTTTGCGCCTCTGGCAAGTGCTTCTTGCTGAGTTATTTTATTTTGGGTATAGGGTTGAAAAGCTTTTTCATTAATTTCGTTTATAGTCGGAGTCATAACAAAAAACGTTAAAATTAATGCTAAACTGATAATAACCTGGCTGGGCGGAAGTGATGGTGTTCCGATTGCCTGCCTTACAAGTGATAAAACTATAACTATCCTGGTAAAAGAAGTAGTCATAATCAAGATACTTGGCGCAAGAGTCAACACGGTTAACCATATTAAAATTTGCAACCCTTTGCTAAATTCCTGCGGAGAATCTGCCGTGCCCAGGCTCACATTAAGTGATGGCAATGTCATTTGTGCTTCTGCCGATACATTTAACCCTGTCAAGCCTAAACAAATTAAGCCTGATATCAAAATTAATTTATATACTGACATATATCTTCTTAACTCCCCAACTCGACGACTTATCTGTTTTTGTTTTATTATTATTAAGTATTATTTATCGTTTCTCATCAACCCACAGATCAATAGAAATCAAAAGTAAATTAACCCTATGGTCAATATTATGCTACTAAGTCAGCTAGTAAGCAACAATTTAAAGAAACTCTTTACAATAGGTTATGGTTTTCTTTATGATATATTCTATTTTTAAACTTTAATAATATATATTTTAAAAAATAAAATTGACCATTTCATTTTCATTTTTTAACGCTTTCGCTTCACAATTCAGAGAATAGCTTATTTTATTAGTTTGTACCTGATTAAAGAATCTGAAAAGTATTTTAGAGTTAGTATAGTAACAGCTTTAAATTTATTTACATTTTAAATAGCAATTTTTATAAAAACAAATACCCAATATTATTGGATAAAGGATAAATAAATCGATAAAGGCAAGTAAAAAAGAATTTAATAGAAATTTGGTAATGTGCTAACGATGGTGGTTCTGGAAAGAACCTTTTTTATTTTGTTCAACTAATAAATTATATATATTTAATCCTGTTTTATGAGAAAGATTTAAATTATAATTTAACCCATCATAATAATTTCTTAACAAAGTCTGTGACAGGTTTAAATTTTTAGCAACAGATTTTTCTATGCTTTTAATATTTTTTAATCCTATTGCTTTTGACTTTTTAAATAATTTATTTATATAATTAACTTCATCAGGATATTCATCAAAAATTGTACGCCTGACAGTCCATAGGGCAAAGCAAAACTGTGTTTTAAATTTTTGATACCACAATTCACCTAAATCATAAACGTATTTAAAATCTTTTTTCCAATGATCCTTTAATGCTTTATCTCCAATAATGAGAGTAGCATCACAATCCTTATGCAGGTCTTCTGTTGTTACAATATATCCTTTACAATAATTAGGGCTAACCCCTTTTTCTTTTAACAAAACTTTTAATAAATGAGCAGATGTGGATGATTCATCTGTTAAAACAAGATTTTTATTATTTAAATTTTCTAATAAATAGTGCGATGCTAAAATTACACTGCGAACAGGACCATTACAGCTTATTGATAAATCTTCCAAAATATAAAATTTATCAGGATTTTTTAACACTTCGTAAGTGGACATTGGGCTAATATCAATATAATTATTCAACATTAATAAATTAAGGTCAGAGGGAGTAGCATTTATAAAATTTAAATTGGCTTCTAAAAGGTTATTATCAAAGCCGTAATATACGGGCAAAATATTTGCATAGGGAATTCGTCCAATACGAAAGCTATTCAATCCACTCAATATTGTACCCTCCTTCCATAATTATTTGTTTAATTATATTATCAGGACTAGTCGGGCAAATATCAATACATAGAAGTTTGGCTATTTTCCCCTGTTCAAGACTGCCAAATAAGTTTTGTATTTTTAAGTTTTTTGCACCACTTATTGTTGCCATTTCAAAGATTTTATGTTCAGGAATGTTTTTATAATTATCAGCTATAAACTTCATCTCATCAAAGATATTTAAACTATCTGTACTTGCCAACGAGTCTGTACCAAGTGCGGGGCTTAAATTGTATTCCAGTATTTTATTAAGGTCAGGCAGTTTATTATGTAAGTTTCGATTACTTCTTGGACATACGCAAGTTTTAACATTAAAGTTTTTTAATACTTTAAAATCATCTTCATTGCCATATAAAAGGTGAACAGCTAGTAAATTATCATCTAAAATACTAAGATTTTTAGCATAACTAACAGGTGAAATATCTGGTAATTGCCACTTATTATATGATATACCCCGACTATCCAAAAATTCTTTCCATTTTCCATTTTTAGATGTTATAAACTCCTGTTCTAAAATATGTTCAGCCAGGTGTACAGAGCATAAATTATTGGCTGTAGTTTGTTTTATATTTTTTATCAATACAGAACTTGTAGAGTATAAGGCATGTATTGCTAATGATATACTCTTACCTTGCTTTATAATTTTTATTTCTTGGTCATCATTAATATCATTTCCAAGGTATTCTTTAAACCATGTGCCATACAACTGCGAATAAATAAACACTTCCTTCGTTAAGCCTGATGTAGAAACATCTCCAATTGCTATACAGCCATAATTATATAAATCTTGATAAGATTTTACTGCTGATTGCTTAATTTGTTCAGCTGTTAGACTGTCTTTTATTCTTTTAATATCTTCAATCCATCTTATAAAATCTTTATTATAATTAATATAAGGAGCAATTGCCGATAGTTCCGTATGTGTATGCGCATTTATCAAGCCCGGCATTAATGTTTTATCTCCTAAATCAATAATCTCTGCATCAGGCGGCTTTTTGCTTGTGATATCTAAAATTTTATTGTCTTTACATATTAAATAGCTGTTTTTAACTGTCTTATAAGGGGTTACTATTATCCAGCGGGCATAATATGCTTTTTTTATGCTATTCATTTTGTTTATTCCTCAGTTGTATTTTATCATTTATGAATAAATTAATTAATTTTTTAAAATTTTTTAAGAATTATAAAAATAAACAAAATCATTCTGATAATTTTGTTGAGTTAATGCATCAAAAATTTAAGAGTTATAACTCAAAAACAGCAATAACCTTTAAAGATGGCGATAACTTGCAAAGTATAAGTTATATTGAGCTTTTGGAACTGATAGGAAATCTTTCGAGTTATTTTAAAAAACAAGGCATTAACAAGGGCGACAGAATAGCAATATTATCAGAGTCAAGGCCGGGATGGGCAGTGGCATTTTTTGCATCAATGTTCACTGGGGCAATTGTAGTACCTTTGGAGTTTAAAGCAACCTTACCGGAATTAGTATATCTTGTTTTAAATTCAGCTCCTCGTATAGTATGCACGTCATTAAATTGTATTGACAAAGCTATTGAGCTAAAATCGCAAGTTTCATCTATTGAAGAGATTTTTATAGTTAATAATGAAAAATATTCAGGTAAATTTTTATCTTTATATGACTTAAAAACGTCTTTAAACAAACTTGTAATAGACTGTAAGCCTGATAAGACAGCAATGATAGTTTATACATCCGGAACTACCGGAATGCCTAAAGGAGTTATGCTTACTTATGGCAATATACTTTCGCAGTTAAAAGATTTTGATAAAGCTTTTAAGGTTAGTTCTATCTCTAAAATATCTTTTTTTTCTATTTTTCCGTTAGATCATATTTTTCAAATAGCTGTAGGGCTTATTGCTATATTATATAGGGGAGGAGAGATTACTTATTCTACCAAATTTTGTTGGCATGAATTTATGGAGGTCTTGCACCAAAAAAGAATAACCATACTTATTGTTGCCCCTCTCTTTTTACAGATTTTAAAAGAAAAAATAGAAAAAGAAATTTTTAAATCTAAAATATTAAAAATTTTTTATAGAATATCAAAATATATACCTGTTAATTGTTTATTGTTTGTGTTTATTGGAAGGATTTTATTTTTTAAAATTCATAAAAAAATGGGTGGAAAGCTTAAAGGTATTATGTGCGGTGCTTCACCTCTTGATATAGATATTGAAAAATTTTTTTTTAGAATAGGTTTACCTGTTTTTCAGGGGTATGGAATCACTGAATGCAGTCCTGTAGTTTCTGCTAATAGTTTTACATCTTATAAAACAGGCTCTGTCGGAAAACCTCTTCCAAGTGTGAGCTTGAAAATATCTGATAATGGTGAAATTTTAGTGCGTGGAGCTAATATTATGAAGGGTTATTATAATAAGCCTGATTTAACGGCTAATGCAATTGATAAAGAGGGATGGTTCAGGACAGGAGATATCGGAAAAATTGATAATAAAGGTTATTTGTATATAATAGGCAGGCTAAAAAATATAATAGAACTTAGCTCCGGCGATAAAGTGCAACCTGAAGAAGTAGAAGCTGTCTTATCTAAAAGCAGTAAAATAAAAGAAGTATGTGTAATAGGTAATCCTGTAAAATCAGGAAAAAGGAAAGGCACTGAAGATATTATAGCTGTTGTGGTGCCTTGTAATGAAGTGCAAAAAGAATTTGAAGACGATATAAGTGCCCTCAAAAAAAAGATTACAGAAGAAATAAACAACTTTTCTCAAGAGTTATCAAATTATAAGCGACCTCATAAAGTTGTAATCTTTGATAAGGATTTACCTAAAACAAGAACCGGCAAAATAAAGAAAAATTTGATTCTTGAGTGGTATAATTTATTTTTTAATTAATAGACCTGTTACGAGATAGGCAAAATGGATATAAAAAAATGACAGAATGCTCTAACAAAGCACTAATAGCAGACTGCTAGAAAAATGCATAGATAAATACTGGCTTTTAGCGAATTAAACAGGTATAATTACTCTAAAGATAGTATTAAAAGGAATAAATAAATTATGGCAATTATCTTAGAAAAAAGTTCAGTGAACAATTCAGATGGTCAGACTATAATCGGAGGAGATGGCAATGACTCTCTAATAGGCGGAGTAGGCAATGATATAATAGATGGTGCTGCCGGCGATGATTATAATGATTCTATTGACGGCGGAGACGGCAATGATTCTCTTTATGGTGGAAGCCACGCGAAACTATAAGGTGATGCCGGCGAAGATTCCCTTGATGGAGGTTCTTATGTTTTCGGCGGTGAGGGTAATGATACACTTAACAGCGGTTGGAAGCTATATTGTACCTATATTTATTCTTACTTATAGTAAGATAGAGAACACTCCTAAAAGACAAATTGCAGGACATATCTATCTGTCCTGCTATATATAATAAATTTCCTTTGAAAAGGATTACATTGTTCATTTATTATTTAGTTAGTGGTTTTAGTCTTAAATTCCAAAATTAATTCACTTTTAGGCTACTTTATTTTTTTGTGTCACTCATAGCTGCAACCGTGTGACTTTTTTTTATTTATTCTTCTATTTCAACACCTAATTTGCTTAAAATTACATTTATATCGTAACTTAGGTCTGCTTTTCTTTTTGTTTCGCTTTGTGGAAGCTTTGTGTCTGAATAAATTTCAAATTTAGTTGTGTTACGACTTTGCTTTGATACTGATTTGAAAATTCCAACATCCATCATGGCTCTACTCCTAAATACCTGTTATCTATTGCTTTTTGTTATATATATATAAAGTTTGGAACCAACAAAATATTGCTTATTTTATTTAAACAAATGTTAATTTTATTAAATTATAAAAGTTTTCACTTTTATTCCTTACCTGGTTATTACCCGGCTAAAGCTAAAAATATTATACAAAAAAATAAAGCTGTCACACCTGAGCAGCTTTATTTTTTTGTATAAATTACGCGCGCATCACAAAACCCGTACTTTTAGCCTTAAAGAGAGTTAAAAAAATATTCAATTGTATGTTACGTAA
>JANQHM010000244.1 GCA_028282645.1 Candidatus Gastranaerophilales bacterium
CTGTTAAGCGTAACAAATTTATAGAACAGGCCTGGAAAGAGGCAAAAGAAGAAGCTAAACAGCTAACCTTAGAGGCTATGTCAATTTACAAATGCAAAAAAATCAGGCAGGGCGAATTTAAGTTAATAAAAGTCAGCAATAATCCCAAGCTGGCGAATTTAACTGTTTTCAAAGAAACAGAAGTAAAAGAAGTACCCGCGGAAGAGGCGAAGGTGGCTGATACTACGTCAGCAGGTGATACTACTATTTTAGTAGAAGATAATAAAAAGGAAAATATTATTAAAGACGAATATAATTGTGCAAATGATAATATAATAGACATAACCATTGATAGAAATTATAGTAAAAAAGAAGAATTAAACAAGAAAAAGCCCCATTATTAACGGGTTTTATGTTTAAAATTAAAAAGTTTAAAACAATGATAAGCTTTTGCTTCTGCAAAGGGTAGTTATTATTGTCTTTTTTTGTATGCGTAAATTTTCCGAAATTTTTGTAAAGATTTTATTTAATTTTATTAATATTTTATCTTTATTTGTTTTATAATCGTGGAAGTGAAAAAAATTAAATATAAAATAAGAATTAATATATCATCTCTCTTTTATTAAAAATTTAAAATAGAAAAGACAAAAATAATATACATTCATACTAGGCAGAAAATTAAGGAGTAAGTTTAAATGATCGGTATGACCGGAAATCAAGTGCAGCCAAGTATTATTAAGAGAAATAAAATGCAGGCTGGACAAAAGCAAAATCAAACGCAACCCGCGTTTAATGGGAAATTTGAAGTCCTGGGTAAGGTTGTGAAAAATAATAAACGAAAAAAGCAGTTAAAAGAGCTTCAAACTTTTGTAGAAAACTTCCTTCCTCGAGATAATGTTGTTAAAGTAGTTAGAGAAACTGATAATGGATTAACTTTGACACATTCTCGAGGTGGTAACACTAGTAAATACAAGATGCCAGGAGGTACTAAAAATAAGTTGAGTACTCTATTTAATGAATTTAAATCTGATGTGGAAAAATCAAGTGGTCCATCTGTAAGTGCCACCCCTTGGGCTACTGGTCATATACCCCTTAATCGCCCAACCGCTGGTGCTGCTGTCGGTCCATCACACATGTCCACAGTAACAGTTGTAGGACAACAACAAGGAGGCTATGTAACCCGCACTGTTGACCAAACTCCTGTAGTACTTAATCCGCATGGTAGACGTTCTGGAACATCTCCATCGGGCCTTAAAGAAACTCCTGCCCCTCAAAGCGCATTTGTCACGGGACCTTCAACAGTTGTAGGGCAACAACCTGGAGGCCACCATGTAACCTACCAACCTCCTGTAGTACTTAATCCGCAAGGTAGACGTTCTGGAACACCTCCATCGGGCCTTAAAGAAACCCCTGCCCCTCAAGTTGTAGGGCAACAACAAAGCCCAGCTGAAGGAAGTGGTAATCAGAGAAAGAAAAAAGGCGTAATAAAAAGTATTTTAGATATTGCAGGAGATCTCGCGGTCGGTTTAGCAGGCGGTGGTGGCGCAGGTATGTAAAATGCTTGCTCTAAAAATGTAGCGGATACCAGCCTAAAAAAATATAATCGTATTAGGGAATAAAACTAAAATTTCTAAATTGTATAATAATGACAACAAATGGAAGATTCCGAAAGTTAAAGTAGGTCTCTTCCATTTGTGAGCTTTCAGCTTCACGTTCCTTTTTATATTAAGATAACTCAAATAGAGCTTTTCTGTTTGCATCAATTGTTCTTTCAATATCCTCATCAATGTGCACTGCCGATACAAAAAAAGCCTCAAACTGTGAGGGTGGTAAATAAATTCCACTTTCAAGCATAGACCTGAAATATTTAGCATACTTACTGGTATCAGATTGCTTTACTTTTTCAAAACAATCAACACATCCGTCTGTAAAGAATAAGGTCATCATTGATGATACTCTATTTATAGCTGCATTAATACCGGATTCTTTTATGTTTCTCAAAAATCCTTCCTCTATTCTTTTACTGTTCTCTTCGAGTTTTAAATAAATGTCAGGATTAGACTTTAATGTATTCAGTGTGGCCAAACCTGCTCTCATTGCAACAGGATTGCCAGATAATGTACCGGCTTGATAAATAGGGCCAATAGGCGCGACTTTTTCCATTATTTCTCTTTTACCGCCATAAGCCCCCACAGGAAGCCCACCACCAATAATTTTTCCAAAACAAGTTAGGTCAGGCGTGATTTTATAAAGGCTTTGAGCACCACTTAAAGCAACACGGAAACCTGTCATAACTTCATCTAAAATGAGCAGGCTGTTGTTATCTTCAGTTAATTTTCGCAGAGTGGACAAGAATTCTTGCTTAGCAGGTACAACACCCATGTTTCCACAAATAGGCTCTAATATTACAGCTGCTATGTCATCGCCATATTTGTTAAACAACTCTTGCACAGAGGTAGAATCATTATAATTAGCTATCAAAGTATTATTAGCAATACCTTCAGGTATGCCCGGACTGCTTGGAACACCTGAAGTTAATGCCCCTGAGCCAGCCTGGATTAAAAAACTATCACCATGGCCATGGTAATTTCCCGCAAATTTAATTATTTTGTCTTTTTCGGTATATCCTCTAGCTAGTCTAATAGCACTCATCGTTGCTTCTGTGCCGGAGTTTACCATTCTTACCATTTCAACAGATGGTACAATTTTTGTAATAAGCTTTGCCATTTCGATTTCAATTGCAGTTGGTGCACCAAATCCTATAGCCGTATCAATTTGAGATTTTAAAGCGTCTTTTATAACTTCGTTGTTATGCCCAAGAATCATCGGCCCCCATGAGCTTACGTAATCTATGTACTCGTTGCCGTCTTCATCATAAATTTTGCTGTTTTGGCCTCTAACCATAAACGGTGGTGTCATGCCAACTTCTTTAAAAGCCCTTGCAGGACTATTTACCCCGCCAGGTATATATTTTTTTGCTTCTTCAAAAAGCGATTGAGATTTGTCAAATTTCATAATTTATCTTTCCTTTAACCAGTTAGCCACATCTTTTGCAAAATAAGTAATTATAATATCAGCTCCGGATCTTTTAAAGCCAACCAAAGTTTCTAAAACAATATCTTTTTCATTAATTAAACCTTGAGATGCAGCAGATTTAATCATCATGTACTCCCCGCTTACGTTATAAGCCGCAATTGGAGAATCAACGCTCTGTCTTAATCTGTAAATTATATCTTGATAAGCCATAGCCGGCTTTACCATAATAATATCTGCACCTTCTTGCAAATCTTCATTCGCTTCCCTCATTGCTTCGTTAGAGTTTGCGGGATCCATTTGATAGCTTTTTCTGTCTCCTGATTTTGGAGAAGAATCCGCAACAGCCCTAAAAGGCCCGTAAAAACTTGACGCATACTTTACACTATAGGACATTATTGAAACATACTCATATCCATTTTCGTCCAAGAGTCTTCTAATGGCTGAAACGCGCCCATCCATCATGTCAGAAGGAGCTATTATGTTTGCTCCGGCTTTGGCATGAGATAAAGCAACCTTGGCTATTAACTTTAATGATTCGTCATTGAGGACTTTGCCATCTTTAAGCACCCCGCAATGGCCATGCGATATGTATTGACAAAGACAAACATCAGATATAACCACTAAATCAGAATATTTTTCCTTAATTTTTTTAATACCTCTTTGAACAATACCGTTGTCATCATATGCGCTAGAGCCTTTTTCGTCTTTAAATTCGGGCAACCCAAATAATATAACCGCTGGAATACCTAACTTTGTTATTTCTTCTATTTCTTCGTCAAGCCTATCTATAGATAGATAATACTGGTTTTTTAAAGAGGATATTTCTTTTTTTACATTGGTTCCTTCCACTAAAAATATTGGATAGACCAAATTTTCCAGGCTTAGCCTTGTTTCTCTCACTAAGCTTCTTATGTTTGAATTTAACCTAAGCCTTCTTCCTCTATAAAACATTATTATATCTCCAGCAATAAATTCACTAAACCTTGAATTGTATACTCTTTAGCCATTTTAATATTTTTTAAACCCAGTTTTACAGCGGTACTTTGGGTTACAGGTCCAATACAAGCTATTTGTTTCTCTTCAAGTAAGCTCAAATTTTCTTTGCCCAGTATTTGCATAAAATTAGACACTGTTGAAGAGCTTGCGAAAGTTATAGTATCTGCTCTGGCAACTAATTTTCTCAAATTTTGTGAATCATGTTCAGGTATTATTGTCTGATACAATGGGACTACGTCAATTTGAGCGGCTATTTTTTTTAACTCTTGGGGTAGTATTTTTCTTGCAACATCGGCTCTTAATATTAATATTTTATCTTCAGAGTTTATTCGTTGTTTTAATTCTTCAATCAAAGCCTCAGCAATATATTCTTTAGGCGTAATCTCAACGTTAAGATATCTTTCTTGCAAAGCGTTTTTTGTAGCTTCTCCTATTGCGCATAATTTAGCGTTACCAATTGTTCTAATATCTTTGTTGAATCCTTTAAGGTTTTTAAAAAATTCTTCTACGCCGTTAACGCTGGTAAAAATTATCCAGTCGTAAGCATCCAGCTTATTGTAAGTTTGTTTTAACAAAGTTTTATCTTTATTAGGCTCTATTTGTATTGTAGGGAACTCAATAGCATCGGCTCCAAGTGATTTTATCTTTTCGGAAAGCTTGCTTGCCTGATGTCTGGCTCTTGTTACAAGTATTTTTCTTCCAAATAAAGGCGTTTTTTCAAACCAGTCAAGCGTTTTTCTTAAATTAATAACCTCTCCTATCATTATTATAGCAGGATAAGTAATATCTTGAATCTTATCTTGAATATTCTCCAACGTGCCGACAGCAATTTTTTGCATTGGAGTCGTTCCTTTTGAAATAACAGCTACAGGAGTATTAAGTGATTTACCATAGTTTATTAGTCTAGAGCATATTTTTTCAAGGTTATTTAAGCCCATCAAAAATACCAAAGTCCCTTCCAGCTGAGCCAGAGCTTCATAGTTTACGCTTTCTTTTTCTTTTGTCGGGTCTTCATGACCTGTTATTACATGAAATGAGGTACTGATACCTCGATGCGTAACCGGAATACCTGCATAAGCCGCTGCTGCGATTGATGATGAAATTCCCGGAACAACCTCAAAAGGTATATTATGAGCTTGCAACTCAAGAGCTTCTTCTCCTCCTCTTCCAAAAACAAAGGGATCTCCGCCTTTTAATCTTACTACGATATTATTTTCTTTAGCTTTATTCACCAATAGCTTGTTTATATCATTTTGAGGAAGCGTATGAGCGTTTATTTTTTTACCTGCATAGATTTTTTCTGATGTTTCTTTAGCGCAATCAAGCAAATCAGAATTTACAAGATTATCATAAACTATAACATCAGCTTTTTTTATACAATTTAAACCTTTAACTGTAATTAAGTTTTCATCTCCCGGGCCTGCTCCAACAAGATAAACTTTAGCTTTCATTAGTTTAATCCCTTTGATTTGTTCATTTTTGCCAAAACTATTTTTGCTAAATCTTTGCCTAAAGATTCATAATCGTTAATATTTCCTGTTAGTTTTTCTCTAAAAAGGAATTCTTCTTTTTCATCTCCAATAAAACCGTCAATTGTCAATTTATTTTCGCTAATAAAACAATACGCACCTACAGGTATTTCACATCCGCCGTTAATTTCTTTTAAGAAAGCTCTTTCAGCAAGCAAGCCCAGCGCGTCAGACTCGTGATTTAACTGTTTTATATAATTTATTGTTTCAAAATCTTCTTTCCTTGTCTCGATAGCAAGAGCCCCCTGTCCAACAGCCGGAATAAAATTCTCTAAATCAAAGTAGCTTATATTAAAATCACTGTTGACATTTTCTTCAAAAACTTCTTTCAAAAACTTGCAGTCATTGCCGCCGTTCCAGCCTGCTCTTTTAAGCCCTGCTGCTGCAAGGATTATAGCGTCATAGTCGTGTTGCATTTTATTTATGCGTGTGTGAATGTTCCCCCTAATTGGCAGTATATTTAAGTCTTTCCTGATTTGTTTTATTTGAAGCGACCGTCTAATACTTCCTGTACCCACTTTTGAATCAGCCGGTAATGTGTTTATATTATATTGACCCTTGCAAATTAATACATCTCTAGGATCTTCTCTTTTTGTTATAGCTGCTATTTTAAAGTTATCCTGCAGCGTGTGAGGCACATCTTTTAAACTATGCACCGCAAAGTCGACCTCTCCTGCTTCTAAAGCTTCTTCTATTTCCTTAATAAATAAGCCTTTGCCTCCGATTTTGCTCAGTTGTCTGTCAAGAATCTTGTCACCTGTGGTTTTAATAATTTTTATGTCAATTTCCAGACTCGGATAGAGTTCTTTTAGCTTGTAAATTATCAAGTTTGTTTGAGCCAAAGCCAGTTTACTTCCTCTAGTGCCTACAGTTAACTTTGCTTTCATTCTAATAATCTTTCTTGTATGTTTCAAGTAATTCTATCATTCGCTTTTTTACCTGATTTTTATTATCATTGTTTAGTTGCTCGATATAATCAGAATAAACAAGATTTTTATATAAAGCTTCTCGGATTTTTATGTCTTTTATGCGCTCGCTGGCAAGTTCTCTAACTTTTCCAAGCAGGTTTACAAATGTCTCGTAACTATCTCCAAACCTCTCTTCCAACTCCTCCCTAATTTTCTTAGTCAGAGCCGGACTTTTTCCATTAGTAGAGATAGATATAGTCAAATCGCCTCTTTTAACTTTGGAAGGTATTATAAAATCGCACAAATCAGAATTATCAACAACATTTACCAAGATGTTTTTCTTTTTAGCCTCTTTATACACCATTTTGTTAACAGATTTATCATTAGTTGCCACAAAAATAAAATTTGAATCTTTAATATCGATTGTGTTGTAGTTCTTTTTAAGCCAATTGATTCTATTTTGAGATAGAATATCTTCAAGTTCAGAACATAATTCAGGGCTTATAACTGTTATGTTGACATCATAGTCCAATAACGACTTGATTTTACGAAGAGCTACTTTTCCCCCGCCAATGACCAGGCAGTTTTTATTTTCTATGTTTATCATTACAGGGTAGTATTTGGTCATTATTAACTGTCCTTTAGGTCTCTGTTAATTGAATCATCATATCTTGGGTTATCTTTAATAAATTCTTTTAATTCGGCTATTGGCTTATGAGTAAAAATTTTAGCATAGTTATAAAAGGCTTTTTCTATTATTTCCATTTGTTTTTCATCAATGCC
>JANQHM010000056.1 GCA_028282645.1 Candidatus Gastranaerophilales bacterium
ATCAAGCATTAAAACTTTCAAAACTATTATTCTATTTGAAATTAAAGGATGCGCCAGCCACGCAAAGCTTAATTTCAAAACAGCACATTTTTCCCATAGCGCATAAGTTAGTGACTTATCGAGTTCTGATATTTCGATTAGACTTAAGTTATATCAAAGCTTATGGCGATGACATAAGAAAGGTGACGACTGTCACCCAGGATAAGTGTGCCCATTTATACCCTTTTGCGGTACAAAATTATCGTTGTATAAATTGTTTTTGATTTTCGAACCGACATACAATCGAATATTTTTTTAACTCTCTTTAAGGCTAAAAGTACGGGTTTTGTGATGCGCGCGTAAGTTATACAAAAAATAAAGCTGCTCCAGTGTAGTATAATACCTTTTTTAGTCCCATTTTAACATAATTAAACAGTTTGCCGGATTTAGCACAGTTAATATTATTTAATAAAATAATATATTTTAGTTGATATTTCGAACAAAACAAAGTAATTTAGATAATGATTAGCAGTATATGGGATATTGGACGTGGCTGAGGGGATAGAAAGAGTAAAAGAGACCAAATTATTTTATTTATTTCTTGAAGAGTTAAAAATACAATGTGAATATTCATTAATATCTATCAATTTAATGAATTCTGATGTTAGGTTTCAAGATATAAATAATAAAAATACTCTATTTTTTTATAGTTTAAATAATTTGCTCGATTCGCTCAGCAATATTTCTCAGCTCTTGAATACAAGAGTTGATCGTAAGCTTGGCAAAGATGAAAATAAATTAATGACTAAAATTAAGTATAAATTAAGACAATTTAGAGATCTTGACGGCTATGACTTAATAAAAGAATTAAACATGTGCACTAAACAAATTGACAGCAGATTAACATTGCATGTTGTAAAATCAAAAAAACAAGAATTTGCGTATAATTCGATCGTATCTCATGCACTAGCCGGAGACTACGATGAAAAGGAATTCATAAGTAGCTTTGACAGTTCTGTATCATCTTATATGTTTTATGATTGGAGTAAAGAAGAACTTAAGACATATAACCTTGAAAAGGCGGGAGTTTTTTCTACCAATGCTTTTCAATTAGCCTGTAAAGAATTGAATATACTAAATAACAGGCCTAAAGATATAGATGAAATACTGGAAATTATTTTTAGAAAAGCAGCTGATGTAAATGAAAAAAACATTTTGTCAGGTATAGCTATATCAATATGTGAAGATCCTGACGAAAATATTGAAAGCGAAGAATATCAAGTATTTTTAAATAAGCATGAGTGGTTTAACGCTGCAATAAATTACTTAAGCAATTTAAATCAAATAAAAGAAATGAATCCCGAGTATATAAATTAATATCTACAAGTCAGATGCCTGCTCTTTATTCCAAGATTTTATATACTCAGTAAGGTTTTCAGAAGTAATAATCCTTCCAAATTTATTTTTATTATTTGGTTTATCTATTATTATGCCGGTTATTGCCGCAGAGTATTTTGGGTTAATATGATGAGCATCTAAAAAATGTTTATTATGACTGACTGTAAACTCATTAATATCCATAAAATGGTAAAAACTCCCAAAGACTGAGGTTAAGTCTTTTAACCAGCTAAAATAATGATTAATTAGATTTTTTTCTTTTAAAACCTTAAGTAAAGACTTTGAAACAGGTGTGGTAAACACAATGATCTTTGAGTTTGGGTTGGATGATACAACTTTTTGAAGCTGGCTCTTAATACTGCTATCATACTTATAGCTTCCATATGTTACTTTGTTATATATGTTTAGCTGCCAGGCTAACTTCTGTTCTGATAAACCTTTTTTCCAATTTTGGACTAACTTATTTTTATTCTCTCTGAGCATATAAACTTCAGGTGGAGCTATGCCGGCTATATTTAGAAAAATATTCTTTATTGACCAGGTAAGGCAGTCGTAGCTTATTAAAGTTTTAATTTTATAAAAAATATCTTCGGTTTTATTAATATAAAATGAAGGCTGTTTAATGTTTTCCATTTTTTGCATTTTTAAGCTTTTTACGCTTTTATTTGTTGAGAAAAAATCTACTCCAATTATAAGATATTTAAACTCTTTCCCCTTAACTTTTTTTGCAAACTCGATATAATCATAATACTCATCAAATTGCATAGATTTACAAGCATAATTAAAAGCTTTTAAAGGTAATAATGACGTCGGATTAATGTTAGCACTTCTACTGCTTCCGATAATTAAAGTGTCATAGTCAATATCAGAAAAATATATATCATTGGTTTTTTGTTGCCTTTCATCTATTACGTACATTTTTTCATTAAAAATATTATTATGAGAAAAGCAAAACATAGGATCTACAACGTAATTAATTAAAAATACTATCGATATAAGTATCATAACTAAGATTGAAAGCTGTATTAACCATTTATTATATAATTTCATATTATTATTCCTTCATTTAAAATTGAAAATATAAAAATTCCGAAATTTTATTCAAATTTATTATTGCTATAAAAAGTATAAATGCAGATGCTAATGCTGTTTGAAAATTAGGTTTAAACACGTAAGCCAATTCATTTGTATTTTTAAACAGCCACACCAATGCAAAACAAGCTAAAACCAGGAATAAAATTATCGGATCCATCTTAATATGATCAAATGCCAATACAGCCGGATGATGAACAGTAAATCCGTTAAAACCGAACATTCCTTTTAGAATTTTTATAGCATCACTCATTGTTGCAGCTCTAAAAAATACCCAGCAAATATGTACAAACATAAAGGTTATAAAGATTGCCGCATATTTATTCATTTCAATATTAAATTTTTTCCAAATTCTATTAAGAACAAGAGCTAGGCCATGTAAGGCTCCCCACAAGACAAACATCCATGATGCACCGTGCCATAAGCCTCCTATTAAAAATGTTAAGAATAAATTTATATAGGTTCGGACTTCTCCTTTTCTATTACCACCTAAAGGTATATATAAGTACTCTTTAAGAAATCTTGATAATGTTATATGCCATCTTCTCCAAAAATCTTGAATATCTATGGCTTTATACGGGCTATTAAAATTTATGGGGAGATTTATATTAAAAAGTTTTGCTGTACCCAAGGCCATATCCGTATATCCCGAAAAATCAAAATATAATTGAAAAGTATAAGCTAAGCTAACTAACCAGGCTTCAACAAAACCAATGTATGCAATCTCATCAAAACCTTTACCTACCACGGGAGAGAGTGAATCCGCTATTATAACTTTTTTAAACAGTCCTATACAAAATATAAAAATGCCAATAGATATGTTTTTATTGTTAATAACGGAATTTTTTAACTTTGCAAACTGTGGCATCATTTCTTTGTGATGTACAATAGGACCGGCTATAAGCTGAGGAAAGAAGCATACAAAAAGCATATAGTTTAAAAAATTATATTCGCTTATTTCTTTTTTATAAGATTCGACTATAAAAGCTATTTGTTGAAAGGTGAAAAAGCTTATTGCAAGAGGTAAGACCAGATGTAATAAATTAATATCGCTTTTGGTTAATGCGTTTATATTTGAAATAAAAAAGTCAGCGTACTTAAAATAACCTAGGAGTGAAAGGTTAAAGACGATTCCCAGGATAAGCAAAAATTTTCTTAAGTATTTTTTTTCTTCGCTTACCCCCAGTAGTAGCCTGGAGATTGAATAGTTAGTAGCGAGAGAACCTAATATTATGGGCAGATAACTGATATTCCACCATGAATAGAAAAATAATGAAGCTAAAACCAACCAAATTTTTCCTACAACAGTTAACTTATAGCTGTTAAGCAAAAAGAAAACTATAAAAACAACAGGTAAAAAGAAGATTAAATACTCAAATGAATTAAATAACATAATCTTTTAGCCTTTAAAATTAAAATAAATCCTTAACTCTAATATTATTTATTTTTCTCACAGAACAAAGCCTTATACTATACCTCTGTTGTCTAATTAAAATTTAAAATTTTATTTCTTAATAAAAATTTAGTATAACAAGAGGGCAGAAGTCATTACCGCTTTACCCTTTTGGCATTTATAAGCAAAGCTATATTAACTCTGTTGTTCCGCAAACTTTCCACGCCATAGACAGTATGTCTGGCGAGTATTTATCCGCCAAGACCCACGCTTTGATATCGTCTTGCGAGACTTCAAGCACTTCTGACATTTTTTCTATAACTGTATCAGAGATCTTATGCGTGCCTAAAATCATTCTGTTTAGCGTTATTTGGTCGTAGTTGATCAATTTGCTTAATTTTGTCCTTGATAAGTTCTTTTTAAGTATCAATTTATCTACTTTAGCCGTTAATATTGGCGATTTAGTAATTTTTGTTTAAAAAAATGCTGTAATATAAAATCAGTTAAAAACTGGAAATACAAAGTTAAATTCTTCAAAAAAAATGAACAGCTTACTCTGTTCATCAAAACTTATTAAACGGATTTAGAGGTAATAAAAAATGGTTTTATTCACTAAGAGGAGCAATAGTAATAATATTATCTTCGGACTCTTGAGAATTAGAGGCAATAGAACCCATAAATACTGCCTTAAAAACATCCATATCCATTTGCTTTAAAGAAAAGCCCAATGCTATTCCTATTAATGCAACTATAAGGCCATATTCAACTAAGTTATTTCCTTTTCTTTTTTTTCTTAATTTCATTTTAATTTTTAACTTTCCATTTTTTATATATTTATTATATCGGTTATAGTCCTTTAAAAGTTAAATGATTTATTTTATTATGTTACAAAACTTAATTCAATTCGTCCGCAATGGAAGTAAACTTTTGTTAAAATTTTGACCTGTTACTAATTTTTTTATTTATTATTTTCAATGAATATAATAAGATTTAACTTTCAAGCGTTCTCATAAAGATGGTAAATAATAATAAAACATAACAAAAAGGGAAGAGTTTAAAATGCTTATCAGTAGATCAATAGCTACTTATGGCTTACAAAAGCCTAACAGAAAGAATGATATTGCTAAAATAAACTCATTGCAAACAAGGAAACAAGATGCGTTTGAATTTAGCCGTAGTTCAGCTTTAGGCTTAAAAAACAAGTTTTCAGCCGGATTTTGCGGTACCGATAAGGGAGAAGAGATTATTAAAGAAATGAAGTCTAAAAATATTCCTGTAGACGATATGTCCAAAATATATATTGCTGCAAGTAAAATTAATAGTGAAGAAAATGAAGCAATAAAAAATTTTGCATTAGAAAAGATAAAGAAATTCATTAAGTATAGTAATCAATGTATGGATAATAATATAGGTATAGATGAAACTTTTCGATTTGATATGCTGGGTGATATGGTAGTTAATACTCAAGATAAAAATCTACAACAAGAAATATTAAATTTCCTAAAAAAATGTATTAACTATGTAGGTTTTAGCTTTGACTATTCAAGCCTTTTTAGTTTTAAAGTAAGAGCTAAAACTTGTCTTGCCCTGGGAAAAATAGCAGCTAACACTCAAGATAAAAAACAACAAAACAACATATTTAAACTCCTGATAGGAGAAAATAAAGGTATTAATGATAATAATATATATGTAAAAATTGCTGGTTGTAAGGCCCTGGGTAATATAGCAGTTAATACTAAAGATGAAAACTTACAAAAAGAAATAAAAGAAATATTTGAACTCCTAATAGAAAAAAATAAAAATATTAATGATACAGATCCCACTGCTGTAAGAGTTGATTCTTATAATCTCTTAAATAATATAGCAGCCGATACTAATCCCACTTCTATAAGATTTGTAAATAATATAATAGCAGCCCATACTATAATAGCAGCCAATACTAATCCCACTGCTGTAAGAGTTGATTCTTATAATCTCTTAAATGATATAGCAGCCAATACTAAAGATGAAGACTTGCAAAAAAAAATATTTGATATCTTGATAGAAGAAACAAAAGGCATTAATGATACAAATAATTCTGCAAGAGCTTTTGCTTATAATGCCCTGGATAGTATAGTAGCCAATACTAAAGATGAAAACTTACAAAAAGAAATATTTAAACGCCTAATAGAAGAAAATAAAAGTATTAATGATACAGATGATTCTGCAAGAGTTTTTAGTTATAAGGCCCTGGGTAATATAGCAGCTAATACTCAAGATGAAGATTTGCAAAAAAAAATATTTGATATCTTGATAGCAAAAGGCATTAACGATAATAATGAAAGAGTAAGAGCTAATTCTTATAATGCCTTGGGTCTTATAGCAGCTAATACTAAGGATAAAAAACAACAAAACGATATATTTAAACTCCTGATAGAAGAAAATAAAGGCATTAACGATAATAATAAAAGAGTAAGAGCTAATTCTTATAATGCCTTGGGTCTTATAGCAGCTAATACTCAAGATAAAAAACAACAAAACGACATATTTAAACTCCTGATAGAAGAAAATAAAGGTATTAACGATAATAATGAAGATATAAGAATTGCTGGTTATAAGGCCTTGGGTAGTATAGCAGTTAATACTAAAGATGAAAACTTACAAAAAGAAATATTTGATAGCCTGATAGCAAAAGGCATTAACGATAATAATAAGTATGTGATAACGTCTTCTATAGTAGCTTTAAAAGTTATAGCACTTAAAATAGGATACTTCCTTACTGATGAAGAACTCAACGATAAAAAGGGAAATAAAATAAAAGATAAAGAGGGAAAACCTGTATTCAAGACTGTTTTTACAAAAGTATTAGAAACAATGAACGATACAAGGAAATCATCTAAATTTTCCAGTGTATATACAGAAGCCCTTATAGCTCAAAAAGAATTGGAGTCAAGGGACCATGCCTTAAAAGTTTTAAGCCAAGTAACGTTACGCCCTGTTAAGAGATCTCTTTTAGAATATTTAATGGAATTAATTTATACTAAAAACACACAAAAAAAAGATAATAATGATTTCCTAGATATTAAAAAAGAAATATTAAAAAAAATTTTAGAGGATTCTTAGGGTTCTTAAATATCTTTATTTAAATTTATTCTTTGGTTTCTTCTTCTTTTACTTTATTTTGCAGGTTGGCTCTTTTTTCTTCCAGAGATTGCAATATATTTTTTATTTCTTCCCAATTTTTACGGCCTTGCTTTTCAAAGCCGCATCCGGGAAAATAAAAAGTTCTCTCATGAGGAATTGGATACATTCTGCAAAGCTGTGGCCTGTCTTCATGAATTAAGCAACCGTATTTATCGCCAATTTGTCCAAGAAATTTACAATGAAAAAAGCTTACTTTTGAATCCTTGCCGAATGTTTCGTAAACCGACTCAACAAATTCCGGCCCAATTTTTTTAGCATCTTCAGTTGATTCATATGGTTCAAAAATTGCCAAAAAATCTCTTGCCCCAATAACTTGAGATTCTTCAGCTTCTTTGCTGTTAGCAAGTTCCAAAACTTCTTCATAAGAAAGTCCGCCTTTAAAGGTAGCCATTCTGCAACAATTACCGCACATATTGCATAAGTGCTGAGGAAGCTTTAATAAATTATTAACTCTTTCGAGGATATTAGACATTTATATATTATCTCCAAATTCATTGCTACCAAAATAGAGAACCGTATTTCTCCCAAGGTTCAATTTTTGTCCTGATCATTTCTCTAATTTCTTTTACGGTCATACCTTGCCCTGAAACTATATCATCATCATTATCATAAACTAGTTCAATTCTTTGAAGGTATTCTTTCAGATACCTTATAGAAGCTTTTGTTTTTTCTCTTTCTTCAAATTGCCATCCTTCAAATCCGCATCCCGGAGGCATTAATGACCATCCATGCCTTGGGGCAACCCTGCAGCAATTAGGTCGGGTCTCATATACTGAGCATAGGCCATCATCAGTTATATGAGGACAGTAATAAAATGATATTTTATTAATATCAAAATCTTTATTATAAGAAAGCTCTTTTATAACTTGATCCACTTGCTCGGGTATAACTTTTCTGGCCTCTTCTATACTTGGGTAACGTTTGAAAAAATTTACAAATACCCAGGCTTCTTCTTTATCCTCTTCGGCCATTTGTTCTAATTCTTCGTGCGTTCTGCAGGTTGTAATGGATTTACAGCATCTTCCACAAGTATCACATAAGTTTTGAGGCCTTTTAAGAGTTTCTTTCAAAAATTTATCAATTTGTTCAAATTCGTTTAATTTATCCTGATCCATCTTTTATATAACCTAATTCCAGTTCTTTTTACTAATAACTACTATTTTTGACAGTGGCAGAGAGGCAATATAGCATTGAGACATATTTTTATCTCTTTTCAGAGTATAGGCCATTTTATTAGTTTTAACAAGGTTAAATAACCGGAAATTTAAAAATTTTTTCTAATCACAAAATTATTATAATTATAATAAATAAAATAAAAAAAAACGTACCGTATAACAACTCAAAGCATCAAATCAAGGCCCCGAACAGGTCTTGCAGGCTATGTAACTGTAATAAAATACGTTTTAACTAGTTTAAAAAAGTTATGCAAGTTCTATATTTTAATAATTATATATTAATTTACTTGTATAAATTTATGATTAAAGTTTTGTTAGAATTATGTTAAAAAAAAATAGAGTTTAGGTCAAGGAAGTTCATATTTTTTTAAACTTTAAGTTACATTTTTTAACAAAAATGAATTAATTATTGATAAAACATTATGAGTGCTTTATATTATTAATTTAAATGTTAGGAATTCTCAATAAATATATTTTATAAAAGAAAAGGAATGGAATAAAAATGATTATTAATAAACACAAATTCAATCCAGCAGTTGCACATAATTGCAAAGACAAAAAAATAACAGCAGTAAAGCAACAAATAAAGAATCATCAGGCTCAAACGCTTTGAGCCCTTATAAAGATTCAAAAATTTCTTTTGGCTGTATGTATTGCGCCCTAGCATCAATGGCAGCACCAAATATACCCCAAGAGGACCCTAAAAAAGAAGCAAGAGCTTTTAGAAATGCGATGCTTCTTAAAGCGGCAGGATTTGTATCTGTCAATGCGGGAGGGTCAGATCCTAGTGAGTTCCTTCTTGAAACAAAAGGAGGCAGAAAACTTTTAAATGATGCTGGCGTTGAAACACCTAAATTTCTTGAAGGTAAGCTTTTAGGTGACATTAGACCATCAAAATCATCAAGAAACGGTCTTCGTGATAAGCTGATTAACAATGCAAAAGCTCAAACCCCGCCAATACCATTTGATGCAGGTAACAGAACCCAGTTTAAAACCTATCCGCAGCTTATGGCTGACTATGGAAAACTTATCAAAGGTGAAAATGTTTCATTAGCAGCTCAGAAATCATTGAGGAAATATATTAAAAAGGTTGGAGAAAAAAATGGCAAATTGCCGGAAAAATTAAGGGAGAAATATACTAGGTACTTAGATAATAAACTCAATAATGTGCTCGATAAAGATCATAATTGTATTACAGAAACATATGATCCGTTTAAGCAGGATGGCAGAAATATTTACTTTTTAACCTCTTATAATTCTGACCCTACTATTAACGAAAATATTGCAGGCACCCCTGATACTGATGAAATTCCTGAAGAAGCATACGAAGGTATACTTACACAGAGGGATATTGACAAGCTAAACCTGGAGTTTGACAGAGATAGCGGCACTATTGTAACTCATTCTGTCTCGCAAGAAGTTAGAGACAAATTTGCAGCTACAATGCCTGTTTTGCCTTATGGCTACATAATGGCAGCTAGTGTTAAAGATAATGAAGGATCAGATGTTTTAATTGAAGATGTAAATAATTACAGGTTTATGGAAGATTCTAATGCGCAAACCAGTGCAATAGAAAGATATATAGCTACGTTGGTAGATAAAAATATAAATATTAAGACTAGACCTGATAAATTTAATATTTATATTACTAATGATTTAGTGGAAAGATTACCAGAAGAATCTCAAGAGCTTCTGGAAAGATCTGTACTGTCCAAAGCTGAATTAAACCGGAAAATTTTAAAAACTCTTAAAAATCTTAATTCTAAAATTATAAAATTAGCAAAAAAAGATAATCCGGAAGCTAAAGAACTTGATTCTAGTTTAATAATTGAGAAGCTTGAAAAAAACAAAACATTTAATCTGACAGGGTACCTGCTTAGTTGGCTGGGAATGAATAATACAGAGAAAGTTGACCTTGGCATTAAAGCAGAACGTATAAAGGCTGTATTAACAGTAATAAAATATTTTAACAGGGAAAAACCCGAAGCGTCCGGGAAAGACGCTATACCAGTTTACCCTGATGAGCTTACAAAGCTTTTTAAAGAATCAACAGAAGACATTAACTCTTACAGAGGATTAGGGTTTAAATCTACACAACTGCACCATTAACTGTAACTATAAAAAGTATGTTAGAACGTAAAGGCGGAGCAAGGAAAGTTCTTACAGACCCAAAGGATCTTACTGTTGCTATTGCTGAAACTTTAAATAAAGTGCATAAAGGTACAAAAGATATCAGAGAAATTGCCGGTAGAAAGGTTAATGTGGTTGGTAGTCTTCTGGAAGGTGCAAAAAAAGATCGATCTGAAAGCTTTAGATTTAAAAAATAAAAACAGTAATTAAGTAACAAAGAAAAAATGTTTACGTCTAAAATATTAAAATTACAAGAATATAAAGATCCGGCAGATTTTTTTCATTAAGCAATGTTACAAAATTAGCATTTTTATATTGAAAAAGCCTGCGAAAAATTTAAAAATATGTTATGATATATATTAAAGATATAAATTGTAAGCATATTCAGTTTTTAATTTTTTTAAGAAGAAAGTCCAAAGGCTAAAAAATGAACTTTACTCAATACGTTAAAATAATATTTTGTATTTTGTGGAACATCATAGTATTTCCATGTCCAGTTATAGCCCCACAAAATCTAATTATCGGGAAAAAGAAAGCTTTTTCTGCTTTTGCACGTATTGATACTTATTTTTATAATATATTTTTCTTTTTAAAACAATTAAAAAATAAAATAATAATAAATAAAAATAATAAAGCTGATGCCGCATCAGCACAAACTGGTAATAAAAACAAAAAACAAATATTAAACATACTTAATACTAATAATAAAGTGCTAAATAAAGCATTAAAACTTTCAAAACTGTTATCCTATTTGAAATTAAAGGATGCGCAAGCCACGCAAAACTTAATTTCAAAACAGCACATTTTTCCCATAGCGCATAAGTTAGTGACTTATCGAGTTCTAATGTTTCGGTTAGACTTAAATTATATCAAAGCTTATATCGATGCCATAAGAAAGGTGACGACTGTCACCCAGGATAAGTGTGCCTATTTATCCCCTTTTGCGGTGCAAAATTATCGTTGTAGTGAATTATTTTTGATTTTTACGTAACATACAATTGAATATTTTTTTAGCTCTCTTTAAGGCTAAAAGAAGCAGATTTTGTAATGGGCGTTTTTCTCACTCGCGAGAAACACCCATTTTCACTTTATTTATCAGCTTTGAGGATAGAAAAATTTATCACGACACATATATAATCTAATGACTATAATCGCTATGGAGTAAGGTTATCTGATGAAAAAGCTAAATATAACGAAGCCATTGGAATGTATAATAAAGCAATTGAATTAAAAGAAA
>JANQHM010000185.1 GCA_028282645.1 Candidatus Gastranaerophilales bacterium
CGACCCAAGGGTCGAGGTATCAGCCCCATAACTTTAAACACAAAGCTTTGCTTTGCATAAGTTAGCGACCCAAGGGTCGGGGTATTCTATCGAATAAATAATTTTAGGAAAAAGTAAAAATGTATATAGAAACTGTCAATGTTGAAATACCGGTAATTAAACCTACAAGTTACCCTATTATTATTGGAAATAATATCTTAAAAGATATTGGTAACGCAATAAAACAAAACACAAAAGCAAAAAAACTTCTTATTGTTAGTAATAAAATAATTTATCCAATTTTTAAGGATGAAATAAGTTCATCTTTAAAACAAGCAGGTTTTGAGTTTGAAGCCTTGATACTAGAAGACGGTGAGAAATATAAAAATATAGATTCTTTACAAGGTATTTGGAATAAAGCGCTTGAATACAAGCTGGAAAGAAAAGACGCAATTGTAGCCCTGGGTGGCGGAGTTGTAGGAGATATTACAGGATTTGCAGCAGCGAGCTATTTAAGGGGTATCGATTTTATTCAGGTGCCTACAACTTTATTAGCGCAAGTTGATTCTTCTGTAGGGGGTAAAGTTGCAATTAACAATGACTTTGGCAAAAACTTAGTAGGTGCTTTTTATCAACCCAAGCTTGTTTATGCTGATATAAAAACCTTAAAATTTTTACCTGAAAAAGAACTAAAAGTAGGCCTTGCAGAAGTTCTAAAATATGGTTTTATTGAAAAAACATGCCGGCTAAAAGACAGTCAGAATAACTTTATAGAGTTTTTACAAAATAATAAGGATAAAATATATTCACTAAATGAAGGTATAATGATTAATCTGGTTAAACATTGCTGTAAGCTAAAAGCTGCTGTTGTAAATCAGGATGAAAAAGAAGCAGGATTAAGAGCTATACTTAATTTTGGACATACTATAGGGCATGCTATAGAAAAATGTTCAAACTATCAAGGAATTAATCACGGAGAAGCCGTAGCCATAGGAATGAAAAGTGTTTTTTCTATAGCATTTAAAAAAGGATTAATTAATGAAAATTATTATAATGAATCTATTAAGCTTATAAATGAATATAAGCTTGATTATAAAATACCGGAATCAATAAGTACAAAAAGTTTGCTCGAGGCTATGAGTTTTGATAAAAAGGTTCAGTCTGGCAAAGTGATATTTGTTTTATCAACAAATAAAGCTGAAGTTAGTATCTTTAATGATGTGAGTGATGAACAGATAGCAAAGGCTATAAAATTGTCTAAATAAAATAGATGCTCTGATTATCCTTTAAATAACATAGAGATTTAGGAATCTAATTTTTGTAGTAAACGTTCATGAGTATTATGTATAGGTAATGGCGTTAAAAAAATTCAGCAGTGCTATTATTCCTATCTTTTTTAAATTTAAATTTTTTCTTTATTATTCTAAAGCTTGATCTTGATTTTCTTCTATACTTTCTTGAATATTTTCTTCTTTATCATATTCAAATCCTGTTAACTCGCTGATAGATAATACCCATTTTTCAATCATTTCTTCTGGATCACCAACAGTTATAGGTTTTCCTATTTTAATTCTTAATTTACCACAACATGTATTTGAGCCAACAATTCCCATCGGTAAAATATCAGAATTAGTCGACTTGGCCAGATATCCAAAGCCCTTTTGTATCTTACCGATTTTACCGCTTTTAATTCGTGTTCCTTCAGGAAATATGCCTAAAAACCAATCTGTTGTTAAAATAGCTTTGGCTGAGCGAATTGTAGCAATCTCCAGCTTATCTCTATTAACTGCGAAGGCCCCTAGAGTTTGTATTATTTGAGATAAAACCGGAACGTGAAACAGCTCTACCTTTGACATATAAGCAACAGGCTTTTTCATTGCCAGAGAAACTATTACAGGATCAAAGTATGATAAGTGATTTGATGCAACAATTATAGATTTATCCTTAGGTATGTTCTCTCTACCTTCAACTTCAACTCGATAAAATATTTTAAAAAACGGATATAAAATAAAATAAATAATTAAATAATGCAAAAAGCCACGCATTTTAGTATAAATTTTAGCTTCTACTTTTGCATAGTTCTTTTTTGTATTAGAACTATTAGCTTTTTCACTCATTACTGTCCTCCACCTCTTTAGTTTGTTAATTGTTCAAACTTATCTAAAAACTCCGGAAAAGATATATTAACCCATTCAAATCCGTTTATTCCAATAGGCTTATTTGCAAGCAGACCTGCTATATATGCAGACATAGCTATTCTATGGTCATGATAGGTTTCCAGCGTGCAATCTCCCTTTAATTTATTTGCACCTTGTACAATAAACCCATCAGGCTTCTCTTCCAGCTCTACTCCCATTTTAACAAGCCCAGAGCAAATTGCTGCAATCCTATCAGATTCCTTATACCTTAAGTCTTCGGCTCCTTCTATTATTGTTGCGCCTTCTGCTTGTGTAGCAGCAACGGCAATGATTGGAATTTCATCAATAATACTTGGTATTAAATCCTGAGTTATTTTAACGCCCTTTAAATTAGCATACTTAACTTGAATATCACCCACTTCTTCACCGCATTCAAATTTATTATCTAATATAGTAATGTCAGCACCCATTTGTTTTAACACATCGATAATACCGATTCTGGTCGAGTTAAGGCCTACATTTTTTAGTATAATATCAGAATCTTTTATAACAGATGCGGCAACCATAAAGAATGCAGCTGATGAAATATCGCCGGGTACGCTTATTGGCTTTGGTGCTAATGCGGATTTTTCTATACTTACAATATTATTATTTATTTTAATATTTGCATCAAGGTAAGATAATATTCTTTCTGTGTGATCTCTGGATTTAAAAGGCTCTTCTATCACAGTTTCACCATTTGCAAACAAACCTGCAAGTAAAAGAGCTGATTTAACTTGTGCGCTGGCAATAGGAGACTGATAACTTATTGCATTCAACTCTGAGCCTTTAACAGATATTGGCAATTTAGTATCGCTATCTCTTGCCCAGATTTGTGCACCCATTAACTTTAATGGCTTTATAACCCTTGCCATAGGTCTTTTAGTTAAGCTTTCGTCACCTGCAATTACGCTATAAAAATTCTGTCCAGCAAGAATACCTGTCATAAAACGTGTTGTGGTACCAGAGTTCCCCATATTCATAATATTTTTTGATTCTTTTAATCCATTTTGTGCGTTTAAAAATACTGTGTTTTCGGATTTATATTCAATCTCAACGCCGAGTGATTGAAGTATTTTCAGAGTGCTTTTACAGTCAGCACCCTGCGAATAATTAGATATTTGTACAGTATGATTAGTAAGTGCTCCAATCATCGCGGCTCTATGCGAAATAGATTTATCTGAAGGAATTTCTATCGATCCATTTAGGGGTATATTTATTGGATTAACTTTGAAAATTTTACTCATTTTTTATTCCATAAAATCTTGACTACTAAATAATCATATTGTAAAAAGTTTTGCTATACAAAAAATTTTTGAAAACACCACCTTTATGTTAGTAGATTAGGTGGCATTATTATAAATTTATATTTAATTTTATTTTACTATTTTTTTGAAAACATTATGATATACTTTCAATATTACTAAATCTTTAAAGTAAGCTTAACATGAAATAAGAACCAAATAAAATAGTTTATATCTGCACCGTCGGGCATGTTGTTGCTTAAATTAAACCTTATTGATAGCTAAAGAGCTGCCTTACGACAGCTCCTTGCGGTGTTTTTTATTTTTACTATTTATGGCATCTTCTAGCTTTCGGTATAAAACTGTAGATAAAGATATAGCCCCAAAACCGATACCTATATTCCTAGAGTGTTCAAAAACATTATTCAAAAATTTATTTTGCTTCCCTGCTATAAACGTAATTGTCTTAGGTATTAAGCTTATAAAATGTACCGCAAAACAAGGAATTGCCCCTATTAACGAGGCTATCTGGATTTTATCGATTAAAGAAAACTGTTTTGTTTTTATGGTTGCATTATAAGAGCTGTTTTGCTTAGAAGGAGATATAGAGGAAGAAAAGTTGCTATCCTTCTTGGACTCACTCCTGAAGTATAATTTTGAACTATTAGAATTAACTTTCATAGCTTCTCCCTGTTGATCTTCCAATTAAATAAAACCCCAAAAAGGTTAATTATTGATAGCTAAGGAGCTGCCTTAAGACAGCTCTTTATTCTAATTTATACTACATTTTTTATTCTTTGCTCTTATTATTTTTACGAGATTTTAAGTTTTGATATAATTCGAGCAAAATTGCAACTGCAGTACAAGAAATAGCTGTGTTTCTTGAATATTTTGTAACCTTGTTCGTTAAATTTGCAAACTTATTTTGTGTTCCTTTGATAAACGTAATAGTTGTTGGAACCATAGATATTAAAAATATAAATGTTGAAGGAATCATTCCAATGATAGAAGCAATTTTTATTTTATCTAAAGTAGAGTAAGACTTTTTAGTATTTTTTTTATGAGAATCTTGAGATTTACAGCTTATTAACTCAGGGTTTGAGTTAATATCCTTTTTTTTATATTCATTTCTCTTGTAATATTTAGAGTTTTGATTGTCTACATTCATTATATCTATTTCGTTGTTTGACTTTTACCTAACTTATTATGCAAATTATTTAATATAGCTCCTGCAATAGCTACACTGGAAAAGCCTGTAGTAATATAAGAATTTTTAACCATACTTTTAGTTAAATTTTCTTTTTTTATTTTATTTTTAACAAATAGGCTATAAGTTCCAATACAATTATTTATTATAGCTGCACCAATTCCTATAAATGCTGCCGGAAGGCTTATTATCGTATTAAAAAATTGTTTTCTAGGGTTCAAGTCTTTAGGTTTTGAATTATTTTTAGATTTATAATAAAAACTTCCTAACTGTGATACTAAATCTAAAACACCTACTAATAATAACAAACCACTAGCATTACGAACTTTATTTCTTGCTTTACCTTCTAGCATTTTTCCACTTATATCTAAAAAAGCACCAGCTCCAGCAACAGAAAATGCTCGAATAATACCATAAGGTTGTATTTTATCATAAGGCCTGTTACTTATGTTATGATGCTTTTTATTTTGTTTCTTATTAGTCGTTATATTATCGCTTGGCTTGCTAGAAATTAAGTTAGTCATTTTTCTCCTAAAAAATAGTTATCTATTTATTATTAAAACCAAATATAAAAAAATTTACCATACTTGTGGAGAAAAAACTTTTACTTATCTTTTTTTAACTTATTATATAAATTTCTAGCTGCTAGTCTGTTCTCTTTATCAGAAACAAACTCACCAATATTAAGAAATGCATCTATAGTTCTTTTCATTGTTTCATGATTATGTGCTAAGCTACAATTATTTGGAGATATTGAACGAGTTAAACCTTCAACAGCTTTATTAAATGTTTCATTTATTCCACTGTTTTGATTTTGTGAAATAAAGTTATCAAAAAATGTATTTTTTAGACTATCTGCTGTTTCTCCTCTTTGGGCAGCTATCTTTGCGATTTGTGTATCATAATCAGACCCCATATCGACTGCTGTACCTACAAGTGTAGATATAATAGCTCCTTTTACTGCATCTCTAGCAATTTCTTTAATGTCAAAAGGCTTACCTAAGCCAACTCTTTTTAAAACTTGAGAAGACAAATTAAAACACAAATCCACCCCTAAGTCTTTTGCATCAGGTATATTCTCTTTAAGATTATGTAAGACTCGTTCTGAGAATTTACTAATCGAATTTTGTACAGTGTTAAATTGTTCAGGAGTTACTATATCCCCACCAGCAAATCCAACATCAGTACCAGCATAATCTCCAGTCACATCGTGAACTCCACCACCATCAGCATTAAAATCATGATGAGAAGTACCT
>JANQHM010000050.1 GCA_028282645.1 Candidatus Gastranaerophilales bacterium
TCCACCCTGTTTAGCTTTAGATTCGAATCTTTTTATGAATTCTTTTTCTTCTTCAATACTCAGGATGCAGTTATTCCTTCCTCCTTTTTTGCTAATTTCGAGAGCTTTTACCCCTTCTTTTAAAAAACTGCTTTTTAGGCCTCATAATTTCTCCTATAGCTTACTAACTATAGAAATTATTATACATTAATACTTTTTTGTTTGCAAATTGGTATCAGTAACAAAAGAGACTGTCCATAACTTTTGGGACAGCCTCGGAAGAAACAAAGGATGATAGCTTACCTAGCTGGATAGATTAAGAAACGAGTCTATTAATTGCCTCTGTAATGGCTTGATTTTTACTAATTCCGTGTTCTTTTGCGTAAGATTTCAGCTTGTCAGCCTCAATCCTCTCAATTTCATATGTCTCTTTAACTTTATCTTTGTACTGTTTTTTTCTGCCAGCACCTTTTCTTTTGCCGCCGTGCTGCCTTTTAACTTCAGCAATTCCAGAAATTTCTTCAAACTGTTCTTTTGTAATAATTGTTTCTGTTTTTTGGACTTTAGATTTTAATTTTTGACAAACATAACCTTCATCATATTGAACGTAAAGAAGTTCATCTCCTGATGCAAGGGCTTGCTCCAGTTCTGCAGCCTCTTTTTGACGCTCTCTTTCAAGCTCTGCTTTTCTTTCAGGATCCTCATTAATGAGATCCCTAAAGCTTGTTGTTTTTATATCTTTTTTCATAGTGACCTCCTTATAATATTTCTAAAATTCTTTTAGCTTCTTCAATGTATTTAACAGATGTTTTTTGAGTTTTTTCATAAAAATTACACCTACAACAATAATTTTATCGCCCTGGTAAGCAAACAAAGCTCTTAAGTTATCTGTTTTGATTTCATACAAATCTTTTTGTAGTGGCTTTGTTACAACTGTTTCAAGACCTTTATTTTGAATTCTGTCAAAGGCTCTATCAAGTTTGCTTTGTGAGATTTTATCAAGCTTTCTAAAATCTTTTTTTGCTTCTTCTGTCAAACTCACTTCAAACTTCATTATATTGCCTTTCTCTTGAATCTTACTTGTTATAATCATGATAACAAATTTCTTGAAATAATGCAAGTGTTTTTCAAGAAATTATTTTTAAAATTTTTGGAGTATCGCATATACGGAGAATGCAATCTTTAATTTAATTTCACAAAAGTCTGTTTTGAACCATCAGAATTCAATAATTTGCATATAAACTTTTTTTAGTTTATTTTATCCCTAGTTAAGGGATAATTTTTTGATGGGTGATTAACAGATATGCTACTTGTTGCAGACATAGGAAATACGAGTATTACAGTAGGTGTTTATAATGATGATAAACTTATACATACTTGGCGAATAAATACAAATAAGAATAAATCAGAAGATGAGTATGGTATTTTATTGTATAATTTTTTACAACACCAGAATTTATTAAATTATATAAGTCATGCAGCTATATCAAGCGTTGTTTTACCATTGACAAGTACGGTAAAATCGGCTATTGAAAACTATTTAACCGTGCCTGTACTTGCTTTATCCCACAGTACTAATACAGGAATAGTATTAAATGTTGAAAAACCCAAAGAGGTAGGCTGTGACAGAATAGCAAACGCATGTGCAGCTTATAATTTATATGATAATCCGGCGGTAATTATAGATTTAGGTACAGCAACAACATTTGATGCAGTATTAAAAAATGAATTTATAGGCGGTATTATTGCACCGGGATTAAGGATTTCTGCAGAATCACTGAGTTCTTTTACTAATTTATTGCCAAAATTAAAAATAGCTCAGCCGGAAAAAACTATAGGAAAAAATACTATTGAGAATATGCTAAGTGGTGTTGTTAGAGGCCATTCTTCGATGATTGACGGACTGATTGAATCTGTTGAGACAGAATTAGGTCAAAAAGTTACAACAATAGCCACAGGCGGTTATTTAAATTTAATAAAAGATTATTTAAAAAGACCTTTTGATCATACAAGCCCATACTTAACCCTTGAGGGCCTTAGGTTAATCCATAACCTAAATAAAAAATAATTCCTTTAGATATTATCTAACTTCACAAAAATCAGTATAATTTGACATTATTTTTATAATTTTTTCAAGCTCTTCTTTGCTAAACAAGTTATTTTTTACCGAGAACTCCGGATTTAAAACCGTTTCATTTCTGAATTCCTGAATAAAATACCTTTGTGAATTATTGATAAGTGTTCCAATTAATTCAAAATCTTCTACATCAAGTAAATACCTTGGTGCAGTAGTCCGAAACTCATAAGGCAAAGTGCTATTTTTTATTATATCAATACTGCTTAAAATATTTTCAGTGTTTAAAGAGGTATTAGTAATTGATTTATATTTATGAATAGGGCCTTTAATGTCCATAGCTATATAGTCAAGCAAATTCATATTAAGAAGCTTTTCAATAACAGCGGGGTTAGTCCCGTTTGTGTCTAATTTTACAAGATATCCCATAGACTTTAATACACTTGCAAACTCTGCTAAATTACTTTGTAACGTTGGCTCACCCCCGCTTAAAACTATAGCATCAAGCTTATTTTTTCTTTCTTCCAAAAAATCCAAAATAAATTTATTGTCATAATTGTCACAATCCTTGCTCAAAAGAGCAAGATTGTGACAATATGAACATTTTAAATTACAACCTTTTGCAAATAATATAGCTGCAAGTTTTTTCGGATAATCAATAAGTGAAATCTTTTGGAATCCACCTATTAGCATTTGCAAGGTATATCCTTATTACTATTATGTTCAACTTTATAAGTTTTTCTATATTTATATTCTGTAAATTTTCCTTTGTTCCACTGGTTAACCGGCCTTAAGTAACCCACAACTCTGGAATAAACTTCACACCTAGAGGCGCAGTCAGGGCATTCAAAGTGTTCACCTTCTAAGTATCCGTGGCTTGGGCATGTACTAAATGTTGGCGAAAACGTAAAGTAAGGTAATCTATAATTATTGCAAATTTTTCTCACTAAATTTTTCATAACTTCGGTATTTTTAATTCTTTCTCCCGCAAAAATATGAACTACGGTACCGCCGGTATATTTAGCCTGTAAATTATCCTGTAAATCCAGCAGTTCAAATATATCGTCTGTATAATTTACAGGTAAATGCGTTGAATTAGTATAAAACGGACTGGCATTATTCTCGTAATAATCCTTATCATTGGCACATTTAATATTGATAAATTCTTCTTTATCCCGCTGTGCCAAGCGATAAGATGTGCCTTCAGCCGGTGTAGCTTCCAGATTATAATTATTACCGGTTTCTTCCTGATATTCAATTAAGGTATCTCTCATAAAATCAAGAACCTTTTGAGCAAAAACCTGACCTTCTTGAGTTCCGATGTCCTTATTAAATAAATTAATACTTGCCTCGTTCATACCAATCAAACCAACTGTTGAGAAGTGATTTTTCCAGAAAACTCCATATCTTGCTTTTATATCTCTCAAGTAGAATTTAGCATAAGGATATAAATCTTGTCCTGTAAACTTCTCCAGAACTTTCCGTTTAATTTCAAGGCTATCCTTAGCAATTTCCATTTTTTTCTTTAAAATTCGGAAAAATTCATTCTCATTATTAGCCTTATAAGCTATCCTTGGAAGGTTTATAGTAACTACCCCTATGGATCCTGTCAAGGGATTCGAGCCAAAAAGTCCTCCTCCACGTTGTTCCAGCAGCCTATTGTCAATTCTTAACCTACAGCACATTGAGCGTGCATCTTCCGGATTCATATCAGAATTTATAAAATTAGAGAAATAAGGCACTCCATATTTGGCGGCCATTTCCCATAAACCCTCGAGATCCGGATTATCCCAGTCAAAATCTTTAGTAATATTATAAGTAGGAATAGGGAATGTATGAACTCTTCCGCTATTGTCTCCCGCCATCATAATTTCAAAAAAGGCTTTATTTATCAGATTCATCTCTGTTTGAAAGTCTTTGTAGGTTTCTTCCTTAAGCTCACCGCCGATAATAACATTTTGATCAGCATAATAAGAAGGAACTACAAGATCCATAGTTATATTTGTAAAAGGAGTTTGAAAGCCGGTACGGGTCGGAACATTAAGATTAAATACAAACTCCTGCATAGCTTGCTTAATTTGGACATAAGATAAGTTATCATACCTTACAAATGGAGCAAGAAGAGTATCAAAATTAGAAAACGCCTGAGCTCCGGCAGCTTCTCCCTGAAGAGTATATAAAAAGTTAACTATATGCCCTAAAGCTGTTCTAAAGTGTCTTGCGGGTGCGCTTTCAATTTTGCCTTGAACACCTTTAAAGCCTTCCAGTAATAAATCCTTTAAATCCCAGCCCACACAGTAAACAGATAAAACATTTAAATCATGTATATGTATATCACCATTTATGTGGGCATCTTTTATATCTGCCGGATAAATTTTATTTAACCAATAAGTCTTGCTTATTTGAGAAGATAAATAATTGTTCAAGCCCTGTATTGAATAAGCCATATTAGAATTTTCACTAACTTGCCAATCCAGTTTTTTCAAATAATCATCCACAAGGCTAACGTTAGCTGTATTTACAAAATCTCTTATCTTTGAATGTTGATCCCTATAAAGCATATAGGCTTTAGCTGTTTTGTGATAATCTGCTTCCAATAATGTTTGTTCCACCAAATCTTGAATTTCTTCTATACTGGGTGCTTTTAAATTTTGTTTTTTTGTTTCTATTAAACATCTAATTAGCTCTAAAACTCGATTAGTTAGAGTTTTTGCAACGCTTTGATCAAATTCTTTGGTAACAGCTGCGGCTTTCTCAATAGCCATAGTTATTTTGTGAGAATCAAATGTTGCAAATTTACCATTACGTTTAACTACTTTATCCAATGTTAACTCCTTGTTTAAAAACTATCTTCATTCTCTGGAATGGGGTTTACTTGGAGATTTCAATAATTTTCTCCCTCATAACAAAACTCCTAGCTAAAGTTTAGATTCACTCATAGCTAAATTTTTTTTCCTCCATCAAGTATTATTATAATTTTATTTATTTTCTATACTGTTTCTTAATTAAACTTCAAATTATTCTCTCCAGTACATAGCTTATTAAATTAGCTTTTATACGATTGAAGAGTCTAAAAAATATTTTTGAGTTAGTATAATAGATTTATTATTGATTGTTTATAACCTAAATTATTTATACTCTGTGTATAGAAATAATAGTTTAAGCAAAAACATAGGGCAAGGATAAAATTTTATTTTTTAATATATAAAAATATGAAATTTATTATTATAACTCAATTTCAATAAAAAAATTCTATTTTTACATTCCGTATCTTAATTCTTTGTTACGTTCTATTGTTTCATCGATGCACCTTAAAAACATTGGTGGAGCAAGTTCAGATATTATCTATCATCATCACAAAATACCGGAATAAAAAGTACAGCAATTTTATATCTTATATTGTTTTTATATATATAGAGAGAAAATTTAATGTATGCTAACTCAAAAATACTTTTCAGAAGAGTAATATGAAATTTAATTGAGTACCAGTATAATTATAAAAAAATATTTTACCAGATATAGTTAAGAGACAAAAATTACCAGAGGTATGAGATGAGTAAGAGCATTAGTAAATCAACTAAAAATCAACTAAATAGCGTTATAAAAAAATTAGAAAAAAAGAAAGCTGACAGTAAAGCTAAGCCCTCTTCTTCCGGTTCTTCGCCATTCCCCAATAAAGGTAAGAAAAGCACAATTTTTTCCAGGGCGAACCTTGTACCTCAAATGCCCGGAGGGCTACCCGGTTATGACAACTTTATGCCGGCAACAGGAAGTGTAATGTCATTGGGCTTTAGTGCGCCAGCTCCGGCAACATATGTACCTTATAACGGCCTTGCGCCTGTTCCGGCAACATATATACCCTATAACGGCCTTGCACCTGTTCCGGCAACATATATACCCTATAACGGCCTTGCGCCTGTTCCGGCAACATATGTACCCTATAACGGTCTTACACCTGTTCCGGCAACTCCTTTTAATTACCTGGGTCTGGCTCCTATAATGGTTCCACCGCCTGTATCTCCGGCAGTACACAATCCACCGCCGCCACTTCCTACTCAGTATGGAGTTTTTTAAATAATTATTTCAGTTTAAATTTAAAATTTTAGTTATTATATTATTTAGTTTAATTACTTAAGCTCGTTTAATTCTAGTTTTGCTTTGTCATAATCAGGATTTAACTCAATTGCACGCCTAAAATTTTTTCTGGCTGTCGAATAATTTTCATTTAACTTGTGGATTAGTCCCAACAAATAGAAGTAAACAGGATTTTCATTATCTATATATTGAATAGGCTCTAAATAGGTTTTTGCTAAATAGTAGTTCTTTTTTTCTATTTCTATTTTAGCTAAATAAGTCCAAATATCTATACTTAAAGGATTTACTGAAAGTGCTGTTTTAAAATGTTTAATAGCTTTATCATAATTTTTTACCATATAATAAAATAATGCTATATTATAGTTTGCTTTAAAATTCCTGGGATTTTTTCTCAGTATACTTATATAATATTTATATGATAAATCTTTTTCATTTTGAAGCTTAAGGATATAAGCAAGTTTTTCTGCCGAGCCTGACTGTTTTGTATCGTATTTATAAGCCTTTACATAATAATTATAGGCCTTTTGCAGGTTTGGCCTGCTGGAATTAAGTACTTCATCCCCTAAGCCGATCAAAGCCTGGACGTTTTTATTGTCATAAGTTATTGCTTTATTATAGTATTTTATTGCATTTGTTGAATCTCCAAGCTCAGAATAAGACTTGCCCACTAGCTGAAAAAATTCGCTGTTTTTTTGATTAGCTTTTATAATTTTTTGCAAAATTATTAAGGCATTAGAATATTCTTTTTTATTTATATAATACTTTGCAAGATAAATTTGGCTTTTATTACTATCTTTTTTATATAATTCAAAGCCATTTTTATAATATTTATCATTAATTAATTGCTTTATATTATTATCATAAATTTTTATTGTGGTTAACTTGCCTAAAAGATGATGAGCCCTGCCGTAATCTCTGCTTTGCATATACAAAGCTGCTTCTTCCAACCAATAACTTACATTATTATTATTCATTTTTTTTGCATATTTTATATTAATCTCAGCTTTTCCATATTTATACAATTTTCTTAAAGATTTTGCCAAAAGGTAATAATAATAATCATTTGATTTTAAATTAGCTTTATTATTCACTAAAAGCTCATAACTCTCTTGCGGTTTATTTTGATAGTCCAACAAGCTTATTGCTTGGGATAAAATATTTTCTCCCTCATGCTCCGGAGTTACTTTTGGAAATAATGTAAACTTTAAATTTGCTGTTTGGTATAACCAGACTTCTTTTTCACTGATATTTTCCAAACATTTTAATGCAATATTAAAAAATCCTAACGATGCAGCTTTTGATGCCAGTTTAAATTTTGAATAATCATCATAATAATCTATGTCATCCGCTACGGCATTAAATTTGCTTTTTGCTGCCTCTATATTGCCGGTTACAAAGTCTACAAACGCTTGATTAATAATTGTATCTCGTGATTTATCTTTTGTTTTAACCTTTAAAATTTGTGAATTAAAATCAGCTGTTGATTCTTTTCCAAGTTTTATTTGTTTAATAGTTGTACTCGTAGAGTTATAGCCGGAAAATTCTGAAAAATTAAAACTATTCATATGTTTCTTAGGAGTAGATACATCGATATTTAGGAATTGATTATTTATTTGGGAATAATCTAAAATTTGTATATTTATATTATTTATAAATTTTAAAATTTTTAACAAATTATCTGTTTTATCACTCAATTTATTAAAAGAACTTTCTGCCAAAGCAATATGAGTAGGGTTGAAATTTTTATCAGGAAAAGACGGGTCAAGGTTAATCCACTCTCCAATATAAGCCTTTACCCACATATGATAACCAAAGGCCTTCTCCGGTTTTTCCGAGTAGACTAAGCCTATTACAATTTTTGACGGAATTCCCGCAGCTCTTAATAATGAAGCTAAAAGCAAAGAATGCTCAGTGCAATCACCTTCTCTTTGTTGCATAACCTGTGCTGCATTTGCAAATGCTACTCTTAAAGTTTTTCTTGTTATATTATCATATGTCCATTTTTCCATAGCTTTGACTAAATCATATGCATTAGAATAATTGTTTGAAATTTTTAATGCTTCTCGCTTAATTGCTTTGTCATTTGAATTAATATAAATACCGGGCAGTAAATATTTTTGAAAGCCTGAACTGTTTAAAGGATAAATATAATATCTTTTAGGAGGTTTTTGCGATTTTATTTTCAAATAAACAGAATTATCTTGAACTTGTAAAATACGCTGCCTGTTATCAGATATAAATAAATCATTAGTTGGTTTATCTTTAAATTTTATTTTATAGCTGGCATTATCCAAAAGCCAAGGTTTAGGTAAGGTTTGATCTATCGGAATTAAATTTTGAATAAATATATCAGCCTGCCCGTTTGGCTTTGATATCTGGTCTTTTGTTGTTGCTATCTGCTCTATACCAAACACTGAAGAGACTTCTTTAACCGGTTTACCTTCCTGATCGCGCCATTCAAAATCTTCTATATTTGGCAGCATATCAAATGTTAATTTGTATTTGTTAAAAAATTTGTCCTGAGAAAATTCTTGCAAGCGTTCTTCACCATATTTTTCAGCAGTTATATTTATAATTCTGCCTTCTGAGGGTTCAATGGTTGAATAAACAAATTTATCTCTTGTTGTATTTTTATATAAATTTTGTATCGCATACGGAAATAATATTTGTTTATCTATTTGAAGAGTTGATTGCTTTTCCAGGCCATTTATTTTTGTTGTTAAAAGTAATAAATCAGAAGATTTAAACCTGCCTTCAACTATTTTAGTTTCACCAAGCGATTCTTCTTTTAAGGAAAAAGATAAAGGATTTCCTTCATTATCTTCTACAAATTGTATTTGCTGGGTGATTTTAACATTTACATCAAATCTTTTAAACTCTTGTTGTGTATATTTATCTGTAATAATAAGGCTTACATTTTCTTTTTTAATTATTTTTTGCTTTATGTGGCTGTGGCCTAACTTATTGTTATCAAGTTTATTTATAAAATATCTTTCAAATATATTATTTTTTTCCGTTTTATTTTCTTCTAACGCGTGGATAGCCGAGAAATTCATTAGATAATTAAAACATAATGCAAATAGCAGTATAAGTTTTATTTTTTTGCTTCCATTCATTTATTCAAATTATCCCTCAATCTGGTTTTAGTATGGTAATTTTAACTAATAATTAAATTTAATGTCTGTCGGTTTCGTAATACTTATAAAATATTTTAATAAGTTCGTGTTCTTTTTCTGTGATATCATCGCTGTTTTTATTTAAGATAGTATAAATATCATTAAAATTGTACCTAGACAACAATTCTTCCGTTTCTTTCGGGAGATCTTCGTCTTGAGTTAATAATAAAATTTTAATTATCTTATCTAAACTAACATTAAAAAAGGCATCAACTACATTACCGTCAAAGTGTTTACCCTTGTCTGATATTAAAATATTCAATGCATCTAGTAATGGCATACGATCCCTGTAATGACGCTTTGATGTAATCGCGTCAAATACGTCAGAAACAGCTAATATTCTACCGCCAAATGGTATCTCTTCTCCTTTTAGCCCTTGATGATAGCCTGTACCGTCGTATTTTTCATGATGGCTTGAAGCTATCTCAGGTACATCCTTGAATTTTTCTTCAAAGTACATATTTTGCAAAATTTCGTTTGTTAGAGTAACGTGCTCTTGAATGTGTTTATATTCTTCATCTGTTAATTTGCCGCGCTTACAAAGCACACTGTCCTTTATGCCTATTTTACCGAAATCATGGAGCATTGCCGCATACTCAAGAATTTCTATACTGGTAAGATCCATATTCATTTCTATGGCAATTGCTATACTATAACCGGCAACTCGTTTGGAATGACCGGCTGTAATCTTATCTCGCGCATCAATAACCGCTGCAAGTGTGTTCATAAAGCTTAAGAATGAACGTTTTTGCTCTTCATACATTAAAAACTGCTTTTTAAAAAGACGTGCATTTTCTAATGCGATTCCTGCACTTGAGCCGATTGCAATCAGTAAGTCCTCATCACTGTCAGTAAATTGAGCGTTTTCTCCGAGTTTATTCAAAACCTGAAATACACCGACAATCTCGTGATTCAGATTCCTCATAGGCATACATAATATTGATTTTGTGGTATATCCGGTTTTTTTGTCAATTTCTTTATTAAATCGCGGGTCATTGTAGGTGTCTTTTATATTAATGATTTCACCCGAACTTGCCACGTGGCCGGCTAACCCCATATGAGCCGGAAATCTTATCTCTTGACTGCCCATACCAAGCGCAACTTTTGACCATAGTTCGTTAGTTTCTTTATCTAGCAAAAATACTGTACACCTGTCAGCGTTTAATGCTCGCTTTGTTTCTCCGGCAATAATTTCCAAAAGCTTATCAATATCAGTTTCCGCAGCTATTGAGCGTCCGATTCTTAATAATGATAACAATGCATCTTTTGATGAGTTGTCATACATTGTAATGTCATCTATTAAGGACAACGTTTCTAAAATTGAACTTCCATCTTTGAACAAGACTTCTTTTTGAGCTGTTTTGTTAATTATATTCGCCCATTCATCTTCATCAATCTCAAATAGAAAGTCTTCGATTTTATTAGTTAAAGCCGGTAAATTATTAAATCTTGCTATTCTCAATGCCTCCAGCAAACTTGACAGTGCCATCGGAATATCACGGCTTTCTTTGTAAATAATGCTTAACTCGTAATAAGTACGTGCCATTTCCGAGTGGCTTGAGGCTTCTTTAAATAACTGAGCAGCTATGTGAAGATTTTCTATCGCCACTTTATTTTTTTGCATCTTGTGATAAGCAAGTGCATTAATTCGTTTAATATGGCCTTGGCCACAAGAGGAATTATATTTTAAAAATAATTTCTGAATTTTGTTATTTAAAAACTCAACAGCTTCTTCAGGGTTGCCTGTATTTATCTTTATTAGGGCAAGCGTACAATTAGAAAACGCGTATACTAGTTCAGCATTAACTTGTTCTGCCAAGTCAATGGATTGCAGGCAATATTCATTTGCATCTTTGTATTTATCCTGTGCCAAATATATTTTTGCCAATTCATCCAATATTCTTGCCGCACTGAGGTAATCACCGTAGTTAAAAGTTATGTCATGTGCTCGTGTTAAATGAATAAAAGCCGTATCATAATTTTCTATACTGGATAAGTATCTGCCAATTAACAATTCTGTTATAGCCAGTTCTCTTTCATTTCCGATATTTTGCTTGATTTTTAATGATTTATTTAAATTTTTAAGGGCAATTTGGTTGTTATTTATCCTTAAATAAAATATTGACAAACTGTCTAATATTTTTGCATATTCTAAACAATTGGTATCTATAAGCTTTTGAGCATTTTTATAATTTCTTAAGGCTTCACTGTAACGTTTTTCAAAGTAATAAATAATACCATAATAATGCAATACTTTTGCTTCAATTTCACTATCCAGATTTTGATTTTTAACCAGATACTTGGCATCATTCAATAATGTTAATGATCTTATAAGCCTGTCATTGCAGTTTTGATAATAAATAATAGCTAATTCTGCTAAGCAAGAAGCAATTTGATTATAATCTTTTTCTTGTAAAAATAGCTTTTGAGCTTCTTCTAAACGGATTATAGCCTTATCAAAATTCTTTCTGAAAGCTTCGATAAGACCTAATTCTTTTAGTGCAGTTGCTTTTAGGCAAATATCCTTTTCTTCCGCAATTAATTGCTCTATTTTCAAGGTTTTTGCACTGCTATTCTCTATATCAGTTTTAAGGTTGTTATTACTTTTGTCCATTATAGTTTTAATTATACATTATGATCTGATTTTATGGAATTGTTTTTTTATACTGGTATTTTATTAGATTTAACACGATTGAAATAACCTGAAAAGTATTATTTGAGTTAGTATATATCTGCGTTAATGGTTACAGAAAAATAATAAATAAATAAGGTATAAATTAATGATTTTTTCTTAAAAAGTATAAAATAGCTAAAAAATTAACTATCTATGTATTATAATATAACCATGGCTAAAATAAAAATACAAACAGAAATGAAACGCCCCCTAAAAGTAGTCTGCAAGCATTCACCCGCAGGCGACCAACCAAGGGCTATAGAACAATTAACCGAAGGCATACATCAGGGATATAATACACAAACATTACTGGGTGTTACAGGCTCCGGTAAAACATTTACCATTGCAAATGTTATAGAACAAGTACAAAAGCCAACATTAATAATAGCTCACAACAAAACTTTGGCTGCACAGCTTTATAACGAAATGAAAGAGCTGTTGCCAAATAATGCTGTCGAATACTTTATAAGTTACTATGACTATTATCAACCCGAAGCATATATACCAAGTTCAGATACTTATATAGAAAAATCCGCAACTATTAACGAAGAAATAGACAGAATGCGCCACAGTACAACCCGAAGCCTTTTTGAAAGACGTGATGTTATAGTGGTAGCCAGTGTAAGTTGCATATATGGTCTGGGTTTGCCGGAAAATTACCTGAAAGGTGCAATAAAAATTTCAGTAGGTGATTTTTTAGAACGTGATGACCTGTTGAGGCACCTGGTGGATGTTCATTATGAAAGAAATGATATTGAGCTTAAAAGGGGTGTCTTTAGGGCCAGAGGTGATGTTGTAGAAATTCAGCCAGCCTATGAAAACGATATTACACGAGTTCAATTTTTTGGCGATGAAATAGAAAAAATAACACGCATAAACGCTATCACAGGCGAAATAATAGAATTCTGCGAAGATGAAATGATTTTTCCGGCAGTTCATTATCTCGCAGGGGATGGGGATGTACACGATGCTTGCAAATTAATCGAAAACGAATTAAGAATAAGAGTGCAGGAGCTGGAAGGCGAAAATAAAATTTTAGAGTCGCAAAGGCTTATTCAGCGTACAAAACACGACATAGAAATGATAAAAGAAGTAGGTTATTGTAACGGTATAGAAAATTATTCAAGATTATTTGAAGGCAGAAAGCCGGGCACTCCTCCTGCCACACTACTTGATTATTTTCCCGAAGACTTTTTACTTGTTATAGATGAATCACACGTTACTATTCCTCAATTGAGAGGTATGTACAACGGAGATTTCGCCCGTAAAAACGTTTTAATAGATTATGGATTCAGATTGCCCTGCGCAAGGGATAACAGGCCTCTTAAAAGTGAAGAATTTTGGGATCGGGTGGGACAAAAGATTTTTGTCTCCGCAACGCCCGGAGATTTTGAAAAAGATCAATCAGACTTGATTGTGGAACAAATTATCAGACCCACCGGGCTTGTTGACCCGGAAGTTGAAATAAGGCCTATTGCAAATCAGGTTGATGATCTGATTGGAGAGATTAAAATCCGCGCGGATAAAAATGAAAGAATTTTAATAACTACTCTGACAAAAAAAATGGCGGAAGATTTATCGGATTATTTCTTGCAACTAGGTATACGAGGGCGTTATTTGCATAGTGATATCAGCTCTATTGAAAGAGTAGAAATTCTTAGAGATTTAAGGCTTGGCGAATTTGATGTTTTAATAGGGGTAAACCTTTTAAGAGAAGGGCTTGATTTGCCTGAGGTTACTCTTGTTGCAATTATGGATGCGGATAAAGAAGGTTTTCTAAGATCAGAAACAAGTCTGGTACAAACAATTGGGCGAGCTGCCCGTAATGCTTGCGGCAAAGTAATTATGTATGCGGATAAAATAACCGGCAGTATTCAAAAAGCAAAAAGCGAGACTGAAAGAAGGCGTAAGCTTCAGCTAGAATATAATAAAAAAAATAATATTGTACCTAAAACTATTGTCAAAAGCATATCTAATAATCTTTTGGAACTTGTTAATAATTATAGAAACGTGGAAGATGTTATTGCCGAGCAAATGGCAGAAGTTAATGCTAAGGTTGATGACTTGCCTAAAATCATTGATAAGTTGGAAAAAGATATGCACGCAGCCGCAAAGCTTTTAGATTTTGAACGGGCTGCAGAATTAAGAGACAGGCTGAAAAATTTAAGAGAAGCTTATAAGGCTGCAAAAAATAAAAAATAAAACTTATATTTCAATGTAAATTTTACTTTTATAAGCTCATCCTAAAGAGGGTGATGGTCATCACCTTTCTTATGTCATCGATGTAAGCTTTTGATATAACTTAAGTTTACTTGTAAGCATCAGTACTCAACTGACCACTACCCTAAAGAGTTATCTGAAATTTAACTTAGAGCCTGTCTGGTTAAAAAAATAAAAGCTAGTTATATCATAAAGGCTCATTTACGGACTGTGCTATGTTAAAGCTTCTTGGAACCGGAATAAATAAAAGTCTTAATGACTCCCTCAAGGGGAAGAGGGAGTCATAAATCTTCGGGGAGATAAAACCTACCACTACTAAGTAACTTTCTTGCTTCTTCATATGTAAAGGTTTGTGACTTGCATTGTTGTTGGTAGAGATTTACCACCATTAAGATGTCATCGGATGTTAATTTTATCATTCTCCTACCTTGGGAGTTCTCAATAATCTTAGCCATGGTTAGCTCCAAACTTTGCCAAGTTATATATCTTGTATATCGGCAACTAATTGTTTTTTCTTTAAAAAATAATTAGTAATATTAAGTTTTGTAAAATAGCCTGTCTTCTTTATCATTAAAGAATATTAAGAGATTTTATAAAATATACGCATAATTTTTTTATTCTTTTTTTATAAATGAGTAAGAGTATAATAAAGGTTTAAATTATTATTATAAGTGAATTTAAGGGATGCGATAATAAAAATTTTAATAATAAAAATAAGAATTATGAAAACAATATAGACTTGAAATATGATCAAAAATATGGTATATACAAAAAATATAATTCAAAACAAGATAAAGTAAATATTCAAATTTTTGATATATTAAGTATATTATTTTTATTTTAAAATATTAATAAACAAAAAAAATGCCGCGCTATTTACAGGCGGCTACTAGGTTTGGGGAGGAGGTTGGGTCGTATAGCCCAACTTTTTTCTATGGCTTTTATATTATTACTCGAATAAAGACAGCAAAACTTTAATCTTTTTTGAATACTATTTCTAAAATACTTTTCAGATTATTCAATCGTGACTGTGCTTGTTATTATTGATATTATTATCACTTTTTTTATTATTTTAAGAAGATTTATATGTCTTCTTATTTTTCTTGCTACTATATTTTTTTCCCAGCCTTAATAATGCATTTTTAGACTGCCTGTCTCCGGGGTTAAGTTTTATGCATTTTGCATAATATTTTTTCGCAAGAGTTCTCTCATTCAGTTTTTCTAAAATATAAGCAATATTATAATATGCATCAATACTCAAAGGATTTAATTTAACAGACGTATAAAATGAATCCAGAGAATTATAATACATAGCCTTTTTATAATAGATACTTCCAAGGTTAAAATGCGCTAACATAAATTCAGGGCTAATTTCTATTAATTTTTTTAAAATTTCTTTTGCCTCATCCAGCTTATTGTCTTTTCTTAAACAAACCGCATAATTAAACAAAAGCTCTATCCTGTTAGGCCTTTTACTAAGAGCTTTTTTATAAGCTTTAGATGCAAACTCAAACCTGCTGATTCTTTCAAAACTTCCGGCAATTTCAGCCAAAGTCCAAACATCGCCGAAAGAATGCTTCATGGCCTTTTCAAGGCTTTTTTCTGCCTGATATATATTACCTTGCTCAATAAATGTACGTGCAGCCTTTATAAGTCTTTTATAATAATTTTTTGCCTGCTCATCAGACTGCACCTTACCTTTTTTAAGGTTTACAAAAGACTTATTATTACTTCTAAGCTTTGCAATGCTAATATGAGAAATTCTTTTTCTTTCCTCTTTAGGATCAGTATTAACATTTTTCTGCACTGACCCTCTTATAATTTTTTTATATTTTTCTTTATTAAATGTAAATATTTCAGAAGGAACACTATCATTTAAAAGTAAATGAGTGTCTTTATTAAATAAAGTATCAAGCTGCACGTCACGCTCAGTATTTTTAGTTAAAATTGTTGCCTGCGGATCATTATCATATATTTTTTGGCTTGTTATTCTGATTTTAAATTTTCTGCTGGCAGGTTTACTAACCAGTCGGGTAATATCATCATTTCCAAAGGAATAATTAACCGGAAATATATATAGTCCAACCAGGCTAACCAAATATAATAAATTTTTTATTGATTTTAAATTCATTTTTTTTTGTTAAACTTTATATCTTTTATAAAAAGTTAAGTTATTGCATTATTTTAATGTATTTCTTAGGGTTAGTTTAATTATACAATTATATAATTACTTAAGATTCCTACAAAAAAATTAAAAATTAAACAAAAAAAAGCACTTGCTAAATTTGAAGAAATAAATATAATAGAAATTGTGAATATCTTAGATTTATGGAAGGAGTTCAGAGGATGAATAAGGAAGAATTGGTACAAGAAGTTGCCAAAAAGGCAAAAGTTACACAAAAAGAAGTTGCAGAAATCTTAACAACATTTATTGATGTTGTAGAAAGAACTGTAGCCAAGGGTAAAAAAGTAACTTTAGTTGGATTTGGTACATTTGAACCACGTAAAAGAGCCGAAAGAACCGGTAGAAATCCTCAAACCGGTAAAGAAATTACTATTCCGGCAAAAACAGTACCTACCTTTACAGCTGGCAAAAAATTTAAAGAAATGGTTAATAAAAAGTAAAAACAAGTTTTTATTTCTAAAAGATTTGGATAAAGGGCTGTCAACTTGGCAGTCTTTTATTAATGTTTAATTTTTTATATAAGCTCATTCAAGCAGCATAATAATAGTCTTTTTGTAGGAAATTTTTTTCTTTACTTATTTATAAGGATTGCATTTTGAAGAAATAGAATTTAAACTATACTATAGTTACTAACATTGGGGGGGAGGTATATATTATAATTATTAAAAAATATATAATATTTCTTAATATTTGCTAAAAAAATGTTTAAAAAATCAAAAATCTGGGAATAATATATATACAGGTTCCAAATTAAATTTCAGATTTCTCTTTGGAATGAGCTTATAAAAAATAAAATTGACCATTTCATTTTTTAACGCTCCCGCTTCGCTATTCAGAGAATATCTT
>JANQHM010000219.1 GCA_028282645.1 Candidatus Gastranaerophilales bacterium
AGAAGAAGCTAAACAGCTAACCTTAGAGGCTATGTCAATTTACAAATGTAAAAAAATCAGGCAGGGAGAATTTAAGTTAATAAAGGTCAGTAATAACCCCAAGCTGGCGAGTTTAACTGTTTTTAAAGAGTTAAAGGAAATACCCGCGGATGAGGTGAAGGTGGCTGATACTGCGTCAGCAGGTGATATTACTATTTTAGTAGAAGATAATAAAAAAGAAAATATGATTAAAGACGAATATAATTGTGCAAATGATAATATAATAGACATAACTATTGAGAGAAACTACAGTAAAAAAGAAGAATTAAACAAGAAAAAGCCTCACTATTAAAGGGGATTGAGGTAAAATTAGAAAAAAATATAATAAGCAATGGTAAGCTCTTTTTTCAGGAGAAGAGGAGTATTCACCATTGCCTATTTTTAATTTTTTTAGAATCCATAAATTATTTTTTGGCTTTGTCGCCTGACTTAGCTTCCACGTCTTTTACTGTGTCTGCAGCCTCTTTTTTGACTTTTTCCAACGCTTTTGTTCTGGTTTGCTGGATTTTCTTTAGTTCTGTTTCAATATTTTTAGGATTATAAGAATCATCAGTATAAACGATTGTTGCCTTGTTTTTTGCTGCTTCTAACATACTACCCAATGCCTTGATTTTTTCAATTTCTGATAAATAGCTGATAATATCCTCTTTTACTTTTGTAAATTCGGTATATCCTGCAGGTTTCCTGTCTACACCTTTAATTATATGAAATCCAAAATCTGTTTTAACTACTTTGCTTATAGCTCCAGGCTTAAGCTTAAATGCAGCTTCTGAAAACTCGGGAACCATTTCTTTTTTTTCAAAAAATCCTAAATCTCCGCCTTCATTTGCACAAGACGGATCTTCAGAGTACTTCTTTGCATAGTCTTCAAACTTTTTAGGGGCTTTAGCAATTTCTTTTTGAAGTTTTTCAGCTTTTTTCCTTGCCTTATCAAAAGCATTTTGGACTTTTTTAGATACATCATCTTCAGTTAACTTGTCACCGCTTGCTTCAAGCTTGGCTTTAATTTCGTCAGCATTAGCAGATATTAATATATGTTTTGCCCTAACCATTTCACCGGTTTTGAACTTTGATTCCTTATTTTCGTTATAAAACTTTTTTGCATCAGATTCAGACACCTTTGATGAAGATATACTCTCAACAAGCTTCTTTTTGAGTAAGCTATCTTTTATATCCGCAAGGAATTCCTGCTTATCAATTTTATTTTCTTCAAGCTTTTTAAATAAACTTTCTTTACCACCAATATTAAAAGCTATCTTCTCAATAGAATTATCCACTTCTTTTTCTGATATGGCAATTTTTCTGTTTTTAGCTTCTTGGTCAAGTAATTCTTTAATTATTATTTGATTTATAGTTTGATTTTTGAATAATAATTTAAGCTGTTTATATTTGGGGTCGTTAAAATCTACTTTTGCCTTAGCTAAAAAAGAATTTTGTATTGTATCATTAAATATTTTATCATAATTACTTTGGGTGATATTCTTACCATTAATAGTCATAATAGTTATATCAGATTTTGCAGGCTCCATTTTTGCACATCCTACAACTGTTAATAATGACAAAATTGTAATCAGGACCTTTAACTTTTTCATTTTTTATCTCCTCTTTTTATTTTTTAATATTTTTAATGTCTAATATAGTATAAATCGTTTCTTCAATTATATCTAACTGTTCTTCGGGGAGTAGCCCCAGATTGTTAAAAATTATGATACTTTTCCCATTTTCTGAAGTAGCAGGTGCCTTTGTCCATTTAAATTTTCTGGCATATTGCTTAGGCAACTTAGATTGATATAACCTCCACTCATAAACATTATAATCCGCATAAATTCTTATGGTACCTGCAGCTTCTCTTATTAAATTAATGCCTATTTCTGTGGCATAAAGTCTTACACGTATAATTTGAATGAGTCTTGATACCTCATCAGGTATTTTACCGAATCTGTCCTTCCATTCAGATTCTATATACTGAAGTTCTTTTATCGATTGTACATCAGCCAATCTTTTATATTCAATCATTTTTTGTTCTTTATCACCAACCCAGGTATCAGGTAGGTAAGCGGTAACGTTTATATCAACAACAGGGGGTTCTTTTCTTTCCACTGTTTCACCTGAAAATTGTTTTATAGCATCTTCCAATAGCTGGCAATAAAGGTCAAAGCCAACTGTAATCATATGACCATGCTGCTGAGAACCTAAAATATTTCCTACACCTCTAATTTCCAAATCTCTAAGTGCAATTTGATAGCCGCTACCAAGTGTTGTAAATTCCTTTATTGCTTTTAACCTGTCTTTTGCTTCGGGTGTAAGCATTTTATTTTTTCGGTAGAAGCAATAAGCATAAGCCTGAACATCGCTTCTACCAACGCGGCCGCGAATTTGATAAAGCTGTGCAAGCCCAAATTTATCCGCATCATCTACTATTAATGTATTAGCATTAGGAATATCTAAGCCTGATTCAATAATAGTAGTACATACCAGTACGTCATATTCGTGGTTGGAAAATTCGTACATAACTTTCTCAAGTTCTTTTTCCGGCATTTGTCCGTGCCCGATTGCAACTCTGGCTTCGGGTATCATTTTTTGCAGCTCCAGTGCTACTTTATAAATCGATTCAACTCTGTTATGTACAAAATAAACCTGTCCTTCTCGTTCAAGCTCATGATTAATGGCTGTTCTAAGCATAGATTCATTGTATTGTCCCACATATGTTTTTATCGGAGCTCTGTTTATCGGAGGTGTGTTAATCAAACTCATATCTCTTACTCCTGATAAGGACATATAGAGAGTCCTGGGTATTGGTGTCGCTGATAATGTCAATACATCAACTTCTGTTTTTAGCTCTTTTAGTTTTTCTTTATGCCGTACACCAAAGCGGTGTTCTTCGTCAATTATCATTAACCCAAGATTTTTAAACTCAACATCTTTTTGTAAAAGTCTATGCGTACCTATTGCAAGGTCACATTCACCGGTAAGCAAATTTTTTAATGTTTCTTTTATTTGTTTAGCTGTTCTAAATCTTGACAAAAGCTCAATTTTAATCGGATAAGGCTTAAACCTGTCTACAAAAGTATTATAATGCTGCTGTGCTAAAATAGTTGTAGGACACAATAAAATAGCTTGTTTGCTCGATAAAATAGATTTAAATATAGCACGCATTGCAACTTCGGTTTTACCAAAGCCAACATCACCGCACACAAGCCTATCCATAATCTTTTCAGATTCCATATCTGCTTTGGTATCAACAATGGCCTGAAGTTGATCAGGAGTTTCCGCAAACGGAAAAGCATCTTCCATTTCTAATTGCCAAGGGCTGTCGCCATCATAAACAAAACCTGTTTGTTGCGTGCGTTTTGCGTAAATTTTAATCAAGTCTGCGGCTATATAATCTATAGCTTTTTTAACCTTGCGTCTGAGCGTGTTCCATTCGGCCCCGCCCATTTTAGTGAGCTTTGGAGCAGAATTACCAGCCCCTCGATAGCGGGACAATAAGTTTATTTGTTCGGCAGGCACGTATAATTTATCGCCACGTGCGTATTCTATTGATAAATAATCTTTTAATTGTCCGTCAAGCTCGTGTTTGCTTAATCCAACAAATTTACCTATGCCATGCTTTACGTGAACTACGTAATCACCGTCATTTAAATCATTTAATGATACATAATAATCTATGTTTTCTCTTTTGGATACTCGCTTTGCCATAGTCGGCTTTTTAACTTTTTTGTTGAAAAGCTCTGTATCAGTTATTACTGCAAAATCAATTTCAGATATATGAAAACCTTCTGCAAAACCTTGCCGTGAAATTAATATATCGCGCGATGCAAGCAGTTCATCTATATTTAAATTGTCTTCAGGATCCAGAACCCTGTTCGGGCATTCCCATTCTTTTAAAACCTCGGAAACTCTTTGAGGGTATTCGCTTACTACTAAAACACTTACGTCAGCAGTTCTCAGATCATAAATAAAGTTTGATGCATTGTCCAGGTTAGCAAGAAATTTAGGTATCATCTTGCTTTCAAGCTCTTCTGCAAATTCAGGTTCGTCTTGAACAAAACTATCTATGTTTATATTTTTATAAGATTTTAAATTATTTATGATAAATTCAGGTGTTTTGTGTAATAGTTCGGGTAATTTTAATGCTAAGCCCTCGTTAATATTTTTTTCGTATTCTTGAATATATTTGTCGTGTTGAAGCTGAAGTCTTTGAAGATATTCCGGTGAATCTATTGTTATTACAAGTGTATCTTGCGGTAAATAATCTATAATATTACTATTATTATTACTAATTAGCGGTGCAAAGTATTCAATACCTTCAAAATAATTACTGGTTTCAAAATTGGAAATTATGGCTTGAATAGTTTCTTCCAATGTATTTAGCGATGTACCCTCCAGATTAGCTTTTTGCTCGTGGGCAATTTGGCTTATCTTTTCTATTATTGTATTTTTATCATTGTCTTCTATGACAACTTTGTAGCGTTGAGTTATTGTTATTTCTTTTATATGTTCAATAGACTTTTGTGTATCAATGTCAAATAATCTTATATCTTGTATATCGTCACCGAAAAATTCAATACGTACCGGCTTACCTGTTATAGGATAAATATCAAGAATATCTCCGCGCAAGCTGAATTCTCCAGGATCCATTACCATTGTCACTCTTTGATATCCCAGTGTTACAAGTATATCAGCTGCTTCATATGTATCAATAGCATCACCTGTTTTAAGTTTTAAAGAGTTTTGTTCTGCTGATTCCTGAGGCACGTATGTATTTAACAATGTTTTTGCGGGGATAATTATTATATTATTAGGACTTTCTTTAAAATCATTTAAAATACACAGTTGCTGTTTTGTTAATTCCGGATCTTTATAAACCGTTTCATAAGGTGAGGCCTCGTGAGAGGTCAAAAAATCTATTTTTCTGGATGTTAAGTTTTCCAAATCCTTTCCGGTTCTTAAAGCACCTGTTATATCAGGAGTAACTATTAATACAGGCACATTTAAAGAATTAATAATATAAGAAATCAAAAAATTTCTGGCTGAGCCGGTAAGCCCGGTAAAATAAAGAAGTTTTGATTCTTTAATTCGTTTTGATATTTTTTTTAGCTTAGCCGTATTAGAACTTAAGTTATATATAAAATCACTCAATATTTGACTAGACACATTCAATTCCACCAAGTCTGAAAATCTTTATCCCACTCAATAAATATTATATACTGGTACTAAATTAAATTTCAGATTTCTATTTGGAATGAGCTTAGTAAAAAATAAAATTGACCATTTCATTTTTTAACGCTCTCGCTTCGCAATTCTGGAGAATAGTTTATTTTATTAGCTTTTACCTGATTAAAGAATCTGAAAAGTATTTTTGAGTTAGTATATTGGTACCTTAACTAAATTTTAAATTTTTCTCAGGATCCCACAACTAGATGATAACATAAAAATATATTATTCAACAAAAAAAGAATATCCACCACAGGGCAAATTAATTCTAAGCAATACCTTTGGAGTTTAAAGCATAATCTATGTTACAACAGTTTATAAATCTTGCCTGAGAAATATTTTTTATTTT